>PFFX01000033.1:17705-24406 GCA_002783385.1 Rhodobacterales bacterium CG15_BIG_FIL_POST_REV_8_21_14_020_59_13 | reverse complement strand
CTGACCCTAGTCATAAGATCAGACGTTTGGCCACTCACCTCGCCCTTCGAGGCTCACCTTGTTCGCGCCTCAGGATGAGGGGAGTTAGATGGCGTGCGAAGATCTACCTCATGGTGAGGTGCCCGCGACAAGCGGGCCTCGAACCACGCAATACCATCGTCCTCAGAACCCCCGGAAACTCGCGATCTCGTCCACTTCGGCGCGGTCTGTCCGCATCGTGTTCAATGGTGCATCGGGGTCGGCATAGCCAAGCGCCATGCCGCAATAGACCTGTTCGTCCCCGGGAAGATCCAGTGCTGTTCCCACCGTCTTCGTAAACCGGGTCCAGGCTTCCTGCATGCAGGTGGCGAGGCCATGACCCTCGGCGGCAAGCGTGACCGCATAGATAAACATGCCCAGATGCGCCCACTGATTGGGGTTCATCTTCGGATCGATGGTAAAGAACAGCCCCACCGGCGCGTCGAAGAAATCAAGATTCTTCAAAACCTGCCCGAGGCGCCCGGCCTTGTCCTCGCGCGGGATGGCGAGGATGTCATACATTTGCTCACCGACGGCATACCGGCGGGCGCGATAGGGATCCCAGAGATTTTCAGGATAGACCGGGAAGGTGTTTTCATCCCCGAACGGATCGGATTCCAGTTTTGCTTTCACGGCGTCGATGATGGCCTGCCGGGCAGCGCCGGTGACGACATGGACTTTCCAGGGTTGAAGATTGCCGCCGGATGGGGCCCACCTTGCATCCCCCAGAATGGCGCGAACGGTTGCTTCCGGCACCGGTTTGTCCAGAAATGCGCGCGTGGAAATACGCGAGCGGATCGCTTCGATGACACCCATCAGATCGAGAAGCTGACGCCGCAGCCGCACGCCGCTGTCGCGTGCGGGTTTTCAATCTTGAAGGTGGCGCCGATCAGGTCATCGGCAAAATCAATCGTGCAATCTTCGAGGAAAGGCAGGGAGGCGCTGTCAATCGCGACCTTTGCGCCATCACGTTCGAGCACGGTGTCGTCATCGGCTGCGGCCGCATCAAGACCGAATTTGTAGGAGAAACCTGAACACCCGCCGCCCTCTACAGAGATACGCATCACACCCGCCTTCTCGGATTCGAGAATGGCGGTAATGCGTTTGGCCGCGCGGGCGGTGAGTTCGATCTGGGGGGCGGTCATGGGACGGCTCCGGCTTTCGTTTCTGGCTGACCTGATATATGGACCGCCTGAGCCAGAACGCAAACCCGTTGAGGACAAGCTGATGAGTGTGGGCGCGACAGACCGCAGCCGGGCGATATATGCCTGCCACCCGTCGCGCTCCCGAGGGCGCGTATTTGCGCAGCCGGCCAGCGCCTCACGGACAGCGTTCCAGCGTGATCGCGACCGCATCATTCACACTACGGCCTTCCGCCGCCTGAAGGAAAAGACGCAGGTCTTTGTTGCGCATGAGGGCGATCACTACCGTACCCGCCTGACCCATTCGCTGGAAGTGGCGCAGATTGCCCGGACGATTGCCCGCGCCCTGAATGCGGATGAAGACCTCACCGAAGCCCTGGCGCTGGCGCATGATCTGGGTCATCCGCCCTTTGGCCACGCGGGCGAGCGGGCGCTCTCGGCCTGCATGGCAGACTTTGGCGGTTTTGATCACAACGCACATACGCTGCGCATCATTACCCAATCGGAAATCCGCTATGCCGAGTTTGAAGGCCTCAATCTCACATGGGAAACGGTTGAGGGCATCGTCAAACACAATGGCCCGCTGGTGACGGCGGCCAAGGGTGAGGACCAGCTCAATTGGGGCATTACCGATTATCCCCATTGGCGCGAGCTGGAGCTTTCCACCTTTGCCTCTCTGGAAGCCCAGATTGCTGCGCTTTCCGACGATATTGCCTATAACAATCACGATATTGATGACGGGCTGCGCGCCGGATTGCTGAAACTGGAGGACTTGTCAGCCTTGCCGCTGGTGGGTGAGACGCTGGCAGCGGTCCGGGCGCGCTATCCGTCAGCACGTGAAGATATCCTCGTGCTGGAAATGGTGCGCGAGCTGATCGGGCGCATGGTCACCGATGTGCTGGCTGAAACAAAGATCCGTCTGGAAAAGCTGAAACCGGACAGCGCCGATGCCATCCGCCAGGCTGGCCGCGAAACGGCGGCGTTTTCCAACGACATGCTGAACGGGTTGGCAGAAGTGCGCCGCCATCTCTTTGCCAATATGTACCGGCATTACAAGGTGAACCGCGTGATGGCACAGGCTGAACGTGTGGTGACAGAGCTCTTCATGGGCTTTCATTCCGACCCCGGTCTGTTGCCAACTCGGTTCCGCACCGGGGCGGGTGAAGCCGGCAGTGTGGAACTGGCCCGCCGGGTGTGCGACTATATTGCCGGGATGACTGACCGGTATGCTCTGGAGGAGCATCGGCGGTTATTCACAGTTCAAGCCTACTTCTGACCCCGGAAAACACCCTGTCTTGGTGTTATTCTGAAAGAGGTCAGGTGATTCGGCCTCTCAGGAACGGAACGCTATGAGCGATCACGATACCCAATCCCCCCTCGGCAGGTATGACGAGGACGATGAAACATTCGATGCGCGCGAGGATTCGCGGCGCGGCCCTCTGCTGCTGACAACGGCAGCGGCGGTTTTCGTCCTGTTCATCGCTGTGGTGTGGAGCGCCTATCAGCAAGGTGTCCGGGATCGCGATGAACCGTCTCGTATTGTTGCCGATTCCACGCCCTACCGCGAAGTGCCAGCCGACCCCGGCGGGACGGAAACGCCGGACCTTAACATTGAGGCCTATGAGCGCATTTCAGGTGATACGCCTGCGAATGGCGGCACAACGCCGCGCGCCGGACCGGAAGAACCCGCAGATGATGGCGGACGCCCGGCCTTGCGTCTGGAAGAAACCACACCGGATCAGGCAGCATCAGGCAATGCGGGGGATGCTGCAACGGAAACGGAGACGGTTACCAACACTCCAGCACCCGTACCTGTAGCGCCGGTGCGGACAGAGCCTGAGCCAGCGACACCGCCTCCCCCTGCAGAAGAAACTATGGCCGCATTGGCCACACCGGCTCCGGATTCTGGCGGTGACTGGGTGGTCCAGATCGGCTCCTTCCGAAGCGAAGAGGAAGCGGAAAGCGCCTGGGTGAATTTCATCACCGGTTATTCCGACATTGCAGCGGGTGCTGCGCCGGATATCCAGTCCGCCGAGATTGAAGGGCGGGGCATGTATCACCGTCTGCGGATTGCGGCCTTTGCCGGACGCGATGAAGCCTCTGCCTTCTGTGCCGCGTTGCAGGCACGCGGGCAGGATTGCTACGCCACGCGCAGATGAGCGCACGCGCCGCGATTTTCGGCCTTTCCGGGCTGGTTCTGAACGAGACTGAAGCCGCGTTTTTCCGCGAGGCGGATCCGTGGGGCTTTATCCTCTTTGCCCGCAATGTCGAGAGTCCGAAGCAACTGGCAAAACTGTGTGTTTCCCTGCGCGATGCGGTCGGGCGCGAAGCTCCGGTTTTCATTGATCAGGAAGGCGGACGGGTGCAAAGGCTACGCCGGCCACACTGGCGTGATGCTCCTCCGGCGGCCCTGTTCGGCGAGCTCCATGCGGAGGATGCCGAAGCGGCGAAAGAAGCGGTGTGGCTGAACCACCGCCTGATTGCGCATGAGCTTCGCAGCAGCGGCATTGATGCCGATTGCGCGCCTTGCCTCGATCTGGCGATTGAAGGCGCGGATGGCGTAATCGGCGACCGGGCCTATGGATCTCATGCCGAGGTCATTGCAGCACTGGGTCAATCTGCCATGGATGGGCTGATGGCCGGGGGTGTGGCCCCCGTGATCAAGCATGTGCCGGGACATGGGCGAGCCGACGCGGACAGTCACTTCCACCTGCCGCGCGTGCGGGAGCCGCTGGATTGTCTGACCGCAACCGATTTTGCCCCCTTTGCGGCGCTCAAACATGCGCCAATGGGCATGACGGCCCATATCGTCTATGAGGCGCTGGATGCCGAGGCACCGGCCACAATGTCGGAAGTGGCGATTGCCCATATACGGACAGAGATCGGCTTTGACGGCCTGTTGATGACGGATGATTTGTCGATGAAGGCGCTATCCGGCGCGTTTGCGGAACGCACGACACGATCTATCGCGGCGGGCTGCGATGTCGTCCTGCATTGCAATGGCGACCGCAAGGAAATGGAGACCATTGCCTGGGCTGCGCCCCTGCTTTACGGGTCAGCCCTGAGGCGCGCTGAAGCTGTCGAGGAAGCGCGTACGCAGCTGGAAAAGTTTGATGTCCGGTCAGGCCTGATCAGGTTGGAAACTCTACTGGCCGGGGTGATGACATGAGCGAGGAGTTTGAAGAAGACCTGCCGTTTGAGGCGGCAGATGATGCCGATCACGAGGCGCTCATTGTCGATCTGGACGGTTATGAAGGCCCGCTGCACTTGCTGCTCGCTCTGGCCCGCAAGAAAAAGATCGATCTGACCCGGCTATCGATTCTGGAATTGGCCGAGCAATATCTCGCCTTTGTTCATGCCGCGCGGCAACGTCTTGATCTGGCAGCAGAATATCTCGTCATGGCTAGCTGGCTCGCTTATCTGAAGTCGCGGCTGCTCCTGCCCAAACCGGCCAAGGATGATGAAGAGATTGCGCCTGAACAGATGGCGGCAGCGCTGGCTTTCCGCCTGCGGAGGCTGGATGCGATGCGCGCGGCTGGCCACGCGGTTTATGCGGGACGCCTGCTGCTTCGGGATGTATTTCCACGCGGTATGCCGGAGGGCGTGCGGACGCTGCGGGCCTCGAAATATGAGGCCAGTCTCTATGACCTCCTGAGCGCTTACGCCAAGCGCCGGCAGGCGGCAATCCGCACGAATTACCAGCCGGCATTGCCGAAAGTTTATGCACCGGATGCTGCGCGGACGCGGCTTGAGTGCTTATTGCCTGAAATCCGGCACTGGAAGACGCTCGACAGTCTGCTGCCGACCGACGCGGAGCTTGGTGCGGATGCGCCGCCGCGTCGGTCGGTGCTGGCCAGTTCGACGCTGGCAGTGCTGGAGATCACCAAGGACGGACATGCAGAATTGCGTCAGGCGAAAGCCTATGATCCGATCGAGGTCAGAGGCAAAGAGGACAAGCCGAAAGCATGACGGACAAGCCCGATCCCATCCATGACGCCATCGAAAAGCTCCGCGAACGCGCCGCCCGGCAAGGCCAGGCTGCGACCGGCAGCGATGAAAAAGGTCCGCGTCTGGCAGTAAATGCCGAGATGGACCGTCTGCGCCGGATGGAAGCGCTGCTGTTTGCCGCTTCCGAGCCGCTGGATATCGAGACCTTGCAGACGAGGCTTCCAGCCGAAACGGATGTCGAGGCATTGCTGGCGCTCCTGCAGGCCGACTATGCGGATCGCGGCGTGAACCTGACCGAAGTTGGCGGGCGCTGGCGGTTTGAAACCGCGCCGGACCTCCGCACTCTTCTGGACGACATCCGCGAGGAACCGCGCAAACTGTCTGACGCCGGGCTCGAGACTTTGGCTATTATCGCCTATCACCAGCCGGTAACGCGCGCCGAGATTGAGGAAATCCGCGGCGTGGCGGTGTCCAAGGGCACGCTGGATCTGTTGTTCGAGCTGGGCTGGATCCGCCCGCGCGGCCGCCGCCGGACGCCGGGGCGTCCGGTCACATACGGCACGACGAATGGTTTCCTTCAATATTTCGGGCTCGCCACGATTGCCGATCTGCCGGGGCAGGCGGATCTGAAAGCCGCCGGCCTGCTGGATGCGCGCCTGCCACCGGGGTTTGAAATCCCCGATCCCGTCTTGTCCGAGGGGCTGGAGGGGGAGGCCCCGCTGGACCCGGAAGAAGATGCGCATCTGTTCCATGTCGATTTTATGGAAGAAGATGACGGAGAGGACTGATTTTCTGACCATGTAAATGGACGCGGGCGGATCGCTGGTCTAATCCTTTTCAGGAATATTCCCGCGGGAGGAAAATATGGCACCGGGCATCTGGCAAATTCTGATTATCGTTGTCCTTGTTGCGCTACTTTTCGGCGCGGGGCGCATTTCGGGGCTGATGGGTGAAGTGGCCAAGGGCATCACCAGCTTCCGCAAAGGCCTCAAGGAAGGCGAAGAGGGCAGCGAGGAGGACGAGGATGGCTCCTCCGCCTCGATCAGCGAAAACGCGCAAGCGCCTGAATCCGCCTCGCAAGAGGAAGAAAAGACGCGGAACTAGGGTCCGGTCATGAATCCCGGCTTCGGCGCACCTGAACTTATTGTCCTTGCGGTTCTGGCCCTGATTGTGGTCGGTCCCAAAGACCTGCCGATGATGTTCCGGCGGGTTGGGCGTTTTGTGGGACAGGCACGCCAGATGGCCCGGGATTTTCAGCGCAGTTTCGATGATATGGGCCGCGAGGCGGAAATGTCCGAATTGCGCCGCGAGATCGAAGCTCTGAAGACCGGCAATCCGGTGGCGAAAGCGAAACGGGATATCGACGAGGTGAAGCGGGATCTGGCTTCGCTGGAACACGAGACCGTTGTCGGGCGCAAGCTTGCGGCGGCGGAAAAAGACCATTCCATAGGTGGCGGCAAGAAACCGGCTGCGAAGGACGAGCTGGCCCCTTCAGAGCCGTCTCAACCGACGGTCCAGCCCTATAAAAGCCCGAAAAAGAAGACCAAGAAGCCGGTGGCTGACGAATGAGCGATAAAATCGGCACAGATATCG
>PFFX01000033.1:16457-17633 GCA_002783385.1 Rhodobacterales bacterium CG15_BIG_FIL_POST_REV_8_21_14_020_59_13 | reverse complement strand
GGCTCGTGATTGTGTTGATGATCGGCTTTGTCGTCTGCTTTATCTTTGCCGAGCAGATCTACAATTTCCTGCTGGTGCCGTTCGAGGATGCCGCCGCCCGCGTGCGCCAGGGCGATCTGTCGCTGGAACTCATTTTCACGGCACCGCTGGAATTTTTCTTCGTCAAGGTGAAGCTTGCCTTCTTCGGGGCGCTGATTCTCGCGTTTCCGTGGCTGGCCTATGAAATCTTCGCGTTTGTGTCGCCCGGGCTCTACAAGAATGAGCGCGGCGCGTTTGCGCCCTTCCTGATCGGTGCACCGGCGCTTTTCGTCGGCGGCATGTCCTTCGTCTATTATTTCGTTTTGCCCTTCGTGATGCGGTTTGCCCTGAGCCAGGAACAGCTCGGTGGTGAGAATTCTGTCTCGATCCAGCTGCTGACGCGGGTCTCGGATTACCTCAATCTGGTGACGACGCTGATCCTTGCCTTCGGACTCAGCTTCCAGCTTCCGGTCCTGCTGATGCTGCTGGGCGGGGCGGGGATTGTCTCATCGAAGCAGTTGATCAAGTTCTGGAAATTCGCGCTGGTCGGCATTTTTGCCTTTGCCGCTTTCGTGACACCGCCGGATCCGATCAGCCAACTCATCCTGGGCTCGGTTCTGATGGGGCTATACGGCATCTCGATTGCAGGCGTGCGCCTGGTCGAGAAGCGTGGCGACACGGCCGGAGCGGACGCTTAGGCCTCACAGTCCCTCTTGACCGAATGTTGCGGGATGAAGTGTTGCCAGCCCGACACCTGCTCGCTATCACCCGCGCAGACATAGAGATTCAGGGCCGATTATGCATGATATCCGTTTGATCCGCGAAAATCCCGAAGCCTTTGATGCGGGGCTGGCGAAGCGTTTCCTTGCGCCGCAATCGGATGAAATCCTGCGCCTGGACCGCAAGCGCCGGGAAGCCGTCGGCCGCCAGCAGGAGGCCGAGACCGAGCGCAATGCCCTGTCCAAGCAGATTGGCCAGGCCAAGGCCAAGGGCGATGAAGGCGAGTTCAACCGGCTGCGGGGCGAAGTCGACCGGCTGAAATCTGTTCTGGAGGAGTCGGGTGCGGATGCGGCCAAATTCGAGGAAAAGCTGAACCAGCACCTGGCCGGCCTGCCGAACATTCCGATGGAGGATGTACCGGTTGGCGAGGACGAGGCC
>PFFX01000033.1:8155-16322 GCA_002783385.1 Rhodobacterales bacterium CG15_BIG_FIL_POST_REV_8_21_14_020_59_13 | reverse complement strand
GTGCTGCAAGGCGGTCTCGCCCGTCTGGAACGCGCGCTGGCGCAATTCATGCTGGATCTGCACACGGACGAGCATGGCTTCACCGAGGTGAGCCCGCCTTATCTGGTACGCGATGAGGCCATGTTCGGCACGGGGCAGCTGCCCAAATTTGCCGAGGATCTTTTCCGCACAGAGGATGGCCGCTGGCTGATCCCCACCGCCGAAGTGCCGCTGACCAATCTGTTCCGCGAGGCCATTCACAGCGAGGCGGATTTCCCGGCGCGCCTGACCGCCTATACGCCGTGCTTCCGGGCCGAGGCCGGGTCGGCCGGGCGTGATACACGTGGCCTGATCCGCATGCACCAGTTCCACAAGGTGGAGATGGTGTGTGTGACGCGGCCCGAAGACTCAGAAGACGAACTCGAGCGCATGACGAATTGCGCCGAGGAAATCCTGCACCGTCTGGAATTACCTTACCGGGTGATGCTGCTGTCGTCCGGCGATATGGGATTTGCAGCCCGCAAGACCTATGATCTGGAAGTCTGGCTGCCGAGCCAGAACACATATCGCGAGATCTCCTCCTGCTCCAATTGCGGGGATTTCCAGGCAAGGCGCATGAATGCCCGCTTCCGCCGCGAGGGCGAGAAGAAGCCGGAATTCCTGCATACGCTGAATGGCTCTGGCGTGGCCGTCGGACGCGCCATGCTGGCGGTGATGGAAAACCATCAGAACGAAGACGGGTCGATCACGATACCGGACGTTCTGCGCCCCTATATGGGCGGGCTCGAAGTGCTGAGCGCATGAAAAATCCCAGAATTCTGCTGACCAATGATGACGGCATTCGCGCGCCTGGCCTGCAATCGCTTCAGAAAATCGCGGCGGCATTATCAGATGATGTGTGGATTGCCGCTCCGGCTGAGGAACAATCCGGTGCCGGCCGATCGCTGACGCTTCATGATCCGCTGCGGGTCCGCAAATTCGCTGACCGGTCGTTTGCGATTTCCGGCACGCCGACCGATGCGGTGTTGATGGGGGTGCAGGACCTGATCGCTGGCAAAAAGCCCGATCTGGTGCTCTCCGGCGTCAATCGCGGCGGAAATGTTGCCGAAGATGTCACCTTTTCCGGCACGGTGGCCGGGGCCATGCAGGGCATGCAGCTTGGTATCCCCTCGATAGCCCTCAGCCAGGTCTATTCCTTCCAGCCCAATGCCCATATCCGCTGGGAAGTGAGCGAGACATTCGGTGCGCCCATCATCCGGCGCCTGATGGAAGAGGGCTGGCCCGAAGATGTGTTGATCAATATCAACTTCCCGGACCGCGAGGTTGCTGACATCAAGGAAGTGGAAGTCACCAAGCAGGGCCGCCGCGATCAGGCGATTGTTCATGCCGAGAAGCGTACCGATCCGCGCGGCGTTGATTATTACTGGATCGGCTTCAAGGGCGCACCGCAAAGTCCGATGGAAGGCGATGATCTGCATGCCGTCATGGACGGCCGGATTTCGGTGACCCCCTTGCATGTCGATCTGACCCACATGGAAACCCATCACCGCCTGAAGGGCGTATTGGGTGGCGCACCGCCGCGCAAATGAGTGCCATCGACCCCCGCGTTATCCAGCTTGTCATGAGCCTGCGTGGCTCCGGAGTGACGGACCGGCACGTTCTGGGTGCCATCGAGCGCACGCCGCGCAATGTATTTGTGCCGGACCGGTTTCTGGATCATGCCTTTGATGACCGGGCGCTGCCAATTGATTGTGGACAGACGATCAGCCAGCCGCTGATTGTGGGTCTGATGACGCAATTGCTGAGTGTCGATGACCGCTGCAAGGTATTGGAGATCGGAACCGGCTCCGGCTATCAGGCGGCGATCCTGTCGCGTCTTGCGCGGCGGGTTTATACCATTGAGCGCTACCGTACGCTGGCCAAAGAGGCAGAGGCCCGCTTTGCGGAGCTGCGCCTGACCAATATCACACCCCGGATTGGCGACGGCACAAAGGGCTGGCCGGAACAGGCCCCCTTTGACCGGATTATCGTGACCGCCGGGGCACCCGTGCGGCCCGATACGCTGCTGGCGCAATTGAAGCCGGGGGGAGTCGCCGTGATTCCTGTGAATAATGACCGTGGTTCACAGACACTGATCCGCTATACCAAAACCAATACTGACTCGCTGGACGAGGAGGCGGTGATGGATGTCCGCTTCGTGCCACTTGTTGAAGGCGAAACAAAAGCGCTCTGATTCAGGGCTATGGCTAACGGCTGATTAACGCCTTTTGGGCTTACTGTCGGTGGTTTGCCAAAGTGAAATCCGAGCTGTGCTGTTTGTTCGTCTGATCCTATCGATTTTGCTCGTGGCCTTTGTGGCTGCCTGCGCGACGCCGTCGCCGCGTGACCCGGCGCGGATCGATTACCGGCGCGCGAATACCAGCGGTCCATCGCCCGACGTGCTGCGCAATCCGGCCAATTGCAATCCCGGTGACCGATATATCGTCCGGCCGGGAGATACTCTGTCGGAAATTGCTGTAGAGTGTGGGCTCACTACAGCTGATCTCGCCCATGCCAACGGGCTCTATCCGCCTTATGAATTGCTGGCGGGGCAGGAGCTGACTTTCCCGCGTCCATCCTCGCACACAGTGCGGCGCGGCGAGAATCTCTACCGAATCGGACTCCGCTATAATATCAATTATCTGGACCTTGCAGCGCACAATGGTATTGCCGCGCCCTATGCCATCGAGGTTGGCCAGGAAATCCGCATTCCGAACGGGCGCGTGCGCACCGTTTCGCTGGAGCCGCCTGCCGTCCGCGATACACCGCCGCGGCGGCCAGCGACGCGGGAAACACCGCTGACCGTGGAAAGCGCTGATCCGCCGCCGCGCCGCGAGCCTCCTGCAAGCAGTACAGCGCCGGTGGCTTCCGGCCCGGTCCGTTTTCAGTGGCCGATCCAGGGCGCGATTCTCTCGACATTCGGCCCCAAACCGGATGGCCGCCGCAATGACGGCATCAACATCGCTGCTGATGAAGGTGACAGTGTGCGTGCTGCTGCCGGAGGCACGGTCGTGTATGCCGGAGGTGAGTTGCAGGGCTATGGCGAACTTGTGCTGATCCGCCATGAGGGCGGCTGGGTTACGGCCTATGCTCATAATTCGCGCCTGCTGGTGGCCGAGGGCGACCGGGTTGAGCCGGGCCAACTCATCGCTGAAGCCGGATCAACGGGTTCGGTGGACACCTCCCAGGTCCATTTCGAGATCCGGCGCGGTGTCACTCCCGAAGACCCGATGGGACATTTACAGGGGAGTTAACCGCCAACCCTTGTTGCATGGCGGGCGCGTCCCGATATATTCCCGCGACCTTCAAATAAACGGCTCGCAATAGAGGCATATTCATGTTTGACGCTATCTCGATCGCATCCACCGCTGGCGCTCCCGGCGGGATAACAGGTGCCTTTATCCAGTTTGCACCACTGCTGCTCATATTCGTTGTCTTCTATTTTCTGCTGATCCGTCCGCAACAACAGCGGATGAAGGCCCATCGTGAAATGGTTGCAGCTTTGTCAAAAGGCGATGAAGTCGTCACGGCAGGCGGCGTTGTCGGCAAGGTTGTCAAGGTCGATGATGCCGAGCTGCAAGTCGAAATCGCAACCGGCGTGAAAGTCCGCGTCATGCGCTCAACCGTTTCCGAAGTGCGCTCCCGCACCCAGCCGAAAGCGGCTAATGATACCAAGTCCGACAAGAAACCGGCCAATAAAACCACTCCGGAGTAGGAGCTTATGCTCTATTTCGCCAACTGGAAAATTGCGCTGATCATTGCGGTTTCACTGCTCGGCATCTGGTTTGCTGCGCCGAATTTCTCGCCGCTGCCGGGTCAGACCGTCAATCTGGGCCTCGACCTTCAGGGGGGCTCTCACCTTGTCTTTGAAGTCGATCTGCCGGGTGTTCGTGCCGAAAGGCTCGACGGGCTTTCGCAGGAAGCCACTGTGCTTTTCCGCCAGCAGCCGGCCATTCCGACGGCCGCAAATGCGGTGATTGGTGATGAGGTCGTAGTCCGTGTCGCGCGTGCCGAGGACATGAATGAAGCCTATAACAGGATCCAATCCCTTTCCCGGCCGATTGGCGACGGTTCTATGGGACTGGCGGGCGTTGCAGGACGGACCGTCGCGTTCAACCGCGACGATTCGGAGCGGACGATTCGCCTGTCCCTGACTGATGCGGCGATGATCGATATCCGTGACCGCACGATTGCGCAGTCGATTGAAGTGATCCGCCGCCGGATTGATGCATCGGGTACGACCGAGCCAACCATTGCCCGCCAGGGCGATGAGCGCATTCTGGTTCAGGTGCCGGGTGAAAGCAATCCGCAACGGATCATTGAACTGGTGGGCACAACGGCGCGCATGACCTTTCATTTGGTCCGGTCGGATGTGGCAGTCGGCGCCAATGGTCAGGGCCGCACACCACCGGGTGTGATGATCCTGCAGCAGGACGATCTTTCAGAGCCCTATATTGCGGTTGAACGCCGGGCCATGGTGTCGGGTGAAAACCTCACCTATGCGGGCTCGAGCTTCCAGGACGGACAGGCGGTTGTCGAATTCCGCTTTGATACGACGGGGGCTGCGGCTTTCGGCCGGGTCACATCCCAGAATGTCGGCCGGCGGTTTGCCGTTGTGCTGGATGATATCGTGATTTCCTCGCCGCGGATTCTGGGTCCCATTCTCGGCGGGTCGGGTATTATCACCGGCAATTTCACATTCGAAAGCGCTTATGATCTGGCGGTTCTGCTGCAAGCAGGCGCACTTCCGGCCGAACTGACCGTTGTTGAACAGCGCTCTGTCGGACCGGGGCTGGGTCAGGACTCGATCAATAAAGGCACATTTGCTGTGGTGACCGGCTTCATCGCGGTGATGGTTTTCATGCTGGCGGCTTACTCGCTGTTCGGTGTGTTCTCGAATCTGGCGCTGATGCTGAACGTCATGCTGATCCTGGGCGCGCTGTCCGGATTGCAGGCAACGCTGACCTTGCCGGGGATTGCCGGCATCATCCTGACCATCGGTATGGCGGTGGACGCCAATGTGCTGATTTATGAACGCATACGCGAGGAATCCCGGAATGGGCGAACGCCTGCGAATGCGATCGAGAAGGGCTATTCCGAAGCCCTCTCTGCCATTCTGGATGCCAATATCACGACGCTGATTGCCGCCGGTGTGCTCTACATGCTGGGTGCCGGGCCGGTGCGCGGCTTTGCCGTAACGCTGGGCATTGGCATCATCACCTCTGTTTTCACTGCTTTCGTCTTCTCCCGCCTGCTTGTTGCTATGTGGGTGAAGGGGCTGAAGCCCAAGAAACTCCCCATTTAGGAGACGGCCCATGTCCCTCGCACTGACCCAATATTTTCCAGACTCAACGTCCATTCCCTTTATCAAGGCACGTTTTGCTGCTTTCGGATTTTCCATTCTGATGATTGTGGCCTCCATCGCGGCTTTCTTTGCAATGGGGCTGAATTTCGGGATCGACTTTACCGGCGGTGTAACGCTGGAAGTGCGCACTGAAGCGGAAATTGATGCTGCGCGGATCGATGAAATGCGTGGTGTTCTCGGCAATCTGGGGCTGGGAGCGATTGAATTGCAGGGCCTGTCAGAGCTGACCGAAGGATCGGAATGTTATGGCAGTCATTGTGCGCTGATCCGGGTGCAGCCGCAGGGCGGCGAAGGTCTGGAAGCCGAAGTGGCCCAGCAGGAAGCCAATCTTGCTGTGCAGGCGGCACTTACCGGGCTTTATCCGGATATTGAATACCGGTCTGTCCAGGTGCTGGGCCCGAAAGTTTCCGGCGAGCTGGTTGAAGCGGGGATCATGTCCATCGTGATCGCGCTGGTCTTGATGCTGGTCTACATCTGGTTCCGGTTTGAATGGCAATACTCGGTCGGCGCGGTTCTGGCGCTGGTGCATGACGTCATCATCACCATCGGCATGTTCTCGGTGACGCAGCTGGAGTTCAACCTCTCCACTATTGCGGCCATTTTGACGATTGTCGGCTATTCGATGAACGATACCGTTGTTGTTTATGACCGAATCCGGGAAAAAATCCGCAAGTTCAAGAAGAAAAACCTGGATGAAGTTCTGAATCTGGCGATCAACATGACGTTGTCGCGGACGATTCTGACGTCATTCACAACGCTGGTCGCTCTGTTCTCGCTCTGGCTTCTGGGTGGTGCCGCCTTGCAGGGCTTCGCTTTTGCAATGATTTTCGGCATTGTGATCGGAACCTATTCATCGATCTTCGTTGCCGCGCCACTCTTGCTGCTGACGAATGTCAAACGCGAAACCAGCGAGTCCTGATTTTGCTTTTCAAGCGAGCCTGATATGGTCCTTCCCGAAACGTGAATCGGGGAGGATTCCAAAATGGCTGCAATTCTGACAAATCTGCGTACCACCATTCATATCTCGTTGGCACTGGCCATCGTGTTTCTGGTTGGCTATGCGCTTGCCTATGACAGTATCGGGTTCGACAGGGCCTTCTGGATGGCGGCTGCGCGCTGGAGCCATGTCGTGGCCGGCATCATGTGGATCGGCCTGCTCTGGTATTTCAACTTCGTTCAAATCCCGACCATGCCGTCCATCCCGGACGAGATGAAACCGGCTATCGGCAAGCATATCGCGCCGGCCGCCCTGTTCTGGTTCCGCTGGGGTGCCGCGATTACCGTGCTGACCGGCCTGATCGTTGCACATCTGCGTGGTTATATGGTTGAGGTATTGTCGCTCGGAACGCTGGCAGAAACCTATTCGCCGCAATATTCCTTCATCGGAATCGGTATGTGGCTCGCCATCATCATGGCGTTCAATGTATGGTTCATTATCTGGCCAAAGCAGAAAATCGCATTGGGTCTGGTCGAGGCGGATGCTGACGCCAAGCCAAAAGCGGCGCGCACGGCCATGCTGTTCTCGCGCACAAATACGCTGTTGTCGCTACCGATGCTGGTGGCGATGGCCGGGGCACAGACGCTGTTTGGCTGAGGCGCAAAAAGAGATGCCCCGGTTTAACCGGGGCATCTCTGTTTCAGGCTTACTGACCCGACTTCACCAGATTTTCCGCTGCGAAGTCCCAGTTCACCAGCTTGCCAAGGAAAGTCTCGATATAGTCAGGCCGGCGGTTCTGGTAATCGAGATAATAGGCGTGTTCCCAGACATCCATGGTGAGCAAGGGCACGACGCCGTCCTCGGTCAGCGGGGTTTCCGCATTCAGCGTCTTGCGGACTTCCAACTTGCCATCCTTGACGGCCAGCCAGGCCCAACCGGAGCCGAATTGTGATGCGCCGGCATCGGCAAAGGCTTTCCTGAAGCCTTCCAGCGAGCCGAAATCGCGGTCGATGCGCTCCGCCAGATCGCCCTTCGGCGCACCACCGCCCTTTGGCGTCATGGAATTCCAGTAAAAAGTGTGGTTCCAGGTCTGGGCGGCATTGTTGAACAGGCCCTGATCGCCTTCTTTTGCCGACGTCCGGATGAGATCTTCGAGCGGCAAGTCAGCCTTTGCGGTGCCTTCGATGGCCGCATTCATCTTGCTGACATAGGCGGCATGGTGTTTGCCGTGGTGAAAGCCCAGTGTCTCGGCGGAAATATGCGGCGCGAGCGCGTCGCTGGAATAGGGCAGTTCGGGAAGTGTGTGTGACATGATCTGTCTCCATATCTGCGAAAGTCCCGGGACTTCACCGGGTGGGGGTTCTAGTTCTTGAACCCGGATATGGTCATCCGGTTCCAATTTTCCAGCCGCAAACCAAGAACAAGCCATGATAAATGCAGCAAAAATCTTTACCGGGGCCTCGGATCGTGCGTTGTCGGCGCTGTTTGCGCCTGCGGCCGTCCGGCCTTTGCTGTCGGATTTATATGCGTGGGCGGAGGAGATTGAATCCATACCGTTCAAGGCGCGCGAGCCGGCCATTCAGGCGATGCGCTTTGTCTGGCACCGGGAGGCTGTAGCTGATCTGTTTGCGGCCCCGCGCAAGATCCGGCGTCATGCGGCCTATGAAGGACTGGCGCGCCTGATCGAAACGGATGACGGCCTGACATCAGAAGTGTTTCAGGGTGTCATCGATGCGGTTGAAGACGGCACTCTGCCCGAACGCATTCCGGACGAAGCGACCCTGCTAGCGGTCATGGACCGGCATTGGGGCATAATAGCCGCTGCGGCCATGCGCCTGTGCGGGGGC
>PFFX01000033.1:0-8078 GCA_002783385.1 Rhodobacterales bacterium CG15_BIG_FIL_POST_REV_8_21_14_020_59_13 | reverse complement strand
AGCCGGAACGAAGATGGCGCTGGTGCCGCTGAATGTGCTGGATGCGTGCGGCTTCAACATTCACCGCCTGGCCAGTGGTCTGGAACCCGGGCCCGCCAGCTCGGCTTTCGAGCCGGTCCTCTCTCTGCTGGAAACGGAATTGGCGGCATTGTCCGGGCAGGGCAAATGCCCGCTTGAGGCGTTTCCGGCGCTGGCCCCGGCGCGGCTGTCGCGCACCACATTGAAGATTGCGCGCAGGGCAAATGATCTCTACCGGACGGATTTTCACCGCCCGCAGATCGCCCGCCAGTTTGATCTTCTCAAAGCCTCGATTTCAGGGCGTCTCTAGGTCTGCCCCGAAAGCCAGGCATCAATATCCGACAGGGCGCGGGCGCTCATGGCGCGCTTGCGGGCGACGGATTTCTCCTTGCCGCGGATGCGTTTGCCGTCCTCTGTCTTCAGCGGCACCTCGATATCGGGGAAGAGGCCGAAATTGACATTCATGGGCTGGAAGCTGGCTTTCGGGCCGGTCATGTGGCCCCCGGTGACATGCCGGATCAAAGCGCCGAAAGCGGTTGTTTCCGGTGGTGGTGAGAGCGTGTGGCCGAGGCGTTCTGCAGCGGCAAAACGGCCAGCCATCAATCCCATGGCGGCGCTTTCGACATAGCCTTCCACGCCAATCACCTGTCCGGCAAAGCGCAGGGCCGGCCGGGATTTCAGCCGCAATTGCTCATCCAGCAATTTCGGTGAGTTCAGGAAAGTGTTGCGGTGAATGCCGCCCAGACGGGCGAATATCGCGCCCTCCAGCCCCGGGATGGTGCGGAAAATATCGGCCTGCGCGCCGTATTTCAGCTTGGTCTGGAAGCCGACCATGTTGAAGAGCGAGCCGAGCTGATTGTCCTGCCGCAACTGGACGACCGCATAGGGTTTCACATCCGGATTGTGCCTGTTGGTCAGGCCGCGCGGCTTCATCGGCCCGTGACGCAGGGTTTCCGGTCCGCGTTCGGCCATCACCTCGATGGGCAGACAGGCCTCGAAATAGGGCGTGTCCTTTTCCCAGTCCTTGAATTCGGTTTTCGGGCCATCCAGAAGAGCCTGGATGAAGCCCTCATACTGCGCCTGATCCATCGGGCAATTGATGTAGGCAGCCCTGTCGGCCTCGGTCTCGCCCTTGTCATAGCGCGACTGCATCCAGGCAATGTCCATATTGATGCTGTCGCGCTCGATGATCGGCGCGATGGCATCAAAGAAGGCGAGCGAATCCTCTCCGGTCAGATCCAGAACGGCTTTCGCCAGTGAAGGCGAGGTGAGCGGGCCGGTGGCGATGATCACACTGTCCCAGTCTTCGGGCGGCAGTCCGGGTATCTCGCCGCGTTCTATGGTGATGAGCGGGTGTTCGGTCAGGGTTTTTGTAACGGCTTGCGAGAAAGCCTCGCGGTCAACGGCCATCGCCCCGCCAGCAGGCACTTGGACCATATCACCGGTGGTCATGATCAGGCTGTTGGCACGCCGCATCTCCTCATGCAGCAGGCCGACGGCATTGTTCTGCGCATCGTCGGAGCGGAAAGAATTGGAACAGACCAGCTCGGCGAGGCCATCGGTCTGGTGTGCCTCGGTTTTCCGCACCGGCCGCATTTCATGGAGGATAACTGGCACGCCGGCGCTGGCCAGCTGCCAGGCGGCTTCCGAGCCGGCCATTCCGCCGCCGATAATGTGGACTGGTTGTGTCATGTCGCGGCATATAGCGGCTCTATGCGGCCAACCCAAGTTATCTTCGCAATTTCGCGTATAGCAGACCTGAAATCAGGTCGAACCGCAAATGACGCATTGCCGATTTGGGCGGGCAGGCTAGGTTCGCGCGCATGACACGGCTCTCCTCCTTTACCGCCCTGCCGGGCGCGCTGGTGAAAACGCTGGCCTTTTTCCGGCATAATATAGGCCATGCCGCGCTGGCCGGAATTCTTCCCGGTTTTGCAGCCATCGCCCTGACCTGGCAGACCGGTGCGGTGACGAATGACAGCATGGCGAACAACTGGGCGTTCTACCTCCTCGCTTTTGCCGGGTGGTATGCGGCCACGACACTTTCACATGCGGCTATGTTCCGCATCTCGCTTCGCGGGTACCCGTCGGGCATTCTGGGCTATTCGCTGGGGGCGGATGAGCTGCGGCTGGCGGCCTCATGGGCATTGATCTTCTTTCTCATCACAGTGGCTGCGGGCATTGCGCTGGTGATCTATGCAGCGCTGATGGCAGCGGTGTCGATTGTCTCCCGGGAAACGGCCGGGCTTGCCCCGGAAGATCCGGCTGCAACCGGAAACATCCCGTCCCTGACGGAATTTTACGGGATCACGGAATGGACTTTGGCCATCGTTCTGGGGGTGATTTTCCTGGTCCTGTTGGCCGGGTTTGCCGGGCGATTGCTAATGGCACCCGCTGCGAGTATTGCGCGCCGGAAAGTGCAGGCGTTGTCAGTGATGGTCTTCACCCGCAAGCGCGGTTTTGCCGTTGTGCTCGGCGCGATCCTTTGTTTTGTGCCCGCCGGCTTGCTGGTACAAAGTGCCGGTTTTTTCGCCTGGCAGGCGTTTGATGTGCCGGTGCATCAGCCTGCGCTGCTGTTCCAGGATGGCGTATTTGCGGTGAGCTGGGTGGTTTATGCACCACTGGCTTTTGTGCATGGCTGGCTGGTAACGTTTTTGACGGTGCCGCTCTTTGCCGGATTTACGACAGCGCTCTACCGGGCTTGGGGCGGGGACGGCTAGGGTCAGGACCTGCTAATTTGACTGGAATGGCGGCCGGGATGACAAGAGATGCGAGGAAAAGCGCGAAGAGCGGGGCCTTTCCCCCGGTCGAGGGCTTTGACACAGCAGGTCGACGTCAGCCTGGCCGTCCTTCGGACCGGGCTGATCTGCACGGGCTACTGTGTCGCAACCCCGCACCAGCCATTGCAGCCAGATCAACAGGTCCTGACCCTGGGCCTAAATTCCCCCTGCCATTCTGCGGTTAATCTGCGATAATAACTGCGGACAACAGGGGAGGTGTGCATGAACACCCGGTCATATAATTTTGGCAATGCCGTCTTTCATTTCTTCCATGTCGCCGGCAAGCAGCCCATGGCAGTCTTGTGGATTGCTGTGTGGCAAGCGCTTCTCACCGGCGGGCTGGTTTATCTTGTGTGGCTGACCCTTGGTGATTTCTATATCTGGATGTTCCAGATGGCCGCCTCCGGTGCTGAACCCAGTGAATCAGAAATGTTCAGCCGGATGGGCGGGATGATGGCGATGATGCCTTTGATCTCCATTGGCGGCATCCTGATCGCGTTGATGGCGCAAGGCGCCTGGCTGCGCCTGCTGACCCGGGAGGAAATCGCACCGGTCATTCCTTTCCGTATCGGGGGTGACGAGTTGCATCTGTTGGTGACCAATCTCGGCCTGATCGCCATCGGCATCGGAGCCTATTTCATCTTCGCCTTTCTGATGGTCATCGTCGGTCTGGGAGCAGCGGCGGCCTTTTCGGGCGGCGGCAATGCCGAGGCGGGTTTGGCGGCGGGGCTGCTTGTTGGCATCGGCTTCCTGGCCTTTCTGGTGATTGCGGTTTTCGTTGGCGTGCGCGTCTCGGCGGCACCGGCCCTGTCGGTTCTGGAAAAACGCATCGCTTTCCCGGCCTGGGGCACTACCAAGGGCGTATTCTGGCCGGTGCTCGGCAGTTATGTCCTGACCGGAATTATCATTTTCATCCTGTCGTCCGTCATCGGCCTGGTGGTGAATTTCGCTTTTCTGGGCGCGTTATGGCCCATGCTCGGCGAATTCATTGAGCTGGCCCAGGCTGGAAATGAGCCCGAACCTGAAGAAGTGCTGGCGATTTTCAGTGAAACCCTGTCGTCCGCAGGAACGATTACCGCGCTGGTGGCAACCGGGCTATTGTCGGTCCTTCTGAGATCCTTTCTGGATGGGATCTGGCATGGTGTCGGGGCCTATACGGCGCTGTCGTCGCAGCCACAGCCACAGCCACAGCCACAGCCAGAGCCTCAGCCACAGCCAACAGAGGCAGTGCGCGACTGACGGCGCGCTTGATGTCCGGTCAGGTCTGGTTTGAAACTGTTATCAGACATTCGCCAGACCGGAGCCGGATATGACACCGAAATTTGAAACAGGAAAAGCGCTGGGCTTTGCCCTGGATGTGTTCCGGGCTCGGCCCCGAACTTTCATTATTCTGGCGGTCTGGACGATTGTTTACGGTGGTGTTTTGGGGTCCCTGCAGTTGCTTTATACTGGCGAGGATATGGCCGCTTATGCCACCCGTGTGACGGCAGCCTCTGCTGGCGGAAATGAGGATCCAGCCGCCGTATTAGCTGCGATGGGTCAATATTTCTCCAGCATCGCGCCGTTTGCCGCTGTCGCGCTCATTCTGGGCATATTGTTTGAATGTGCGTGGCTGCGCCTGTTTGTCCGCGGACAGGATGGCGGGCTGTTTCCGTTCCGTATCGGCCGGGATGAGGCAGTGTACACGATCTCGGGGGTGATGTTGGTGTTGCTGATGTTTGCAGTGTTCCTGCTCGCGATCATTGCATTGTTTGTCATTACGCTGCTGCTGGCGGTCGCGGGACCGGCGGGCGCGATGATTGCCGGCGGTGTTGCCCTGTTGGCGATGAGCGGACTGATAATCGTGATTCTAACCCTGTTTTCGCCCGTCCTGGCGCTCAGCATTCTCCGGGGCAGGAGCGCTGTTGGAGCCGGCATTCGTGGTGCCCGGCAGGTGTTCTGGCCACTTCTCGGCAGCCTCATCGTCACGCTGGTTCTGGCTATGGCCGCCTACCTTTTGTTTTCCAGTGTGATGGGGGTCATGCCCTTCGACCAATTCGGACAAACGGCGCCGGGGCAAATGGCGGCATGGCCTTTATTGTTTGTCTATTTTGCCTTTGTGCAGGCCCTGAATGTCATCCCCGCAGCACTGATGCGCGGCGTGGCAAGCTATGCCGCCTTGCAGATTGACGAGTCCAACCGCCCCGTGTCGGATACTTTCAACTGATCAGGCGCTTTTCCTGAGGGCCTTGCGGCGCGCCGCATCGCGGTCGAGCATGGGTTTGAGGTAACGCCCGGTCCAGCTGGCGTCAATGCTGGCGACGTGTTCGGGCGTGCCTTCGGCGACGATTTCCCCACCACCATCGCCGCCTTCTGGACCCAGATCAATCAGCCAGTCGGCGGTCTTGATGACATCGAGATTGTGCTCGATGACGACCACTGAATTGCCGGTCTCGACCAGCTCTTGCAGCACTTCAAGCAGTTTGTTGACGTCTTCGAAATGCAGGCCAGTCGTGGGCTCATCGAGAATGTAGAGGGTCTTCCCGGTCGCCCGTTTCGACAACTCCTTGGAAAGTTTGACGCGCTGGGCCTCGCCGCCGGAAAGCTGTGTTGCTGGCTGGCCGATCTTCAAATAGCCGAGCCCGACCCGTTTGAGCGTTTCCATCTTGTCGCGCACAGCCGGGACTGCCTTGAAGAAGTCCGCCCCTTCCTCCACCGTCATGTCAAGCACGTCGGCGATGGATTTACCCTTGAACGTGACTTCCAGCGTTTCGCGATTGAAGCGCGCGCCATGACAGATATCGCAGGGCACGAAGACATCCGGCAGGAAGTGCATCTCGATCTTCACCACGCCATCGCCCTGACAGGCCTCACAGCGGCCGCCCTTTACATTGAAGGAGAAGCGGCCGGGCTTGTAGCCGCGAGCTTTGGATTCGGGCAGACCGGCAAACCATTCACGGATCGGCGTGAAGGCCCCGGTATAGGTCGCCGGGTTGGAGCGCGGTGTGCGACCGATGGGGGATTGGTCAATATCGATAATCTTGTCGAGATGTTCGAGCCCCCTGATCCGCTCATAAGGGGCGGGGACATTCTGCGCCTTGTTCAGCTTGCGTGCTGCTGCCTTGTAGAGCGTCTCGATGGTGAGCGTGGATTTGCCGCCGCCAGAAACCCCGGTCACGCACAGGAAAATGCCCAGCGGAAACTCGGCGGTGATGTTTTTGAGGTTATTGCCGCTGGCCCCTTCCACGACGATTTTCCGGCTCTTTTTGGGTTTGCGGCGGATTTCCGGAATGGCGATTTCCTTTGCCCCGGACAGATATTGCCCGGTCAGGCTTTTGGGGTTGGCTTTTATCTCCTCCGGCTTGCCCTCGGCGATGATCTCGCCGCCATGGACACCTGCAAGGGGGCCCAGATCGACGACATAATCGGCTGTAAGGATGGCTTCCTCATCATGTTCGACGACGATCACGGTATTGCCGAGATCGCGCAAGCCGCGCAGCGAGTCCAGAAGGCGTGAATTATCGCGCTGGTGCAGTCCGATGGACGGTTCATCCAGCACGTAAAGTACGCCAGTCAGACCGGAACCGATCTGGGATGCCAGACGGATACGCTGGCTTTCGCCGCCGGACAGGGTGCCAGAGGCGCGATCCAGTGTCAGATAATCGAGTCCGACATCGACCAGAAATCTCAACCGCTCACGGATTTCCTTGAGGATGCGTTCGGCAATCGCCTTTTCGCGTGGCGTGAAATTGTTGGCGACCGTTTCAAACCATTCCGCTGCGTGGCGGATGGATTTATTGCTGGCCTGAGAGATGTCATGCTTGCCCACCTTCACCGCCAGGGCTTCCGGTTTCAGGCGCTTGCCGCCACAGGTGCCGCAGGGCTGGGCAGACTGGAAGCGGGCAAGATCATCGCGCACCCAGTTTGAATCGGTTTCGCGCCAGCGGCGTTCCAGATTGGGGATGACCCCTTCAAACGTCTTCGTGGTCTCGAAGGTGCGCAGCCCGTCCTCATACTTGAATTTGATCTTCTCATTCGTGCCGTAAAGGACGACTTTTTTGAAATCATCCAGCAAGTCGCGCCAGGGCATGACCATTGACTCGCCGAAATGTTCGGCCAGCGCAGTCAGGGTTTGCTGGTAGAGTTTGGACGTCGTCCGGCTCCAAGGCGCGATGGTCCCGTCCATCAGGCTTTTGCCGCGATCGGGTACGACCAGATGTTCGTCGAATTTCAATGACTGACCCAGACCGTCACAGGCCGGGCAGGCCCCGAAAGGATTGTTGAAGGAAAACAGGCGCGGCTCGATTTCCTCTATCGTGAAGCCCGAGACAGGGCAGGCGAATTTCTCGGAAAACACGATGCGCCGGGGCTCATCCTCGCCATTGGCCGTGTCTGCGTATTCGGCAATGGCGATGCCGTCGGCAAGCTTGAGCGCGGTTTCCAGCGATTCCGCAAAGCGTTGCTCCATACCCTCGCGGACAATGACGCGGTCCACCACCACGTCGATATCGTGCTTGAATTTCTTGTCGAGCACGGGCGGTTCTTCCAGCGTGTGGAATTCACCATTCACCTTCACACGCTGAAAGCCGGATTTCAGCCAGGCGGCAAATTCCTTTCGGTACTCGCCCTTGCGGCCGCGCACGGCGGGGGCGAGCAAATAGAGCCGCGTGCCATCATCGAGCTCCATAAGACGGTCCACCATCTGGCTGACCGTCTGGCTTTCAATCGGCAGGCCAGTGGCGGGGGAGTAGGGCACGCCGACCCGCGCCCAGAGCAGGCGCATATAGTCATAGATTTCCGTCACCGTGGCGACGGTCGAGCGCGGATTTTTGGAGGTTGTCTTCTGCTCGATGGAAATGGCGGGAGAGAGGCCTTCAATTGAATCGACATCGGGCTTGGACATCAATTCCAGGAATTGACGCGCATAGGCTGACAGACTTTCCACATATCTGCGCTGACCCTCGGCATAGATGGTGTCGAAGGCGAGGGAGGATTTGCCCGAGCCGGAAAGTCCAGTAAACACAATCAGCTGGTCACGGGGAATCTCGATCGAGATGTCCTTCAGATTGTGTTCGCGCGCGCCCTGTACGCGTATGAACTTCATGGGATCAGTCATGGACTTCGGCCTCGTGGTGCGTTCAACTGCGCAGAATCACGCGATTGACTGCGGGAACATTATGTGAACATTTATCTCCGGTCCATCCTTGAAGGTGGACCCGAGCAGACAGAGGAAGATGGGGATATGGCGGGCAGCGTCAATAAGGTCATACTTGTCGGTAATCTTGGAGCCGATCCGGAAAT
>PFFX01000041.1:5452-5696 GCA_002783385.1 Rhodobacterales bacterium CG15_BIG_FIL_POST_REV_8_21_14_020_59_13 | reverse complement strand
GCTGCACACGGCGCGGTCGCGCAATGACCAGGTGGCCACCGATTTCCGGCTGTGGCTGCGCGCGGCCTGCGACCGGATCGACAGATTGATCACGGCTTATCAGGCGGCGCTGGTGGCGCAGGCCTCAACGCATGCCGATACGGTCATGCCGGGCTTTACCCATCTCCAGACGGCCCAGCCCGTCAGCCTCGGGCATCACCTCCTGTGCTGGGTGGAAGCGGCCGAACGTGACCGCAGCCGCTTT
>PFFX01000041.1:0-5407 GCA_002783385.1 Rhodobacterales bacterium CG15_BIG_FIL_POST_REV_8_21_14_020_59_13 | reverse complement strand
CCGCTGGGGTGTGCGGCGCTGGCCGGAACCGCGTTTCCGATTGACCGTCACCAGACTGCCGAAGCGCTCGGATTTGACCGGCCCATGGCCAATTCGCTGGACGGTGTGGCGACACGGGATTTTGCACTGGAAGTTCTGTCAGCGGCCACGATCTGCGCCGTCAATCTGTCGCGCTTTGCAGAAGAGATCGTGCTCTGGACCTCGCGCCGCTTCGGCTTTGCGCAGCTGTCCGATGCGTGGTCGACGGGCTCGTCCATCATGCCGCAAAAGCGCAATCCGGATGCCGCCGAGCTGGTCCGCGCCAAGCCGGGCCGCATCGCCGGGGCGCTGCAAACCCTGGTCATTGTCGTCAAAGGCCTGCCGCTCGCCTATTCCAAGGATTTACAGGAAGACAAGGCTCCGGTCTTTCAGGCAATGGATGATCTTGAACTGGCGCTCGGTGCGATGGCCGGTATGGCCGCTGATCTGACGTTCGACACCGGTGCCATGGCCGAAGCCGCCGGTGAAGCCTATTCGGATGCGACCGATCTGGCTGATTATGTGGTGCGCGAGCTGGACAAGCCCTTCCGCGATGCGCACCACATCGCCGGGTCGATGGTCAAGCTGGCCGAATCAAAGCGCGTTCCTCTGGCCGGGCTGTCGCTGGCCGACATGCAATCGGTCGAACCGGATCTGACGGAGGCCGTCTATTCGGTCCTCTCGGCCCGCGCCTCCATGGAAAGCCGGACCAGCTATGGCGGAACCGCGCCGGTCCGCGTAAAAGAACAGGTGAAACTCTGGCAGGACCGTCTCCGCGAAAGGCAGGCATCATGAAAAAGCTGGCAACTCTCATCGTGATCATTGGCGGGCTTGTGGTGTCCGGCTGCGGGCTGCGCGGCGATCTGGAACGCCCGCCCCCGATCTGGGACAGCTTCCAAGCCGCGGCGACAAGCGATTAGGTCACCAATAAGTAATGCAGGTGCCGCTAGGCGCGCCTGTCTGACGTGATAGATTCCGCGATATGAAACTCTGGCCCTTGATCCAGGCGCGCTTTGCGTTGCTGTGGGAACGCCTTGCCCCGGTGTTATGGCCTGCCGTGCTGCTGATCGGGCTTTATGCGGGTCTTTCGATTTTTGGCCTTTGGGACCGGCTGGGCGACCCTTGGCGGGCCCTGACCTATGCGGCCGCAGTGGGATTATCTGTCTGGATCGGCTGGCGCCGCTGGCGGACCATTGAGTGGCCGGATGATGAGGATGCCGCCCGGCGCGTGGAAACCGATTCCGGCATTTCCGCGCGTCCGCATGAAGCCCTTTCCGACCGATCCGCTGATCCGTCGCCAGAAGCGCAAGCGGTGTGGCAAGCTCACCAGCACCGCATGTCCGAGCGCCTGAAAGGGGCAAAAGCCCGGCGTCCGCATGCGGCCTGGGCCCGGACGGATTCCTGGGGGTTGCGCGGCGCAATTGTCGTGCTGATAGCGGCGGGCTGGATGGTGTCCGGTGATCTGGCCAAGGGCCGGCTGTTTGAAAGTTTCGGCTTTGCGCCGGTCTATCGCGGCGTGGAAACCGCGCAGGTTGACGCTTGGCTGAACCCGCCCGGCTATACCGGACTGGCCCCGATCTTCTTTCAGGATGGCCAGAATGACGCCGTGGCTCCGGAAGGCTCGGAGCTGGTAATACGAACCGCCGGCGTGCGCCGCGCGCCGGATGTCCGCAACGGATCTGTACGGGCCGAAAACCGCTCCATCGGGGATGGTGTCTGGCAAAGTCATCTGATCATCGACTCGGACGCAGTTGTGACCCTGCGGGCTGGCCGGGAACGCGCGGCCTATCGTATCAATGCAACAGCCGACACCGCTCCGGACGTCACCATCATCGCCGCCCCGCAAGCCAATATAGAAGGCGAGCTGATGCTCGAATTCACGGTCGAGGACGATTACGGCGCGACCGGTTTCCGCGTCGAATTCCGCCCGGAGGGCAACAGAGCCGCAGAATGGTCGGCGATCGAGGTGGCGCCGGGTGATCTGACGCGCAGGGATGACGGCTACCGTGCGACCGTGTTGACCGCCCAGCATGCGCTGGCAGGGTCGCGCGTTGATCTGCGGCTGGCCGCAATGGATGGCGGCGGCAATACCGGTACCTCACCGGAGATTGCCCTGACCTTGCCGGAACGGGTTTTCCTTGATCCCCTGGCACGGGCCGTTACCGAACAGCGCCGCATTGTGATTGGTTCCGCGAGACAGTATGCGCCGTTACCGGAACGCACTCCGATGACCATGGAAGATGTTCAGGCTTTACCCCCCTACCGCGGCGAAGAACCGGCCCGCCGGATCGAACGCGCTCCGGAAGATTTGCAAAGCGTGGCGCTGGCGCTTGATGCGATCACCGATGCGCCGGAATTCTTCTTTGAGGACCCGATTGTCTATCTCGGCCTGAGGCGTGAATTGCACAGCCTGCGCCGGGCCCGGGACTTTGGTGAGATCGGCCCGATCGAGGCCAATCTCTGGCAGATTGCCCTGCGCGCCGAACTGGGCTCGCTGGCCGATGCCGAACGCGCCTTACGCGCCGCTGAGCGGGCGCTGATGGAAGCCCTCGCTCGTGGGGCCGATGAGACTGAACTCGCCCCTCTGTTCGAGGCCTATCAGCAGGCCATGGACAATTATATGGCCGCGCTGGCCCGTGAAGCCGCCGAGGAAGGACGCGTTGCCGAAGGCGGTGGCCCGCAATTGAATACCGACGATCTGCAAGCCCTGCTGGATGCGCTGCGGGATGCCGCCGAGCTCGGCGATACCGCCAATGCCCGTGAAGCGTTGCAGGCGCTGAGCGAGATGCTCCGCAATATGGAGCTGACCCTGCAACAGGGGGAAGGCGATGGCGAGCCAACCGATGAAATCAGTCAGGCGATGCGCGACGCCCTGGAAGAGTTGGGTGATGTGATCGGCGAACAACGCCAGCTTCAGGATGAAACTTTCGAACAGGCCGAGGCCGGGCCTGAAGGTCAGAGCCAGGGGCAGCCATCCGGACAAAGCGGACAGGCCGGAACCGGTTCGCAAGGCGCACAAGCGCTCGCAGACTCCCAGGGCACACTGGCGGACCGGCTGGAATCGCTGGCTCAAGCTTTGCCCGGGGAAAGTGGCGAAAGCTTTGGCGATGCTGCCGAGGCCATGCGCCGCGCCCAGGAATCGCTGGAAGATGGCAATGCGCAAGGCGCTGTCGGCGAGCAGGAGCAAGCCTTGCAAGCCTTGCGTGATGGCGCGGAACGGCTGGCTCAGGGGCTTCTGGAACGGGCGCAGGACGCAAATCAGGCTGGCGCAGAAGGTGACGACACGGATCCGCTGGGCCGGCCACAGGATTCCGGTGGATTCTCCAACGGATCCGGCGTTGATATCCCTGATGAGGCTGAACGCCTGCGGGCAAGGGAAATTCTTGAAGAATTGCGGGAACGGGCTGCCGAACAAGGCCTTGATCAGGACGAGCTTGATTATATCGAGCGTCTGCTGGACCGCTTCGGTTCCTGAATCTTGTTTTGCCGCATTTTCGAACCACGAAACCGGTTCCCACTTTCGCTGAAAATGCTCTAGTGACCGTTTTCCTCGGCAGGCTCGGCTGCGGCGTGGCGCTCTTCTGCCGGTGCCTCATATGCTTCGGGCGGCGCTTCTGTCAGTCCGGCCAGCGTGACTTCGGCTTCTACCGCGCTGGCGGGCGGATCGGTGACCACCGACGTGAATTCAAGACTACCGCCAGGTCCGATGCTCCCGGCATCGGGAATAATCGTCCATTCCAGTACCGGCTCGCCAGTTTCACCCAGCAGCCGCGCCTGCAATTGCGGCACGCTTCGCGCCTGACGATCAATGTTGCGCACCGCGCCTGAGACCACCACGGTAGCAATGCCATGTTCTTCACCCCGCGCAACGTCCAGAGACTCGATCGCCACGCCATAGGCATTGGCTTCAATGCCGACGGCCGCATAGGCGCTGGAGGCGCGTGGCCAGACGCTGACAATGTCGGCGCGGAAAAGGAAGGAGGCGGCGAAAACGCCTGCTATCGCGACCGCAAGACCGCCCCAGGCGCCCATGGCAGCTGTCTTCAATTGATCCTGACGGCGCTGTTCGGCGCGTTCACGAAACGCCCGGTGCGGGGCTTTCGGCGTAGCCGGCCCGGGCTCGGGCTCCGGCTTTGGCGGGATCGGATCGATGGGCTCCAGCACCGGCTCTTCTTCATTGCGCGCGGTCCAGATATGGCTGCAAGCAGCACATTTCACACGCCGCCCGTTGACGCCAATGGCGCCGGGATTTGCGCGATAACGGGTGCCACAACTTGGACAGCTCAGTATCATCTGGGCCCGATTCAGCTTATTGGCAGCAGGAGCTGCAGGATTTCCGGTGACTGAAACTGGCGTGAACCCCTTTCTACAAAGTGAATCCGAAGTGATTGTCCGCTTCGATGACGTCGGTATGCGCTATGGGCGCGGGCCAGAAATCCTGAAAGATGTGTCATTCGTGCTGCCACGGGGCAGTTTCACCTTCCTCACCGGCCCTTCGGGAGCAGGCAAAACCTCGCTTCTGAGGTTGATCTACATGGCCCATAAAGCCTCGCGTGGCGTGGTTCAGCATTTCGGCCATGACACTGCCGCATTGAGACGGAAGGATTTGCCGGATTTGCGCCGGCGAATCGGCGTGGTGTTTCAGGAATTCCGCATGCTGGATCATCTCAGCGTTTTCGAGAATGTCGCCCTGCCGCTCCGCGTGGCGGGCCAGAAGCGGTCTGCCTATGCCGAAGATGTCGCCGAACTCATCAGCTGGGTCGGGCTGGAACATCATATGGAATCGCGGCCCGCAACGCTCTCTGGCGGAGAGCAGCAGCGGGTGGCGATTGCCCGCGCTGTCGTCAACCAGCCGGAATTACTGATCGCCGACGAGCCGACCGGGAATGTCGATCCGGACATGGCGCGGCGTCTTTTGCGGCTGTTTGTCGAGCTGAACCGGCTGGGAACCACGGTTTTGATCGCGACCCATGATCTGACGCTGGTACGGGCGCTGGAAGCCCCCATCCTGTCACTGGCCGATGGCCGCCTGACCTATCGTGAGCGGGCGGCATGAGCGGCGATGAAAAACACACCCCCATGCCGCCGGCTGGCGGACATGCACGGCTGCTGCCGCCGGATGCCGGGCGCGACCGGCCGCTGTTTGCCGTGGCGGCCATCCTGGTGTTTCTCGCCTGTCTGGCGGCGCTCGGCGCACGCGGTGCCTGGACCTCCAGTGACCGCTGGATGAGTGATCTCGCAGGAAGCCTGACCGTGCAGGTCCGGCCCGTGGATGGCCGGGATGCCAGCGATGATGCTGCCGAAGCGGCGCGTCTGATTGCGGCTTTGCCGGGGATCGCCAGCGCTGACGCCCGCAGCCGGGCTGACTCTGAAGCGCTGCTGGAGCCGT
>PFFX01000057.1 GCA_002783385.1 Rhodobacterales bacterium CG15_BIG_FIL_POST_REV_8_21_14_020_59_13 | reverse complement strand
GATGACACAGCTGAAGCCGAAGGCGATACAGATGCTGACGCACCAGCTGCACCTGATGACGAGTGATTGGCTTGCCAGCCCGGCAGGACATCACTAAACACCGCCGGACGAGAACGGGATTCATTTGTCGGGGCGTGGCTCAGTCTGGTAGAGCACTCGGTTTGGGACCGAGGGGTCGCAAGTTCGAATCTTGCCGCCCCGACCATTAATTCTGGAGGCCTTGCGGGCTGTCATGTTTGCAAAGATTTACCGACCCTCTCGCACTGCCATGCAATCGGGACAAGCCAAGACACGTGTCTGGGTGCTTGAATTCGAACCGGTCATGGCCAAACGTCCCGATCCCTTGATGGGCTGGAATTCTTCGACTGACATGTCCGCTCAAATCCGGCTCAAATTCGACGACAAGGATCAGGCTGTGGCCTATGCCAATAAGTATGGCATTCCGTTCCGCGTGACCGAGAAGCCGGAAATCACGCGCAAGCCGAAAACCTATGCATCGAACTTTGCCGCTGACCGGAAAGAACCCTGGTCGCATTAATGCCGGTTCGGGTGCGGCCAGCCGCGCGCACGGCCCCGTAGCTCAACTGGATAGAGCACCGGACTTCTAATCCGACGGTTGCAGGTTCGAGTCCTGCCGGGGTCGCCAGCATTCAGGCGCTGGTGTTGATCGCCTGCTCGAGATCACGCCATAAATCCTCGACATTTTCCAGACCAATGGCGAGCCGGATCAGCGCGCCGTCATGGGCGGTCCGGAAATGGCGGCGCAATTGCGGGTCGCAATGCACGGCCAGACTTTCAAATCCGCCCCATGAAAACCCCAGACCGAATATGTCAAGCGCATCGAGGAAGCGCTCGCCCCTCGCAAGGCTCCACCCCGCAAATTCAACCCCGAACACACCCGCAGGAGCGGTAAAATCCCGCTCGTAGAGAGCGTGATCAGGGTGATCCTTGCGGGCCGGGTGGATCACGGTCGAAACAGCAGGGTGATCTGCGAGCCGTTGCGCGATTTCGAGAGAATTACGGGCGCTTTTTTCCATCCGCAAATCGAGTGTCCGGAGCCCTCGCAGCACAAGGAAGGCATCATCCGGCGAGACGAAAAAGCCCATGCGCCATTCAGCCTCTTTCAGGCGATTTGCGGCTTCTCCGCGGGCCAATACCGCGCCCATGATGACATCGGAATGACCGCCCACATATTTGGTCAGTGACTGGGCGGCATAATCCGCCCCGAGATCCAGCATGTTTGCGTTAAGCCCGGCTGACCAGGTATCATCTGCCATGACGCAGGCACCGGTTTTTGCGGCGGCTTGCGAGATCGCCGGTATATCCTGGACCTCGAACGTCAGCGAACCGGGCGATTCGCAGAATATCAGTTGGGTGTTGTCCTTGATTCGGTCGGCAATGCCGGCCCCGGCTCGGGGGTCATAGAAATCCACCTCAACACCCCAGCGCGCGACGGTATCGGTCAGGAACATGCGGGTTGGCCCGTAAAGGCTGTCGGACGCAAGCAAATGTCCCCCTGAGCTGACCTCGGCAATGGCCGTCAGGGTCATGGCCGACAGGCCGGATGGTGCCAGAGCGCAATAATCAGCGGCTTGCAACTCACACATCGCGCTGCGCAAGGCATTCTGGCTATCTGTGCCAAATCGCCCGTAAAGCGGTGTTCCGTCCGGCCGGTTGTAGAGCTCCCTAGCGGTGCCTGCCAGAATGGTGGAGGCGCGGTTGACCGGAGCATTTACAGACCGTGTTCCATGATGCGGACGGCCCGCCCGCGTTAATTGGGTGTCGCGCTTCATTCAATTCCCCGTTAAACACTTTGTTGAGACCCGTTCATTCAACAGGAGTTTTTATCCCGTGTCGCCCTTGTCCTTCCTGTCGCCGCGCCGTCTGCGCGAAACCGTCATCGTGATGCTGGGCGGTCTGGCCGGGATTGCGGTGGATACGGGAGAGGTGGCGCAATCGGGGTCTACGCTGCGGGCGATCGAGACCAGGGGGGTGTTACTCTGCGGGGTGGATGGCGGACTTGCAGGTTTTGCCGATCGTGATGAAAGCGGCAATTGGTCGGGGTTTGATACCGATCTCTGCCGGGCCTATGCCGCTGCCATTCTCGGTGATGGTGAGGATGTCCGCTTCATACCGGTGACGACCGCCGAGCGATTCAGTGCGCTGGCGGATGGCGAGATCGATATCCTGATCCGCAATACCAGTTGGACGTTCGCGCGGGATGTGGGGCAGGGCTTTGATTTTGCCGGCATCGCCTATTATGACGGTCAGGGCTTCATGGTGCCGGCGGATCTTGGCATCGCCAGTGCCCGCGACATCAATGGCGCGCGCATTTGCGTGCAGGGAAGCACCACGACAGCGCTCAATCTTGAGGATTTCATAGCTGCAAACAGTCTGACTGTCGAAGTCATTGAATATCAGACGGCACAAGCAGGGCTGGACGGGTATATCGGTGATGAGTGCGATGTTTATACCAATGATTTGTCATCTCTGGCCGGGCTGCGCGTCAGTCTGGACGCGCCGTCCGAACATGTCCTGTTGCCGGATGTGATCTCGAAAGAACCTCTCGGACCGGTGATCCGTTCAGGTGATTCGCAATTTCTCGACATTTCCCGATGGATCCTTTTTTCATTGATTGCGGCCGAGGAATTCGGCGTCACGGCCGCTAACGCCGAAACCTTCGCTGCGTCGAGCAATAATCGGGAAATCCGCCGGTTGCTGGGGGTAGAAGACAATTTCGGGGACCGCCTCGGACTGGCCCCTGATTTTGCGGTCACCATGCTCAGTGCGACCGGTAATTATGGCGAAATCTTCGACCGCAATCTGGGGCAGGGCTCGGAACTGGGCCTGAGGCGTGGCCTTAATGCGCAATGGACTGAAGGCGGGCTGCTGTATTCGCCGCCCTTCCGCTAGCTCTCAAGCCAAGGCGGAATGGGCAGCCCTTTTTCCTTCAGGAATTCAGGATTGTAGAGCTTGCTCTGATAGCGTGAGCCGTGGTCGCATAATATGGTCACGAAGGTGTGGCCGGGACCCATTTCGTGGGCCATGTGAATGGCCCCGGCAATGTTCACGCCCGCTGACCCGCCAAGGCAAAGACCTTCATGCTGAACCAGATCAAAAAGGATGGGCAGGGCTTCCTCATCCGCGATCCGATAGGCCCGGTCGATTTCGACGCCTTCGAGATTTCCGGTGATCCGGCTCTGGCCGATGCCTTCAGTGATGGAGGTGCCGGAAGCGCATAATTCCCCTTCAGCATAGAATCCGTAAAGGGCAGCACCTCCCGGGTCGGCAAGGCCGATCTGGATGTTGGAATTGCGTTCCTTGAGTGCCATCGACACACCACCCAGTGTTCCGCCTGAACCGGCAGCGCAGATGAATCCATCTACCCGGCCTACGAGCTGATCCCATATTTCCGGTCCTGTAGTGTCATAATGGGCTTTGCGGTTGTCGGTGTTGTCAAATTGATTGGCCCAGATCGCGCCATTGGGTTCGGTCCGGTTCAGCTCTTCCGCCAACTGCCCGGAATAGCGGGCATAGTGATTGGGATTGGCATAGGGCACCGCATCGACCTCGATCAGTTCGGCGCCCATCAGCCGGATCGCATCCCTTTTTTCTTTCGACTGGGTGCGCGGGAAAACGATGACGACGCGATAGCCCAGCGCGGCCCCGATCATGGCGAGGGCGATTCCGGTATTGCCTGCAGTTCCCTCGACAATGGTACCGCCCGGTTTGAGCGCGCCGGACTTTTCCGCTTCACGGATGATGCCCAGTGCGGCACGATCCTTGATGGAACCGCCCGGATTGAGAAACTCGGCCTTGCCCAAAATCTCGCACCCGGTCTCACGCGATGCTTTTTCGAGCCGGAGCAGGGGGGTGTTTCCTATCAGATCAATAATATTGCGGGCGATTTTCATGAGCGTTTCCCTATAATGGCGGCTTGAAGGTATGGGGGCAGAGACACCTCTGCAAGGATTGTCCATGCTTTGTGATCCGGAATGGTGGCTTTGTCGTAACAACAAGTAACCACTATGGAGATAGACAATTGAATTCGGATCTGGACGCTCAGTGGATCGTGGAACATGCCAGCGGCGCTGCGCCCTTGGCAGTGCGTGTGCTGGTCGACAGCGCGGCCGAGATCAATCCAGTGATCCGTTTACGGCTGGACTTTGCCGATCAGATCGGAGCGGTATTGATGACTGATGACATATTGGATGATTTACAATCAGAAATCACCGCTCCTGTTCCAGACATTCAGGATGAAATGCCGGACACTGCTGATCCGCTCTTCCCGAAGGCGCTTCACCGCTATGGCTTCACCGCAACGACCCGTCCCTGGCGCAGCAAGCTTGGCGGCATACAAGGACGCAAGGTGAAACGTCTCTGTGAACCCGGCGTGGATGCGCGGCTTTTTAAAATCCGGCCCGGCGCTGCCATCCCGCATCATGATCATTACGGGCAGGAATTGACGCTCGTTCTGCAGGGTGGCTTTTCGGATGAGAAGGGTGTCTATCATCGCGGTGATGTCTGTGCCGGTCAGGCGGGCGAACCACATACCCCAATTGGTCTTGCCGGAGAGCCGTGCATCTGTTTCGCTGTTTCTCTTGGCGGTTACCGGTTCCGGAATCCACTAATGTCCATTGCTGCAAGGATGCTGATCTGATGCGCGTTTTATTGACCAGTTTGGTGCTTGCCGCCGCCTTTGTTATGCCGGCCTCAGCTGCCAATCGTGAGGCGGTGCCGGTTGCAGGGACAATCCAATTTGATGTGTTCCGGGGTGATAGCCTGTTTGGTACCCATATTCTCCGGTTTGAAGAAAACGGGGATGAGTTGCGGGTCACGACTGATGTCGAATTGCGGGTCCGGATCGGTCCGATCACGGTGTTCCGGTACAAGCATGATGCAGTTGAAGTCTATGATAACGGGCACCTGATACACATTGTTTCCACGACATTGAAGGATGGTGAGCAACTCAGTGTGAACATTGAGCGGCATGGTGATGTCTTCGTGGGGCGGGGGTCTGATGAAGAGGGCAATGCGCTGGCCGTCAGCATTTCAGCGTCGCTGACGCCTTCCAGTCACTGGGCGGGTTATGTGGCAGGGCTAGATACCATAATCAATACAGAGACCGGCGGGGAAATGCCGGTGACCATCACCGAGCTGGGAATGGCATATATTGAGGTTGGAGGACGGCAGATGGAAACGCGTCACATCCGGCTTGAAGGCTCTCTGACGCTGGAACTCTGGTATGATACCAATGGTGAGTGGGTCCGAAGCCAGTTTGTGGCGCGGGGACAGGACATTACTTATGTCCGCCGCGACATTTGAGCCCAACAACCGGCAGTTTGCGCCTGATTCTGGGTGATCAGCTTTCAAAGTCGATCTCGTCTTTGAGCGACTATGCGGATGGCGATCTCGTCCTGATCGCCGAGGTTGATCAAGAAGCAAGCTATGTCCGGCATCATAAAAAGAAAATCGCTTTTCTGTTTTCAGTAATGCGTCACTTTGCAGTGTCGCTGACGGACAGGGGCTATACAGTCCGCTATGTGAAACTGGATGATCCGGGAAATACCGGCTTGCTTTACGGCGAGGTGGAGCGTCTGCTGCAGGAATCGGGTGAGACTTTTGACAAGGTTATCATCACATCGCCCGGAGAGTGGCGGCTGCTGGATGACATGCGGCACTGGTCAGAACGTCTGGGCTTGCCGGTGCATATCCGCCCCGACGACCGCTTCATCTGCTCACTGGCGCGTTTCAATGACTGGGCGGCCGGCCGCAAGCGTTTGACGATGGAATATTTCTATCGCGAGATGCGCCGAGAGACTGGCCTCTTGATGGAGGGCGACAAGCCAGCGGGCGGGCAATGGAATTTCGATAAGGATAATCGCAAACGCCTCCCTGCGACGGTTGAGATTCCCAAGAGACCGCGGCACCCGTCAGACGAAATTTTTACCGAGGTCAGCCAGCTTGTTTCAGAGCGGTTTTCCGATCATTTCGGAGAAATAGAGCCGTTCCCCTATGGTGTTACAAGCGATCAGGCACACGCGGATCTGGGCTTCTTTCTGGAACACTGTCTGCCGCAATTCGGTGACTTTCAGGATGCCATGGCAAGAGGCGAAGCCTTCCTATTTCATTCCGTGATTTCACTTTATCTCAATTGCGGGTTGCTGGATCCGCTGGAGGTCTGCCGCCGTGCTGAAACGCAATGGCGGGAAAGCCGTGCCCCGCTGAACGCGGTGGAAGGATTTGTCCGCCAGATTCTGGGCTGGCGTGAATATGTGCGCGGGCTCTACTGGCTAAAAATGCCGGACTATGCCGAAATGAATTATCTGGACGCGGCACGTCCACTTCCATCATTCTACTGGAATGGCGAGACACAAATGGCCTGCGTTCGTGATGCGGTCGAGACCACCCGCAAGCATGCCTATGCGCACCATATCCAACGTCTCATGATCACCGGCAATTTCGCGCTTTTGGCGGGGATAGACCCAAAAGCGGTCGAGGAATGGTATCTGCTGGTTTATGCCGATGCCTATGAATGGGTGGAATTGCCCAATACGCATGGCATGGCGCTGTTTGCCGATGGCGGAATGATGGCCACAAAGCCCTATGCTGCGAGCGGGGCCTATATCAACCGCATGTCGGATTATTGCGGGTACTGCCGGTATTCTGTCAGCCAGAAGAACGGTTCGAAAGCCTGCCCGTTCAATTATCTTTACTGGAATTTCCTAATCGAGAATGAGGACAAGCTGAAAGGCAATCAACGCCTGTCCATGCCGTATCGCAATCTTGCAAAAATGAGCGATGAGAAAAAAGTGGCGATTCGTGAGGACAGCCGCCGGTTTTTCAAGGAAATCGGGATTGTCTAACGGCTGACGGCGTATTGTGCGACGTCAATCCGTCCGGTGCGGAAGCCAGCCTCACAATAAGCGAGGTAGAATTCCCACATCCGCCGGAAACGGTCATCGAAACCCATCGGTTTGATATCGTCCCAACTGGCAGTGAAGCGCTTCATCCATTCAGCCAGCGTGTCGGCATAGTCGGTGGCGAAGGCCTCAACCTGGTCCAGTTTGAGGCTGGCATTGGCGAATTCTTCCTTCAACCGGGTAAGGCTAGGCAAGACCCCGCCCGGGAAAATGTAGCGCTGAATGAAATCGGCGCGTTTTGAGTAGGTCTCAAAGATGTCATCACGGATAGAGATGATTTGCAGCCCGGCCTTGCCGCCCGGCTTCAGACAATCGTGCACTTTGGAGAAAAAGGATGGCCAGTATTCCTGGCCAACGGCTTCGAACATCTCGATGGACGCGATCTTGTCGTAAACGCCGGTTTCATCGCGATAATCCTGAAGTTTGATATCGACTTGATCGCCAAGCTGAAGCTTCTCCATGCGGTCGATCGCATAGGCTTGCTGTTCGGTCGAAAGCGTCAGGCAGGTGACCCGCGCTCCGCGGTCACGCGCGGCGTATTCGGCGAACCCGCCCCATCCACAGCCGATCTCCAGCACGTGTTCGCCTTCCCGAAGGCCGATGGAATCGGCGAGGGCACGATATTTTTCGTGTTGTGCGTCCTCGAGTGACTGATCTGCTCCCGTATAGCGGGCAGACGAATAGGTCATCGAGGGGTCGAGCCATTTCTCGTAGAAATCATTACCGAGATCATAGTGAGCTTCGATGTTCTTCTTCGCACCGGCCCTAGTATTGGCGCGAAGCTGATGAAAGGCCCAGTGGAAAAAGCGCGTGATTGGCCCTCCGGCCGTCAGGTCCGGCTTCGCGTCCAGATTGACGGAGAAGAAAGTCAGTAAAGCGGTGAGGTCCGGTGTCGTCCATTCGCCTTCCATATAGCCTTCGCCCAACCCCACATCACCGCCGGCCAGAGCGCGGCGGATAAAGCGGTAGTCGTGAACATGCAATTCCGCGGCTGGCCCTGGCGACTTGCCTTTGAAGGTGAGTTCCTGGCCGGTTGGAAACCGGATCGTCAACTGACCGTTGGGGAGGCGCAGAAAGATATGCAGAGCCGTTTTCATGCCGACGGGAAGGCCGTTAAGCGCCTTGATGATTTCAGGTGTCGCCACCAAGGGAGTCGTCTGGCTCATAGCACTCATATTTCAACCTTACTGCTTTTGGGACTTTGTTTCCAGAACAGGTGTTGAAGCCTGTAAGGGAGGCGTAGGGGGTTTGTGATAGCGCGCCCCTTTAAGCCAGAGACGAAGCGCCTCGAAATGGATCAGTGCGATGGTGGAAAGCGTTGAAAACGGGAAACTGGCAAACCAGCCAAGGAAGGCCTTGGCTGTAGCTGACTTGCGGCGGAGCGTCATGGACGCCCGGAAGTCCGGGCCGGCGCTACCGATTTTACGTATAGCGAGCGATAAGGCCTCGTCCGGTGGTTGGAGCGCGAACTCATATTGTCCTGACACATCAAAAAACGGAGAGACATGAAATGCTTTGTCGGCGCTATGCTGTTCGACGGCCTTGCCCTTGACCGGCGCAATATAGGCATGAGATTCTCCGAAGGTGTTGTGGACCTCGTAGATGACGCCGCGTAGCACACCTGACCTGTCATATCCAAAGTGCAGAGAAATCGGATTGAACTGATAGCCTATTATGCGCGGTTGGCAGAGGAATGTGATGCGTTCGACGCCTGAAATTCCGGCGGCCTGAAACTGTTCACAGGACCAGTGCTTCAAACCTGTTCCATCCCGAGAGCCGAAATCCTTCTCATGAAAACTGAACAAAGCACCGCGATTGACTCCAAACCACCGCGTCAGACTTCCGGCTTCCTTGAGCTGGCCGAGATCAATCCCGATCATGGCGACTGGGTATCCGAAGCGATGCTCAAAAGGTTTCAGACGCACATGAGCGGTTGATCCTCGCCAGATGTGAAGGGGGGGTGTCATTCGGCCGCTTCCATGGCTGGTGCGGACACAAGCGGACGCTCGCCCCAGCGGCCGCCATCGATATCGCCATCAGTAAAGACCCAAGGGATTTGTCCCCCGAGGCGCAATGCCACGCGAAGACCTGATCGTAGCCCGTCCTCATGAAATCCATAACCCAGCCAAGCTCCGGCAAACCAGGTGCGGCGGATGCCTTGAATCCGGTTGAAGATACGCTGCGCCGCCAGCCCTGCCGTGCTGAATTGCGGATGGTCATACTGGAATTCACCGAAAGTCAGGGAAGGGTCCGGCTCTCGATGCGGGTTCAGCGAAACAAATAGTGGTTTGTCCCGATCAATGCCTTGCAGCCGGTTCATGTCATAGGTAACGCAAGCTGGTCCATCGGCTTGGTCGCGGCAGTAATTCCAGGCGGCCCGCGCCCCCGGTCTTTTCGGACACAATGACGGATCACGGTGCAGGACCGCACGGTTGGCCGAGTAGGGGATGGCCGACAGAAATTCGTCTTCCGTATAATCCATGTCCATCAACAGTTTGCGCGACTGATCAGAGTGGCAGGCGAGGATCACCTCATCAAATTCTTCCGAAGAACCGGTGCTGGTCTGAATGGTGACGCCATGGTCATGCCGCCATATTGCCCTAGCGGGCTCGGATAGCTGGATTGTGCCATCAAGATCGGCGGCCATCCGCTGGACATATTTACGGCTTCCGCCTTTGACGGTCCGCCATTGCGGGCGTGACATGTTCATCAGTCGGTGGTTCTGGAAAAATCTGATGAAGGCGTCGGCTGGATAGGTGCGCATTTCGTCTTCGCTGGCTGACCAGATGGCCGCTCCCATGGGCAAGAGGTAATTGCGAGTAAAGCGATCGCCAACATCCAATTGTTCCAGATACTCTCCCAGAGCGAGACCACTCAGCCTGCCGCTTTGCAAGTCGTTGGGAGCAGTCTTGTTGAAGCGTAGAACGTCGCGGAGCATGGCAATATAGGAGGGCCGCAGCGCATTAAGTTTCTGGGCAAAGAGGCCACCCAGCCCGTTGGACGACCATTCGATATCGCCGTCCAGCGCAAAGCTGAAGCTCATGTCGGATTCAATCGACTCCACGCCCAGTTCGTCGAACAGGGACACCATGTTGGGATAGTTGAGCGGATTATAGACAATAAAACCGGTATCCACGGCAATCTGAGTACCGTCATAATCAATATCAACCGTATTGGCATGTCCTCCCAACCGGCTGCGTTTCTCGAACAAAGTGATATCATGCACATTGCGGAGCGCCCAAGCCACGCCAAGACCGGAAATGCCGGCACCAATGATGGCGATTTTCTTTCGCGGAATAAAATCAGGCGTAATAATCGGGCTCATGCTGTTTCCTTCAGACTCTGGAACGCTTCAAGGGCGCGTTCGCGAGCTGTTTTGTGGTCGATGATCGGGGCGGGATAGGTCTTGCCGAGTGCGACCCCGGCCTCATTAAGGATGAGCGGGCCGGCGTCCCAGGGTTGATTGAGATATTTGTCTGGAAGGCGTGCCAGCTCCGGCACCCATTTACGGACATAATCGCCCTCGGGATCAAACTTCTCACCCTGGGTAATGGGATTGAAAATACGGAAATAAGGTGCAGCATCGGCACCCGAACCGGCGACCCACTGCCAGCTGGCGGAATTGTTCGCGAGATCGGCGTCAACGAGCGTGTCCCAAAACCATTTCTCACCCTCGCGCCAATCGATCATCAGATGTTTGATGAGAAAGGAGGCCGTTATCATACGCACACGATTGTGCATCCAGCCGGTGGTCCAGAGCTCACGCATACCGGCATCGACCATGGGATAGCCGGTCTGCCCGCGCTGCCAGGCCTTCAAAGCCCTCGGGTCATCCCGCCACGGAAACCGGTCAAATTTGAGCTGATAATTGGACCGTGGAAGATCAGGAAAATTGAAAAGCAGACCGTAGGAGAACTCCCGCCAGCCCAACTCGCTCAGGAATTTTTCAGCATTTTTGTCACCGATGTCCTCGCGCACGCTATCGGTTGCGCTGATAATCTGGCGGGGGCTGATTTCGCCAAAATGCAGGTGAGGGGAAAGTCCGGATGTATAGGGCTTGTCCGGCCGGTCGCGGTCGCCTGCATAGTGCTTTGCGCCGTGATCGAAGAAAGCTTCCAGCCGATGTCGGGCTCCCGCTTCGCCCGGGCTCCAGACAGATTTGAAATGCTCTGCCCAATCGGGATTTTCCGGAAGCAGTTTCCAGCTTTCCAGTCTTTCGCTCGCCGGCCATTTTTTAGGAGACAATATCTTTTCAGGCGCTTTGAGCGGGTGGCCCGGATCAAGCCCGGACCGAACAGAGCGCCAGAAGGGTGAAAACACCCGAAAAGGATCACCGGATTTGTTCCTGACGGTCCAGGGTTCAGCTAAGAGGGCGCCATTGAAAGACCGGACGTCCAGACCGTTTTGCGTCAGATGAGTTTTGATCAACCTATCGCGTTCGCAATTGAACGGCTCATAGCAACGATTCCAGAAGACTGCTGATGCGCCCGTCTCCTCGATCACCGCTTTGAGTGCGCCCCCTGAAGGCCCGCGCCGCAGCAGCAATCTGCTGTTCAGCACTCCCAGTGCTCTTGAGAGCTCTGACAGGCTGTAATGCAGCCACCAGCGGCTGGCTCTGCCCCGTTTCCATTCACCCTGTGTCTCATCATCCAGAATGAATACGGGCAGGACGGGCTGACCGGTCTTGATGGCGGCGTCCAATGCCGGATTGTCAGATAGCCGGAGATCCTGGCGGAACCAGAAGATTATGGGAGTATGGGCAAAAGAGGACAAAACTTCAGCGGCCTTCTATTCTTTTTCATTGTAACTACGTAAGCAGATACGAAGCGGATCAGTTGCATCCGCACCGCAAATTGCAGGAAGACAGAACATGGCAACCAGCCAACCTAATGCCATTATCGAGGTCCCGCGCCCTGATGCGGCCCCGATCCGGATTTCAAATACCAAAAAGCTGGTTTTGTTGGCCGGGCCGTGTGCGCTTGAAAGCCGCGAACATGCGCTGGATGTCTCTGGTCAGTTGAAAGAAATTGCGGATCGGCTGGATATCGGCCTTGTCTATAAAACCTCCTTCGACAAGGCGAACCGGACCAGTCTTTCCAGTGCGCGGGGCATTGGTCTTGAAGCAGCGCTACCGATCTTCCAGGAAATCAGGGAGACCACTGGCTTGCCCGTGCTGACCGATGTTCACACCGCCGAACAATGCGCCCTTGCTGCACAAGCGGTGGATGTTCTGCAAATCCCGGCCTTTCTTTGCCGGCAGACGGATTTGCTAATCACTGCGGCTAAAACCGGCAAAGTCATCAATGTCAAAAAGGGGCAGTTTCTGGCCCCGTGGGATATGAAGAATGTGATCGCCAAGGTCACAGAGGCCGGTAATCCTAATGTAATGGCGTGCGAACGTGGTGTGAGCTTTGGTTACAACACGCTGGTGTCCGATATGCGGGCGCTTCCGGTGCTGGCCGATATCGGTTGTCCGGTCGTGTTTGATGCCACCCATTCGGTGCAGCAGCCGGGCGGGCAAGGTGGGACCAGTGGCGGCCAACGTGAATTTGTCCCGGTACTAGCGCGTGCGGCGGTCTCGATCGGTGTGGCGGCGGTCTTTATGGAAACGCATCCCGATCCGGATAACGCTCCATCAGACGGACCGAACATGGTGCCGCTGGACCAGTTTGAAGATATGGTCTCGCGTTTGCTTGAATATGATCAGCTGACCAAGGGCTGGTAATCCAGCACGCGCTTTCTAGCGGGGACGAAATGGACATCACGACACTCTCCGGCATTCTGGAGCAGGCAAAGGGATTACATATCCTTTGTGTCGGTGATGTCGTCCTTGACCGCTTTGTGTATGGATCGACACATCGCGTCTCCCGTGAAGCGCCTGTACCTGTCCTTGAAGAAAATGCTGTCGAACTGATGCTGGGCGGTGCCGGTAATGTGATCCGCAATCTGCGGGCGCTCGGGGCCGAGGCCACGCTGGTCAGCGTCGTTGGCGATGACGCCGAAGGACAAGATACCGCCGACCGTCTGCATACGGAAGGTGCCGTCAATGCTTTGGTTGTCGACACCGGCCGGCAAACGCCGGTCAAGACCCGCTTTGTCTCAAATGGCCATCAGATGTTGTGCGTGGACCGCAATCCGAAATCAGGATTATCGGACAAGACAGTCTCAGCGGTGCTGGAGAAAATCCGGCAGGAATTGGTGTCAGCGGATATCATCATTTTGTCTGATTATGGCCGTGGGGTGGTGACGCCCGCTATCAGCAACGCGCTAATGGAGCTTGCGCGAAAGGCCGGCAAACGGGTTTGTGTCGATCCACGTGGCCGCGACTTCTCGCGTTATAACGGGGCTTTTCTGATCAAACCGAACGCACTGGAATTATTAGAAGAATGCGGCATTGATCCAGTGGATGACGATACAACGGCGTCAGGTTTGGAAGCTGTTTTCGGTTGCCTTGATGATGTCGATCATCTGCTTGTAACGCGCGGATCAAAAGGCATGAGTCTTTATGGTGAGGCCGGTGTGATGCATGTCCGGGCCCAGCCGCGACAGGTCTATGATGTCTCCGGTGCCGGTGATACGGCCATTTCCATGCTGGCCATTGCGCTGGCTGCGGGGGCGGATATGCGCACCTCCATGGAAGCGGCGGTTCATGCTTCGGGTGAAGTGGTGACCAAAGTCGGGACGGCCACGGTTTCGCCTGATGACTTGCTCATGGTAGCCAGCGCCGGACGTCATAAAACCGGGCATGACTCCCTGCCTCAACTGGTGGAGACAGTAGCCCGCTGGCGGGCGCATGGTTTGAAAGTTGGTCTGACTAATGGCTGCTTTGATATCCTGCATGCTGGACATGTCAGTTATCTGGAAAAAGCGCGGGCACACTGCGACCGCCTTATTGTTGGACTGAATTCAGATGCTTCCGTGCTCCGGCTCAAGGGGGAAGGGCGCCCGGTCAATGATTCTGAGTCTCGCGCCAGCGTGCTCTCTGCACTCGCTGCGGTAGACCAGATCATCGTCTTTGATGAGGATACGCCGTCCGGCCTCATTGATGCCTTGCGTCCGGATGTCTATCTGAAAGGGGCCGATTATTCGGTTGAGGACTTGCTGCCGCTTGGCGGGAAAATCGTCAAATCCTATGGCGGTGAAATCTTGCTGATTCCTCTTGTGGAAGGCAAATCGACCACGGGAATTTTGCATAAAATGGCAGACAAAAAAGACTAATTACCGTCTGCGCGATCAGGAATCGGCGTCACAGGCGCGTCATCGATTTCCTCGGGTAGGCCTATTGGTGGGGCCTGCATATTCTCGTCGATGAAAACCGGCATGAAGGCCTCGGTGCGCTGTCCGGCATCGACGCGCAAATCCTCGTAAAACAGATTGAATGGCGGGAGCCGGAAATGTTCAGCGAGGCGTCGTGGTCGGTAGAGCGAGCGCGAGCGGGGCGGTTCGGTCATCAACACACCATCCATGCACTGCGCTCCAGTCTGTGCGGGCAAAGCGGCAGGGGATTCACCTTCGTGGAAACCGGAGGCTTGAGCGCCTCCGCGATGCAGGCGGGCGGGCGCGTAATCTGTGGTGCGGGTACCGAGAATGGGATTGATACACAACAGACCACGTCCTTCGACCCGCTCCAGTGAGCCCCCCTGTGCCCATGTCATGGTCCGTTCGGTCAGATAGCGGATACGGTTTTCATTCTCTGAAACTGCCGATACATAGCTGTAAACACAGCGAAAATTGTTAGGCGTTTCGCAAGGCGCAATGGCGGACAGTTGATCCTGGAGCACATCGAGCGGCAAAGGGTGTTCGAGGATATAGGCAGCGATCAGCCGCCGGCGAAGGTCAGGCCGGGGGGCGACGTCTTCGGACAGTACGGCGAGGCTGTGCAGGCCGCCCTGACCAACACCAACGATCATGAAGGGCGTCTCCTCTCCGATGTAGCCGAGGAAAGCTGAAAAGGCGTTGCGGATATCAGAAGAAGCCGTCAACCGCGCTGCCACACCGTCCTCGCGGAGGTTCATGAAAGTGTACAGCGCTGCCTGGCGATAGCGGGGCGCATATATGTCGCCGGCAGTTGCAAAAGGCGCTGCAAAATTCGGCAATTGTTCTTCCATCACCAGATTGGCAGGATCTTCGGCATCAATGGCCGCATTCCAGTCCCCGCCCCCCGCATAAGTCGTACCATGGACGAAAAAGACGGCCGCTGCCGTTGCCGGTTGAGCTGGGCGGGCATACCACGCAGAACTTTCAGAATAATCGGGGGCTTTGGGCAGAATATAGGTCTGATAAGGCTCGCCGGGATCAAGCAAGGATTGATAAATCTGATCGCGCATTATCCAGGAGGCCAGTGCGACCAACAGCAGGAAGCCGATGGTCGCTGTTGTGATCATCCACAGGGCAATGCGGGTCCGGGAGAGGGAATGCCAGAATTTGAGCATGTCTGACTTCAAACTTTCTTGCGTGTTGGCGTTGATCTGCCAGAAGCGTAGTGTTGCCAAGTCCGGCGGAGAATCAACCGGATTGGCTTTCTGAAATACCGGAAAGGAGGCTTGGCGTGTTTCGCTGGCTGAGGAACAGTTTGCTTACAGGTATCGTTGTCGCTTTGCCGGTGACGGTAACTATCTGGCTTATATATACATTTGTGAATTTTGTGGACCGGGTCATCAAGCCTCTCATACCGGCGCAGTATAATCCTGAAAGTTACCTTCCCTTTGCTTTGCCGGGTCTTGGGGTGGTGGTGGCGGTGGTGGGTTTGACCCTTCTTGGTGCGCTGGCTGCGAATTTCTTCGGCCGGACCCTGATCGGTGTGGGGGAGCGCCTGCTCAACACAGTGCCTCTGGTCCGCAATGTCTATGGGGCCATCAAACAGATCGCCGAGACTGTGTTTTCCAGCCGGCAGCAATCCTTCCAGGAGGTCGTTCTGGTCGAGTTCCCGACCAAGGGCTCCTATGCGATCGGTTTTGTCACAGCTGCCGCTCAGGGAGAGATCAAGGACGATATCGGCGAGGATGCAATTGGCATTTTTGTACCGACCACGCCCAACCCGACCTCCGGCTTTCTGCTCTACACGCCGCGCGAACGCATCATGCCTCTGGACATGTCTGTCGAGGAGGCGGCCAAGATGATTATTTCCTTCGGTCTGGTGACGCCGGAAGGTCTGGCCCGTGCCGATGTGCCCGAATACATCCGCAAAAAAGCAGAAAAGCGGACCAGGACAGATTAGCCGGATTCAATCAGCCGGATGCCCTCATCCTGTTCAAACAGGTAGAGCAGGGTCCGGCGGGCTCCGGCGTATTTCCCCTTGAAGTCTGGGTCTTCATAGACCGCTTTCTTAGCCGCCTCATTGGCGAGGGGCAAAAGGTCGAGATGGGCCTCGATATCTACAAGCCGGTAATCGGGCAGGCCGCTCTGACGCACACCCAGTGGATCGCCCGCACCCCGCAATTTCCAGTCTTCCTCGGCAATAACAAAGCCATCATCGGTCTGCTTCATGATGTCGAGGCGTTTGCGTGAAAGTTCACCCAAAGGCCCCTGATACAAAAGCAGGCAGGTTGAGGCCTTGTCCGAGCGTCCGACACGACCGCGCAACTGGTGGAGCTGGGCCAGCCCGAAACGTTCGGCATGTTCGATGATCATGATGGTCGCGTCGGGCGCATCAATGCCGACCTCGATCACTGTGGTCGCAACAAGAATGTCAATTTCTCCATTGCGGAAACGGATCGCTTCAGCATCCTTGTCCCGGGCTTTCATCCGGCCATGGACAAGGCCAACCCGGTCTTCCCCGTAAATCGCGGCCAGCTGACGATAGCGGTCTTCTGCCGCCGAGAGATCGGACAGGTCTGATTCCTCGACCAGCGGACAGACCCAGTAAACCCTTTCATTTCTCTGGATGGCCCTGCCAATCGCATCTATCACGCTGTCAATCCGGTCCATGGAAATGGTGCGGGTGTCAGGCGGGCGGCGTCCGGCCGGTTTTTCATCCAGTCTGGACATGTCCATATGGCCATAAACCGACAAGGAAAGCGTGCGCGGAATGGGGGTGGCTGTCATCACCAGCAATTCCGGGCGGCGGCCTTTGGAAGACAGTTTCAGCCGGTCTGAGACCCCAAAGCGGTGTTGTTCGTCGATCACGACCAGACCGAGATTTGAAAATGTAACACCTTCCTGGAACAGGGCATGGGTGCCGCACAGCACATCGATTTGGCCACGGCTAAGGCGCTCGAGAATTTCGTTTCGCTTCTTGCCCTTGTCGCGTCCGGTGAGGGCATCCACCGTCATACCCGCTGGCTTCAGGAAGGCTTCGATATTGCGCGCCAATTGCCGGGCAAGAATCTCAGTCGGTGCCATTATGGTGGTTTGCAAGCCGGCTTCATGGGCGCGCGCCGCCGCCAATGCAGCGACAAAGGTTTTGCCCGATCCGACATCGCCATGAAGCAGCCGCATCATACGGCGGACCGACGCCATATCCCCGGAAATCTCGTTAAAAGAACGCAGCTGGGCGGTTGTCGGTTTAAATGGTGCCGACGCGAGGACTTTATCGACACTGGTATTATTACCGATGACCGGCTGACCAGCCCGCCGGCGGCGGCGTTGGGCTACGATCTGCAGCGCGAGTTGCCGGGCAAACAATTCATCAAATGCCAGTCTCTGACGTGCGGGGTGTGCTGGTTCTGTTTCTGTGACGGTATCGGGATAATGGAGGGTATGAAGCGCGTCATGCCAGTCCGGCCAGTTTCGCTCATGCAGCACTGAGCCATCATGCCATTCCGGCAGGTGAGGGACGTCCTGCATGGCGGAGCGGATGGCCTTGCGCAGGATTTTCAGGCTGAGGCCTTGCGTCAGTGGATAAACGGTTTCCAGCCCGCCCAGATCTTCGGCTTCCGCTTCTGTGAGTACGAGATCGGGATGCGTGATCTGTTTTTCACTCCCGAACCTTTCAACCCTCCCAGAGACAATTCGCGTTTCGCCAACTGGCAACAGGCGTTTCAGATAGTCGATGCGGGGTTTGAAATAGACAAGATGCAGGAAGCCTGTCTCATCGCTCATACGTACTTTATAAGGGGTGAAGCGATTTTTTTGCGGTTCGATATGGCATTCGACCTCGCATCTTATGGTGACGATCTGACCTTCGGGTGCAGCGTCGATGGTGCGGCGCAAGCTGCGGTCAATGACTGAGGTAGGCCGGAACAATAGAAGGTCGCGTACTCGGTTGCCGGCCACTTTCTCAATCAGGGCTGCCAGTTTCGGCCCCAAACCGGGCAGGGTAGTGACCTCCTTGAAGAGGGGGAAGAGAATCTCCGGACGCATAATGTGCAGATTGCGGCAGACTGACGCTTCACGCCAGCGCCGGGTCAGCCTATATGGCCGTCCCATGTCTGAATCTGTTGAAATACGCCGCCGCCGTCTGCTCTTCCGCGCTGAACACCGCGGCTTCAAGGAAGCCGATCTGGTGATTGGCGGATTTGCGCGTAAAAATCTGCCGGAAATGGATTGCACTGCCCTGGATGAATTCGAGGCCCTGATCGAAACTCCGGATCAGGAACTTTATGCCTGGATTGTTGGCCGGGAAACGGTTCCGGACGAATACCGCGGCCCTGTCTTTGATGCGCTTGCTGCGTCTGCTGTTGCTGTCAGCAAACCCTGAGTATGGGCTGGATCGAGCCCATAGCCGAATCACCCGGCGGGTTGACGATTGGCGGTGCGCCAGAGGGCTATGATGCGCTCATCCTGGGCGAAGCCCTAAAAAAGCGGGGCGGGACAGCGCTTTTCATTGCACGTGATGACTCACGGGCCGCCGCTTTTGAAGCTGCCTGGCAATTCTTTGCACCATCCATCCCCGCCTTGCGCCTGCCGGCCTGGGATTGTCAGCCTTATGACCGCATCTCGCCCAGCCCGCGGGTTGCCGCCCGGCGCTCGGCAACGCTGGCCTGGCTGGCGGCGCGCGACGTAAAAGAAACAGCGCCGCTACTGATCATCGCGACGATCAATGCGGTCACACAAAAATGCGCCCCGCGTGCCACGATGGTGACACGCGGCTTTCAGGCCAGGCCCGGCAAAGTCATCGATTTGGACGCGTTGAAAACCTATCTGACGGCAAACGGGTATGCGCGTACGACAACCGTACGGGAGCCGGGTGATTTTGCGGTCCGTGGCGGTGTGGCCGATGCCTTCCCACCGGGCATGGAAGAGCCGGTCCGTCTCGACATGTTCGGTGACACACTTGAATCGGTTCGGTCTTTCGATCCGGAGACACAGCGTTCTACACGGCAACTTAAATCCATCACCTTCTCTCCGGTCAGCGAACTTTTCTTTGATGAGGCTAGCATTTCCCGCTTCCGCTCAGGATATGTACGAGCGTTCGGGGCGATTACGGACGGTGATCCTGTCTATGAGGGTGTCAGTGCCGGATTGAGACCGCAAGGCATTGAGCACTGGCTGCCATTGTTCCACGAAACCCTTGAAACACCTTTTGATTATCTGGGGTCTGAGGCGCTGATCGCCGTGGATCATCAGGCATCCGATGCGCTCATTCAGCGTGACGCGCTGGTGGCGGATTATTACGATGCCCGCAAATCTTCCGCCGGAACAGTGACGGGCGGTATCAAGGCCCCGGCTTATCGCGCTTTGCCTCCGGATAGCCTTTATCTGACGTCCGAAAATTTTGATGCGGCGCTCACTTCCTTAGACACACGCCGGTTCACGCCTTTCAACGAGCCTGATGCTGTTGATTCCGGCGGACGAAAGGGCCGCAGCTTTGCAGCTGAACGGGCAGCACAAGGTGTCAATATCTTCGATGCAGCCGCGAAACATATCCAGTCGCGACTGTCTTTCGGAAAGCGCGTTGTAATTGCCTCGTGGACAGAGGGTGCCTCCGACCGGATGAGCGGTGTGCTGGCCGATCACGGGCTGGAAACACCGCTGCGCGCGAATAACTGGTCCGATATACAAAAAGCGGATGCGAGTGTGCCTCTGCGCACAGTCTTGCCGCTGGAGCACGGGTTCGAGACAGCGGATCTGGTGGTTCTTTCGGAACAGGATGTGCTTGGTGATCGTCTTGCCCGTCCGCGCCGCAAGAAAGGCGCAGAGGTTATTCTTGAAGCCGGGTCGCTGAGTGTGGGGGATCTCGTCGTGCATAGCGATCACGGGCTCGGACGATATCTCGGGCTCAGAACGCTGGACGTTCACGATGCGCCGCATGATTGCCTGGAAATCGAATATTCCGGCGGATCAAAACTGTTTCTGCCGGTTGAAAACATCGAATTGCTCTCCCGCTACGGCAATGAAATCGACGGCGTACAGCTGGACAAGCTGGGCGGTGTGGCCTGGCAGGCGCGAAAGGCGAAAGCCAAGAATCGCTTGCGCGACATGGCCGAGCAGCTCATCCGGATTGCCGCACAGCGCAATTCCCGCAAGGCCGATGTAATTACGCCGCCGAGCGGGACTTATGACGAGTTCTGCGCGGCCTTCCCCTATGTTGAAACCGATGATCAGCTCTCGGCCATTGAGGACGTGTTCGGTGATCTCGCCAGTGGCCGGCCCATGGACCGCCTGATTTGCGGCGATGTAGGGTTTGGTAAAACAGAAGTGGCGCTGAGAGCGGCCTTTATCACGGCCATGGAGGGCCGGCAGGTTGCGATTGTCGCGCCAACAACCCTTCTGGCGCGCCAGCATTTCAAGACCTTCTCCGAGCGTTTCCGCAACTGGCCGGTCAAGGTCCGGCATTTGTCGCGCCTTGTGCCCGCAAAGGAAGCGGCGCTGACGCGGCAGGAATTGAAGGAAGGCAAGGCCGAGATTGTGATCGGGACGCATGCCTTGTTGGCGGATTCGGTGAAGTTTTCCGATCTGGGCTTGCTCATCGTCGATGAGGAGCAACATTTTGGCGTGAAGCACAAGGAGCGCCTGAAAGCACTGCGTTCGGATGTCCATGTGCTGACGCTAACAGCGACGCCCATACCCCGAACGCTGCAACTGGCACTGACAGGAATACGTGACCTGTCGATCATCGCAACCCCGCCGATCGACCGTTTGGCGGTCCGTACCTATGTATCGCCATTTGATCCGGTGACGGTGCGGGAAGCCTTGCTGCGCGAAAAATATCGCGGCGGGCTGAGCTATTTCGTTGCGCCGCGCATTACCGATCTCGACGCCATGGCCGAATTCCTGCGTGAGCGGGTGCCGGAAGTCTCCTTTGTGGTTGCGCATGGCCAGATGGCCCCCACGCGGCTGGAAGATATCATGACCGCCTTCTATGAGGGCCGGTATGATGTGCTGGTATCGACCTCGATTGTTGAATCCGGCCTTGATATCCCGACCGCGAATACGCTGGTGATTTATCGGGCCGACCGTTTCGGACTGTCCCAGCTTTATCAGCTGCGCGGCCGGGTCGGGCGCTCCAAGACTCGGGCCTATGCCTATCTGACGACTTCGCCGAACATGGCTATCACGGCGCAGGCCGAGCGGCGGCTGCAAGTCCTGCATTCACTGGACACACTCGGGGCCGGGTTCTCTCTGGCCAGCCATGATCTCGACATTCGCGGTGGCGGAAATCTGCTGGGCGAGGAGCAATCCGGGCATATCCGCGATGTCGGTGTCGAGCTGTATCATTCCATGCTGGAAGAAGCGGTCGCGTCGCTGCAAAATGACCGGGAAGAAGATGACCGTGACTGGTCACCGGCCATTAATGCCGGTGCTTCGGTCTTGATCCCGGAAAGCTATGTCGCTGATCTCGACCTCCGGCTTCAGCTCTATCGCCGGGTCTCCAACCTCGCCAACAAGGCTGAGCGCGAAGCCTTTGCCGCCGAGTTGATCGACCGGTTCGGGCCGCTACCTGAGGAAGTCGAACAATTGATGCATGTCATGCAGGTCAAGATGCTCTGCAAGATTGCGGGCATTCAGAAAATCGATGCCGGACCCAAGGGCGCAACACTTCAGTTCCGCAATGATACGTTTGCCGATCCGGCCGGTCTGGTGAAGCTGATTACCGACAATCCGCGTGAATTCCGCGTCCGTCCTGATCAGAAGCTTTTCATCGCCGGGGACTGGTCTGAGGCCCGCCAGCGGCTGAAAGGCATGGAACGTGCCCTGGCCCGCCTTGCCGATCTGGCCCGGCGCACGTCCTGCTAGACGGCTTCCAGGCGCGCGCGGTCCAGCAAGCGTGTGCCGCGCTCTATCAAGACTTCGGCGGTTTCTTCACCCGCAGCTTCCAGAGCCACGCAGTTGACGTTGAGGCGGAAGGGATAGAGCGGGTCATCGCCGTCAAAAGCGGTGCATTCTGCCACGGCAGTCACACGTTCCGCCACACATCCCGCGCCCTCCTTATCTGTATAGGGCAGGATCGCTGCATAAAGGTTGGGGGCGATCAAAGCCGGGAAATCTTCTGCCCTCAATAAATGGCGCAGCATGGCGGCAAACTGGACCTGGGCTCCGCTGAGCTTTTCCGGACTGATCGCGGTGTCCGGGGGCTCCATGGCCATCAGGACCAAGCCGGTCGATTTACGTGTTTTCACAGCTGTATACAGCAAGTCCTGCAAATGCGCCAGCGCCAGTTTTGGACGGTAAAGTCCCAGTTCGGAGTCGGTGGTGGAACGCGCGCGGCAGTTTTCCAGAAGGGCTTTTGCCGTACGCCGCCGGCGGCGTTCATCGGCCAGCCGCAAGACTCGCGCACTGATTTCGACAGGTGATGCATTGTCGGGAAGAATATCCGAAACGCCGCGAGCGAAAGCTTCATCGGCGGTATCGAACCGTCCGGACGGTGTCAGCAGCAAAACCGGCGTGTGATAAAGCCGCGCATTGCGCCGCATGGCGGAGGAAATGGTGAAAGCCAATTCTTTCTTGTTTATGGCATTCAGGATGACCGCATCAAACGGGCGTTCATGCAGATAATCGAACGCCGAAAAAGAAGAGAATGCGGCAATCATACCGGTATCTGCAGCCGTCAGCGCATGGCGGATCGCCATGAAACGGGAGGTGGCTTCCCCGACGAAAAGCACTGTAGGGCGCTTTTCCGGCTGGGCGTCACCGGTAACGCTATGGCCGAACACTTCTGCGGCGGCGCGGCGGTGGCGCGCGACATCCTCCATCACCCAGAGGCGGCGCAGGGATTGAATGCGATTCGCGAGTTGTACGGGTGAGACCGGGCGGCGCAGCCAGCCATCAAACCCGTCTGCGGGAGGGGTGGTATCGGATATTAGAATGACGGGCGGACGGTTTTTGGCCTTGCCGGCGTGCAAATCCGCCAGCTCCCGCGCCTGCTCCGGATTCGATGCGCAGATGACGATTGCGTCGATGCGTTCCGGGGGGCGGGGCTTATCAATCGGAATAGTGTGTGTATTGATATGATAGACGTCGAGCTCGCCCGATTTCAGCGACAAATTTCCTTCGGCATCAATGAGTGCGATATTCAGCATACAGGTCAGGCCTTCCCCCAAGGCATTAGACAACAGATTGTCATAAAAAAGTGAATGTGGAAACTGCGGAATAGATAGCGCCGATTTCGTTCATATAGGGTTCAAGCGGCAATTGTTATTCCTGCTATCGAGATCAACGGACACCTTCTTGTCCCTCGCACGTTCGTTGTCTTGGCCGGGAAACCGGTCTGAACTATCCCAGATGCGCCAGCCTGTACCCACAGGCTGGCGTTTCTGTTTTCCGAATTCGCCAATTCGCGTTATTGGCTCCGCTATGAGACGGTTACATATCTTCACAGAAATCTACCAAGACCTGGTGAAGCCGGTTCTGGCCTGGCCGCCATTGGCAATCCTGATTGCTTCGGTGAGCCGGACGATGGCGCGGGAAGTCATGCTGTTTGCCGGCGGTGTGTCGTTCTTCACGCTGCTGGCGATCTTTCCGCTGATTGCTATCGCAGCGGTCTCTTATGGCCTGATTTTTAATGCCACTGATGCCAGCCAGCAATTGGCCCGCTTGTCGAGCATCATGCCTGAATCGGCTCAGTCATTTGTCGAAAATCAGATATCCCCGATCGCCGAAACCTCGCGCACCGCTTTGTCGTTGCAGGGCCTGTTGGCGCTGACCATCACCGTCTTTGCGGCATCGCGTGGCGCCAAGGCCCTGATCGCCGGGCTGAACCAGATTGCCGGCATGGGTGATTTCCGTAACGTCCTTAAATTCAACGTGCTGGCCATTATGACGGTTATTGTTGGTGGTGTTCTCCTGATTATCTCGAACATTATGGTGGTTGCGATTCCCAACATAGTCCGGCCAGCCATCCGATGGATGGGCTGGGAAATTTCCATCCTGAATTCGGTTTTCAATGAGTGGACGGCGGTCAGTGTCACCATGATCTCGGCACTGGTGCTGTTGTACCGGTATCTGATGCGCCGGGCGGGGGAAATCAGCTGGCTGGCCTCGCTGGTCGCGGCATCGACCGCCTGCGGGCTGTGGCTGTCGCTGTCGGCAGGGTTTTCTTATTATGTCAGCGGATGGGTCAATCCCACCGCCTATGGCTCTATCGGGGCGCTTATCGTGTTTCTGCTCTGGATTTACTGGGGATCCTACACCGTCTTTTTTGGGGGTG
>PFFX01000147.1 GCA_002783385.1 Rhodobacterales bacterium CG15_BIG_FIL_POST_REV_8_21_14_020_59_13 | reverse complement strand
TTCCCACAGTTAATAGCGGTGCTTCCGCAGGCTTGCCGATGCGGTTAGGCTACCGGACCAATGGGAGGCAGGGATCATGCGCACACTATCGATCATTCTGGGTATTTTCGGAATGCTGTTTCTGGTGTGGATGGTCTGGCCGCCCACTGTGGATCCGGCCTATTGGGATGAGCCCGAGCCCCCAGCCCTCACCGGCGTACTGGAACCGCGCGGACGGCTCGCCGATGCCGAGCTGATCTCCCACCCCCTGCTGCACACCTCCGAGGATGTGGCGATCGGACCCGATGGCGCGGTTTATTCCGGCCAGCATGATGGCTCCATCGTGCGGCTTGTCCGGGACGAAGACAGCTGGGCCGGCGAGACGGTCGCACAAGTCACCGATGGCTTTTCCGTTCTGGGCCTGCAATGGAATGCGCAAGGCCGGCTCATCGCCGCCGCGATTGACGGGATCTATGCCGTGAATGTGGAGTCCGGTGAGGTCACCCTGCTGTCAACGGGCGAAACCGAACATCCGCTCGCCTTTGCCGATGATCTTGATATCGGACCGGACGGGACGATCTATTTTTCCGAAGCCTCTTACCACTGGGGCGCGGGTGAAGGCGCGCCGCAATATGCCTATGACATGGCGGAGAACCGTCCCTATGGCCTCTTGTATGCGCTCGATCCGGAAACCGGCGAGATGGAGGTTCTGGCGGACGGGCTGTATTTTGCCAACGGTATCGCTATGTCGTCGGACAATCGTTCGGTCTATGTGCTGGAGACCTACCGCTATCGTCTGTCGCGCTACTGGTTGGACGGTCCGCAGGCCGGAGAGCTGGAAATCGTCGCTGACAATTTGCCGGGCATTCCCGACGGGCTGATGGGGGATGGTCAGGGCCACCTCTATATCGCCATGGATACACAACGCGTGCCGATCATGCGGTTTTTGCATCGTAATCCGTTCTGGACGCGGATGATCACAAAGTTGCCGGAATGGGTGTGGCTGCGTCCCGGCGCGACCACAGCTTTCGTCCTCGCCGTCGATGAGGAAGGCAATTATCTCGACAGTTTCCACGATCCTGACAGCCGCTTCGGTATGCTGGCGAATGTGGTGCCAGACGAAGACGGTAATATCTGGCTGGGGTCTCTGACACAGCCGGTGATCGGCCGGTATGAGCTGCCGGACAACTAGCTGATCTCAACCAGAACGGCGCAGGCATCGTCTGATGTTTTCAGACGGCCCATACGGACATCGTCTTCCGGGTTCTGCTCGGCGGCGCGCAATTGCACCGTCAGGTCCGGCAAGGCATCACCTTCAAGCGCGCGGTCCATCAGCGTGTTGATGTCATAGAGCCCGTAGGGTTCGATCAGACGGAAGAAACCGTCCGACATCAACAACACCCGGGTCTCACCGCGCATTTTTATCTGCGTCACATCGGCGTGGAGCGCCGCTTCCGGGTGAAGGGAAAACACCCAGTGCGCGCCATCGGTATTCATCCGGTCGCGGGTCTTACGGGCGTTGGCATAGCCACCGGCCTTGCCGGCGGGTTCAGCCAGTTGCTTGCGGTTGAGTGCGTGTTCCGCCCGGATCAGATCGAGCTGACCAATGTATTGCGTGTGACCGCCGGTGCGGACGATGGCGACGCAATCGCCCAGCCCGGCAAATTCCAGCCTGTCGTCCTGACGCCGCATCCAGATCCCGCCCGCGCTGGGCAGATTGTGGCGGGGCTGTTCGTCAATCGGGATGACGGCTTCGCGGCGGGCCAATCGGTCCATATCGGCGATGACGCTTTCAAGATAGGTTTTGGCATTTTCATGCGATTGCGGGGGTTTCAGAAACTGCCCGGAGAGACGGTCGGCATACCAGGCCGCATCACTTTCCCAGCCGAAATTGGGGGCATCATCTGCCTCGCCAATCCCGGGGAAAAGCCGCCGTGTGCCGACATCGGTCGCACCATCAATGACCCAGACTGTGCCCGCCCCTTCATCAAAGCCGTAGCGGTCATCGCCCGTGCCGGAGCCGGACGGGACATTGACCGCATCGAGAAAAGTGAGGCCGGGTTGCATGCCTAATCGTCAGGGAAGTCGGCGTTGGTGTAGACATTCTGGACATCATCAAGATCATCCAGCACTTCGAGCAGGCGCACGACGCTTTCCACCTTGTCCGCCTCGACCGGTGTCAGGGTCTGGGGCTTCCAGATGATGTTGACCGATTTCGGCTCGCCCAGAGCGGTCTGCAGATTGCCAGCGACTTCAGCGAGATCATCGCGGGCACAGAAGACGATGCGCTCGCCGGGTTCGCCTTCATCCTCATCACCCTCTTCATGGATGACATCCTCGGCCCCGGCCTCGATCGCAGCTTCGAACATGGCCTCCTCATTTGCGGCCGCCTCGGAATAGCGGATCTCGCCGGCCTGCTCGAACATGAAGGCGACCGCGCCGGTCTCGCCGAGATTGCCGCCATTCTTGGAAAAGGCCGTGCGCACGTCAGAAGCGGCACGATTGCGATTATCCGTCGAGCATTCCACGATGATGCCAATACCGCCGGGGCCAAAACCCTCATAGCGGATTTCTTCATAGGCATCGACATCATTGCCGGAGGCCTTCTCTATGGCGCGCTGTATATTGTCCTTGGGCATGGACTGGCCCTTGGCGTTGGCGACCGCCAGGCGCAGGCGCGGATTCATCTCCGGGTCCGGACCGCCTATTTTGGCGGCGATAGTGATTTCCTTGGAGAGCTTGGAAAACAGCTTGCCCCTGGCCTTGTCCTGACGGCCCTTGCGGTGCTGGATATTTGCCCATTTCGAGTGTCCGGCCATGTCCGGTCGCCTCCGTTTGCGCTGCGCCCTCAGGGGCGGTGTGAATTGGTCCGGCGGCTAGTTAGCGCATATGGGGGGCATCCTCCAAGCCGTCTCGTCACGTTTCCTTCACCGGCAGGCGATAAGCGGAGGACAAGACACAAGGAGATGCTGCCATGATGTTGTTTCTGGATACTGCTGATGCCGGGCTGATCGCCGATCGCGCTTCAAGCGGGCTGGTCGATGGCGTGACCACCAATCCGTCCCTGGTGGCCAAGGCAGGCGGTGATTTCTTCGAAGGGCTGAAGGCCATCTGCGAAGCTGTGGACGGCCCGGTCAGCGCCGAAGTTGTGGCCACCGATGCTGCAACGATGATTGCCGAGGGCCGAAAGCTGCGCGCCCTTCACAACAATATCGTCGTCAAGCTGCCCCTGACCGTGGACGGGCTGAATGCCTGCCGCGTGCTGAGCGATGAGGACCATCCCACAAATGTCACGCTCTGCTTTTCGGTGGCACAGGCTCTGCTTGCCGCGAAAGCCGGCGCGACCTTCATCTCGCCCTTTATCGGCCGTCTGGATGATATCGGGCAGGACGGGCTGGGCCTGATTAAAGACATCCGCACGCTCTATGACGAGCATGGTTTTGTCACCTATATTCTCGCGGCTTCCATCCGCACGATGGCTCATGTCGAAGGCTCGGCTCTGGCCGGGGCGGATGCCTGTACCCTGCCGCCGAAAATCTTCGATGCGATGATCCAGCATGATCTGACCGACAAGGGGCTGGATGCTTTCCTGAAAGACTGGGCCGAGGCCGGCAAGGGCGCGCTTTAAAAAGCCGGTTCGGCCTGATGGAGAGCGCCGCCGATGCGGACCGGATGGATGGATTTTGATAATCCGGTGCGATCATCGGTCTCGATCACCACCCCGCACAACGTCCCCTCACCTTCCGCAGGCGAAAAGCGGCCCGACCGCAGGCGCGTGGTAAATCGGCGCATGGGTTCTTCCTTGTCCATGCCGATGATGGACTCATAATCACCGGTCATGCCCAGATCGGTGATATAGGCAGTGCCTTGCGGCAGGAGGCGGTGATCCGCCGTCGGGATGTGGGTGTGTGTGCCAACAACGAGGCTGGCACGGCCATCGCAGAAATAGCCCATGGCGTTCTTCTCCGACGTCGCTTCGCCGTGAAAATCGACCAGTGCCGCATCGCAGACCTCGCCCAGCGGTGCGGCAGCGAGTTCTTTTTCAACCGAGACGAAGGGGTCATCCAGCGGGTCCATGAACAAGCGCCCCATGACGTTCATGACGAAGACCATGGCACCGTTTTTTGCTGGAAAGACGCCAGCACCCTTACCCGGGGCTGTGCCTGGCGGATAATTCGACGGACGCAGGAGGCGGGGTTCGCGCTCGATATAGGACAGCGCTTCAGACTGGTCCCAGGCGTGATTGCCAAGGGTGAGCGTATCGGCACCTGCGTCGAACAATTCATTGGCGGTGCGCTCGGTGATGCCAAACCCACCGGCCGCATTTTCTGCATTGATGGCGACGAAATCGAGATCAAGCGTGTCTATGAGCCCCGGAAGGTATTCCTGCACCGCCTGACGCCCGGACTTGCCCATCACATCACCGAAAAACGCAATACGCATAATGACTGCCTTCCTGTTCAGGCAAAGCGATATGCCCTTTTTTCGGTGACAATCCAATCAAGGCGCTGATCATGGCGCTGCACAGGCAGCTTTTTGACCATTTGTGCTTCGAAAGCGAGCCCGGCTGTGATGACGGGTCCGGCTGCTCTCAGCGCTTCCAGCGTGCGGTCATAATAACCGCCGCCATAGCCGAGACGATAGCCGCGATCGTCAAAGGCCAGAAGCGGCACCAGAAGCAGGTTCGGAGTAAGCTGCGCCGTGTCCCGCTTGGGCACAGCGATACCGTGCGCGCCGATCTCCAGCGTATCATCCGGGTACCAGGCATGAAATTCCAGCGGCTGATCCGGGCCCACCACGCGCGGCAAGACAATGCGCGCCTGCTCGCAATGGAAGGTCTCGATCAGGCGGATGGCGTCAATTTCGGAATGCGTGGCCCAATAACCGGCCACGACCTCGCCCACGCCCGGCCAGATTTCATCCGGAAAGTTATCAACCAGCGCTTTGGCGGCACCGGGACCGGCGGCATGAGCAAATTTGCGGCGTTGCAGCGCTGCTTTCCTTGCCCGTTTTTTTCGCCAGTTCAGAAACATGCAGCGGCCCCACAGTCACCGTTGGACTTTGTAAATTCCCTTCGAGCCCACAGATGCAGGTGGGCGCCGCTTATCAGGGACCACGATCCCTATCAGAGGCAGCTCCCTCGACGAGATGTACGGCCGCGGGGAATTAAAGTCCTGACGAGTGCCGCAGGGACCGCCACTCCTGTATGTGGGCCGCCGCGGACACATCCTCAAGAGGAATCTTCTGCAGCCAGTGTTTCCAACCGCGCGGAAATGCCGTTGAGCGCTTCGACCAGGCCGTCGGATCCGGCGCTATCATTTGACTCTCCCTCGCTTTTCAGCCGGTTGAGATGGGACTCAAGTGCTTCAAGACGGTTCTGGGCGGTTTT
>PFFX01000120.1 GCA_002783385.1 Rhodobacterales bacterium CG15_BIG_FIL_POST_REV_8_21_14_020_59_13 | reverse complement strand
GACGTCGTAGAAAACGGGACAGGCAGACGGGCTGATGCGCCGGGGTTCCGTGTGGCCGGCAAAACCGGAACAGCGGAAAAGCCGGCCCGTGGCGGCTATGACGAGGATCGTCTGATTTCGTCTTTCTCTGCCGTTTTTCCCTATGACGATCCACAATATGTTGTGCTGGTCGTTCTGGATGAGCCGCTAGGCACTGCTGCGACATATGGGTATGCAACCGGCGGCTGGACGGCAGCCCCTGCGGCAGGCGAAATCATATCTCGGATCGCATCGATTCTCGGCGTGGCACAGCGAGATGATCCGCTGACCCGTTCGGCCTTGGTGCGGGCCGCATTGACGCCTGATCCTGAACCCGTGGTGAGAACAGCCCAGTGAAACTCTCCGAGCTGATATCCCCTGACCGTTGCGCCGGACCGGATGTGGACATCACCGGGCTGACGCTTGACAGCCGGGCCGTGCAGCCCGGTTTTCTGTTTGCAGCCCTGCCAGGCCTTCATGTCCATGGGCGTGATTTCATATCGCAAGCCATCAAGGCAGGGGCGTCGGCCATCTTGACCGAACCCGGCGTGGATACCGGCAGTGTTCCGGCCATTCATGACGCAGACCCGGCGGTCCGATTTGCCGCTATCGCCGCGCGTTTCTATCCACGCCAGCCACAGGTGATCGCGGCGGTCACCGGCACGAATGGCAAAAGCTCGACGGTTGATTTCCTGCGCCAGATCTGGCGCCGCGCAGGCATTGACGGGGCCAGCCTTGGCACGCTGGGCGTAGCGCGGGGTGAAGGCTGGGTCGAGACAGGTTATACGACGCCTGATGCGGCAGCCGTTCACAAGGCGCTGGATGAACTCGCCGCTGACAAATGCACACATCTGGCAATGGAAGCCTCAAGCCACGGCCTGAAGCAAAAGCGGATGGAAGGGGTGTGCGTCACCTTGACGGGTTTTACCAATCTTACCCAGGATCACCTGGATTATCATCCGGATTTTGAAGACTATTTTGCCAGCAAGCTCAAACTCTTCCTTGAGCTCGCCCCCACCGGGTCTTGGGCCATCATCAATGTCGATTCAGAATGGGGCGAAACAGTTGCAGACAAATGCTCTGCTAGGGGTTTGAACGTCATTCAGGTCGGATGGCGCGGTCGTGACTGGCGCATCCGCGAGATCACACCGAAAGCCGCCAGCCAGCAAATCATATTGGAGGTGAATGGCCAGACAAGGCGCATCGAATTGCCACTGGTCGGAGAGTTTCAGGTCGCCAATGCCGTCAGCGCCGCGGCCATGGCAACCCATTCCGGCGTCTCACAGGATGACGCCATAGCCGCGATTGCCCGTCTTGAAGGCGTGCCGGGCCGCCTGGAGCTTGCCGCCAGAACCGATGCCGGCTGTCCTGTACTGGTCGATTTTGCTCACACGCCTGACGGGCTCGACAAGCTGATCCGGGCAGCACGTCCCCATACGCGCGGCCGCATTTTCATCGTTTTCGGATGTGGCGGAGACCGGGACCCCACCAAGCGCAAGCCGATGGGCGAAATCGCAGTGAAACTGGCCGACCATGTCATTGTCACCGACGACAATCCGCGCTCGGAAAGAGCCGCCGATATTCGCGCAAAAATCATGGAAGGCGCCGTTGGCGCGGAGGAAATAGGTGATCGCGCGCAGGCCATCCGCGCTGCGCTGCGTCAGATGAAGGCAGGCGATACGCTGCTGCTCGCCGGCAAGGGGCACGAAACCGGCCAGAAAATCGGCGATATCATCCATCCCTTCGATGATCGAGAAGAGGCGCGCAAGGCGGTCGCCGCACTGGAGCGCGCCGATGACTGAACCGCTCTGGAAAGCGCGCGAAGCGGCCGCGGCGGTATCCGGTCAGCTGGTCGACCGCCAGGACTGGACCGCCAGAGGTATCTCCATCGATACCCGCAGTCTCAAACCGGGAGATTTGTTTGTCGCCTTGCGGGACCAGCGCGACGGCCATGATTTTGTGCCGGACGCCATGGCCAGAGGTGCCGCGGCGGCCCTCGTCTCCAATCCTGATTGTGGTCCCGGCGCAAAACTGGTGGTCGGCGATACGCTTGACGGCTTGCGCGGACTGGCCCGTGCGGCACGTGAGCGCAGCCCGGCCATCCGTGTGGCTGTTACTGGCAGCGTCGGAAAGACCAGCATCAAGGAAGCGCTGTCTGCCGTCTTCCGGAGCGTTGGGACTGCACACGCATCACAGAAATCCTACAATAATCATTGGGGTGTGCCGCTGACCCTGGCGATGATGCCAAAATCGGCCGAACGTGCAGTGTTTGAAATGGGCATGAATCATTCCGGTGAGATCCGTGAGCTTTCCACGCTCGTCCGCCCACATGTTGCGCTGATCACCAAGATCGCGCCGGCTCACCTTGAAAACCTGGGTTCGATGGAAGCCATTGCGGATGCCAAGGCGGAAATCTTTGAAGGCTTGCACCCGGACGGGGTTGCGGTCTTCCCGGCAGATGATGAATTTTCACCGCGCCTTGCCGGACACGCCGGCCAGAGCGCCGCCGCGTTCATGCTGGAATTCGGAACCGCAAAGCTGGCCGCGGTCCGTATCCTGGATTTTGAAACCGGTCCGGAAGGAGGCAAGGGGCGCATCAGCGTGCTGGGCAAGGAGATTAATTTCTCCATTCCCGCACCGGGCGATCACTGGGCATGGAATGCCGCAGCGATATTCGCAACCGCCATTGCCGCCGGTGTTGATGCGGAGGCTACGGCAGACGCGTTGGCGAATCTCTCAGTCAGTGCCGGGCGCGGGGCAATCCGCAAAATTCCGCTCCAACACGGCCACTTCACGCTCATTGATGACAGCTATAATGCCAACCCGGCCTCCATGCGTTCCGGCCTGTCCATTCTCGGCGCGACCGCGCCGGAAGGCGGCCGCCGCATTGCCATTCTTGGCGAAATGCTGGAACTCGGCTCCGATTCACCTGCGCTTCACGCTGCGCTGGCAGACCCGCTCAACTCAGCCTGTGCCGATGCGGTTTTCCTCTCGGGGAAGGGGAATATCCCGTTACGGGATACAATGCAGGTCGGCCGGCTGGCCGCCTATGCCGATACCGCGGATGAGCTGCTGGAATTGGTGGCGGGATTTGTAGCACCGGGCGATGTGGTGTTCGTGAAGGGATCAAATGCGTCGGGCGTTCACAGAATCGCCCGAATGCTCGCCGAAGACGATCTTGGCGCTCGGGGACAGGGATAGATATTCGACATGCTGGAATGGCTGCTGCTGCCTTACGCCGAAGATGTTACGATCTTCAACCTTCTTAATTATATCACCTTCCGAACGGGCGGCGCGCTGATGACCGCATTGGTGATCGCCATTTTCGGCGGTGCGCCCTTCATTCGCTGGCTGAAGAAAAAGCAGCGCGAAGGTCAACCCATCCGCGAAGATGGACCGGAACGCCATATCATCGAAAAAGCGGGCACCCCAACCATGGGGGGATTCCTCATCCTGGTCGGAATCGTTGTCGGAACCCTGCTTTGGGGTGACCTGACCAATCCGTATCTGTGGGTCGTCCTGTTTGTCACCATCGGCTATGGTGTGATTGGTTTTGTTGACGACTACCGCAAGGTGACACAGCGCTCGGCGGCAGGGCTGTCCAGCAAGGCCAAGCTGCTGCTTCAATTCATCATTGGCGGCATTGCCGTCGGGTGGATGACACATTTGCTGGGCCAGGCACCGGGCGTGCCGGATGGTTTTGCGACCTCGGTTGCGGTGCCATTCTTCAAGGACTTGTTGGTTCCTCTGGGGTTTGGGCTCTTCCTTGTTTTCGGGACACTGGTCATCGCCTTTGCGTCCAATGCCGTAAACCTGACGGATGGCCTCGATGGCTTGGCGATTGTTCCGGTGATGATTGCCGCCGCGAGTTTCGGCTTTATCGCCTATATTGTCGGTAACGCCATTTTCGCCGACTACCTGCAGCTCAACTTCACGCCCGGCACCGGAGAACTCGCCGTCTTCTGCGGCGCGCTGCTGGGAGCATCGCTGGGGTTTCTCTGGTTCAACGCGCCGCCCGCCATGGTGTTCATGGGAGATACCGGATCGCTGTCGCTGGGGGGCGCGCTCGGCACGATTGCGGTCGCAGTCAAGCATGAAGCCGTGCTGGCTATTATCGGCGGGCTTTTCGTTCTCGAGGCGGTCTCCGTCATGGTGCAGGTCGCGAGCTTCAAGATGTTCGGCAAGCGTGTCTTCCGGATGGCACCAATCCATCACCATTTCGAGAAAATGGGCTGGGCCGAGCCAACCATCGTTGTCCGCTTCTGGATCATCGCCGTCATCCTCGCCTTGATCGGCCTGTCGACGCTGAAACTGCGATAGGCTGGAATGATCCCGGTCCCCGGATATGAAGGTCAGGCCGTCGCCGTCTTCGGATTGGGCCGGACCGGTATAACCGCAGCGCGCGCATTGATCGCGGGAGGCGCGAAAGTCCTCGTCTGGGATGACAATCCCGAAACCCGTGCGCGGGCGCAGGCTGCGGGGCTCGAACTTTCTGACCTTGACCGTGCCGATTGGGCGGCGATCTCCGCGCTGGTCCTCTCACCTGGTGTGCCGCTGACCCATCCACAGCCGCATCGCTTCGTGATCCGGGCCCGGGAGCTGGGATTGCCGGTGATCGGCGATATGGAGTTATTCGCTACTGCCATGCTGGCTCTGCCAAAAGAGCGCCGGCCAGGCATCATCGGTATCACCGGAACCAATGGCAAATCCACGACCACAGCACTGATCGGACATATTCTGAAGAAAGCGGGCCGCGACGTGCGCGTAGGCGGCAATATCGGTGACGCCGTTCTGGGGCTGGAGCCGCCGCGGGCGCATACGGTTTTCGTTCTTGAATTATCGTCCTACCAGCTTGATCTGGTGCATTCGCTTCATTGCGATGTGGCGATCTGGCTCAATCTGACCGAAGACCATATTGACCGGCATGGCGATATGGCGGGCTACAAGGCCGCGAAATTCCGGATTTTTGCCAATCAGACAGAAAGCGATCTGGCGGTGGTTGGCATTGACGATGAGCCTTCAACCGCGGTGATGACCCGGCTGAAGGCGGAACACTCACAACAGATCACGGCGATATCCTCCGGGTATTCGATCAGCCGCGGCGTTTATGCGCTCGGCGCCAAACTGTTTGATGCAACCGGAAAAACCTGCACCGAAATTATGGATCTGACCTCTGTTCCGGCATTGCCGGGCAGTCATAATGCCCAGAATGTCGCCGCCGCTTATGCGGCTGTCCGCCACTTTGGCGTCGAGCCGGAGCAGATCGCTGCCGCGATCCAGAGTTTTCCCGGACTGGCCCACCGCTTGGAGTTTGTCGGCGCTCAAAAAGGCATCCGTTTTTTCAACGATTCCAAGGCCACAAATGCCGATGCTGCTGCCAAGGCGCTAGCCAGTTTCGACACGATCTACTGGATCGCCGGTGGGCGGAAAAAAGAGGGTGGGATCGGGTCGCTGGCCAAATACTTCCCGCACATCACCAAAGCCTATCTGATCGGTGAAGCCGCTGGTGAGTTCGCGGCGACTCTGGGGCCGGCTGTTCCCTGCGAGATAGCTGGCACACTGGAGAATGCTATCGGCCTCGCGCTGCGTGATGCCAGCTCCGGCGGCCGCACAGCGCCAGTCATTCTTCTTTCACCTGCCTGCGCGAGTTTTGATCAATTCAGGGATTTCGAGCATCGTGGAGACGCTTTCCGCATGCTGGTGCAATCCCGGATTGGAAAACCGTAAGGGGCAGGCATGATTGCGATCGAAGCACGGCATTTCGGGGACTGGTGGAAATCCATAGACCGTACACTGCTCTTCGTCGTGCTCGCCCTCATCAGTGTCGGTCTGATCCTGTCCCTGGCGTCCAGCCCGGCTGCGACGGTCCGGGAAAGCATCGCCGACCCCTTCCACTTTCTTTACCGCCACAGCTTTTTTGCAGCCGTCAGCCTCGTTGTCCTGCTCGTCGTTTCATCGCTCGGCCACCGCAGCATCCGGCGGCTCTGTGCGCTCACTCTGGTGGGGTCGCTTGGTTTGATTGTGGTCACCGTCCTGATGGGACATGAAGTTGGCGGCGCCTCCCGCTGGCTGCACTTAGCCGGCTTCTCGCTTCAGCCCTCGGAATTCCTCAAGCCATCTCTGATCGTCATAGCGGCGTGGCTGTTTGCCGAAGCGCGTAATGGTGCCCCCATACCGGGTCGCGTCATTGCCTTTGGCCTCTATCTCACCAGTGTTGTCCTGTTGATGATGCAGCCGGACTTTGGCCAGTCCATCCTGATCACGCTGTGCTTTGGCGGTGTCTTTTTTGTCGCCGGGCTTAATTGGCGCTGGATGCTGGGGCTTGCAACAACGGCGACGGCCGGTGTCATTTCCGCCTGGATGTTCCTGCCTTATGTCGCAACCCGGGTGGAGCGCTTTCTCAATCCCGATTCCGGTGATCGCTATCAGACCGAGACCGCCATCGCAGCGATTTCGCGCGGCGGGGTGATGGGCGTCGGTCCGGGTGAAGGCATCATCAAGCGTTCCTTGCCGGATTCCCATTCCGATTTCATTTTCTCCGTCGCGGCGGAAGAGTTTGGCCTGATAGCCTCTCTGGCCATTATCGGCCTGTTTTCCATCCTTGTGGCGCGGGCCTGGATGAATGCGCTCAAGCTGACAGATCACTTCGCACAACTGGCGGTCACCGGGCTGGCATTGCAATTCGGCCTGCAGGCGGTGATCAATATCGGCGTCAATCTCGACCTGATCCCGCCAAAGGGCATGACCTTGCCTTTTATCTCCTATGGGGGCTCGTCCATGTTGGCGCTAGGGTTGGGGGCCGGGCTGATGCTGGCATTGACCCGGCGGCGTCCAGGCGCGTATCTGCGCGCATGACAACACCAAAGCGCGCATTGATCGCGGCAGGCGGCACAGGCGGGCATATCTTCCCGGCCCGCGCTGCTGCGCAAGAACTGGTTTCGCGTGGCTGGCAGGTCAGACTGGTCACAGATGCGCGGGGCATGAAGCATACACAAGGATTTCCCGCCGACACTATTGATCAGATCCGTGCCGCCAGCCCGGTCACGAAAAACCCTGTCAAACTGGTCCGGGCATGGGTTGAATTGCTGTCCGGCCTGATGAGCTGCCGCAGAATTATCAAAACCTGGAAACCTGAGGTCGTGGCCGGATTTGGAGGCTATCCGGCTTTTCCGGCGCTGATGGCAGCGCGCCAGAAAAATCTGCCTTTCGCCATCCATGAACAGAATGCGGTTCTGGGCCGGGTCAATCGGATCTTTGCCAGGGATGCCGGCTTCATCGCATCCGGTTTTGAACGCCTCGACCGCGCCCCGAAAAAGGCCCGCCGCCTGATCACCGGAAATCCGGTTCGCGCGGAATTTATCTCAGCACGCGCAAAGCCGTTCCCGGATATGGAGGGTCCACTGCGCATTTTTGTTCTGGGCGGCAGTCTGGGCGCACGGGTTTTGTCAGAAACCGTGCCCGCTGCCCTCGCAGAACTCCCGGAATGGCTGAAATCCCGCCTTGAAGTTGCCCAACAGACTCGCGAGGAGTCTCTGGCCATGGCTCAGGACATCTATCAACTGGCGGGGATCAAGGCCGAATGCGCGCCCTTCTTCAATGATGTGGCGGATCGGCTTTCTGCGTCGCATATCGTGATCGCCCGCGCCGGCGCGTCGAGCGTATCGGAGATCGCCTGTGTCGGCCGTCCAGCGATTTTCGTTCCGCTTGCCATTGCCGCCGATGACCATCAGACCGCCAATGCCGAAGGGCTCGTCGAAGCGGGGGCGGCTGATTCCATTCCCGAACACCAGTTTTCGGCCGAGGCGCTGGCTGCCCTGCTGGAAGTGCGTCTGGCCAATCATGCCGAGCTGACCGGCCGCGCGGCAAAGGCGCGATCATTGGGCCGGCCCGATGCCGGTTCGCTTTTTGCAGATGCGCTGATCTCGCTTGAACAAGGACACTGACCGAATGCCTCGCAAAAGCCTGCCCGTCCGCGTTGGTCCCATCCATTTTGTCGGCATTGGCGGCATTGGCATGAGCGGTATCGCGGAAGTGATGCTCACTCTCGGCTACACGGTTCAGGGCTCCGACATCAAGGAAAACCCGAATGTCGCGCGCCTGCGCGACAAAGGCGCGATGATATATATCGGCCACGAAGCTGAAAATGTGAACGGGGCGGGCGCGCTCGTTGTGTCAACGGCCATCAAGCCCGGCAATCCCGAACTGATCGCTGCGCGGGAAAAGAAAATCCCGGTGGTCCGGAGGGCTGAAATGCTGGCCGAGCTGATGCGGCTCAAATACTCGGTGGCCGTCGCAGGAACTCACGGAAAAACGACCACCACATCGCTTGTCGCCGCTTTGATGGACGCAGCAGGTCTGGACCCCACCGTCATCAATGGCGGCATCATTTCTTCCTATGGATCCAACGCCAAAATGGGCGAAGGTGACTGGATGGCGGTCGAGGCTGACGAGAGTGATGGCTCCTTCCTGAAGCTGCGTGCCACAATCGGTATTGTCACCAATATCGATCCCGAGCATATGGAGCATTATGGCGACATCGACACGCTCCGGTTCGCCTTCCGGCAGTTTGTCGAAGGTCTGCCTTTTTATGGATTTGCCGTACTCTGCACCGATCATCCTGAAGTCCAGAGCCTGGCATCCAAAGTCACTGACCGCCGCGTCATCACTTACGGTTTCAATCCGCAAGCCGATTTGCGTGGGGAGAATCTGGAAATGTCGCCGGAGGGCTCGCGCTTTGATGTCGTCTTCCGTGAAAATGGGCATTCCGAGCGCTGGGACGGTGTTTTCCTGCCGATGATGGGCGAGCACAACGTGCTCAATACTTTGTCAGCCATCGCGGTCGCCCGCGAACTCGGGGCATCAGAGGAGGCAACGAAATCTGCGCTACAGGGCTTTGGAGGCGTCAAGCGGCGCTTTACAAAAACCGGCAGCTGGAATGGCACCGATATCATTGACGATTATGGTCATCACCCGGTCGAGATCGCGGCGGTTCTGAAAGCTGCCCGGCAGGCCAGCAAGGGCAAGGTCATCGCCGTCGCCCAACCGCACCGCTACACCCGTCTGCATGATTTGTTCGAGGAGTTTTGCACCTGCTTCAACGATGCCGATACCGTTTTCATTGCGCCAGTTTACGAGGCGGGAGAAACTCCGATTGAAGGCGCGGATGCCGCACATCTGGTTGAAGGCCTGCGCGCTCACGGCCATCGTGATGCCCACATCACCAGCCGCGAAACTGTCGCCCGATCCATCGCCGAACGGGCGGGGGAAGGAGATGTCATCATCTGTCTGGGCGCGGGAGACATCACCACCTGGGCCTATGCGCTGCCAGATGAACTGGAAGGGTTGGGATGAGGAATTCCCCCCTCACCCTCGAAAGCCGCCCTCTTGCAGGGCCGACTTTCTTTCCCTCTCCCTTGAGGGAGAGGGAAGAGCGCGTCAGCGCGAAGGGTGAGGGGGCAGATTATTGACCCTGCTCACGGCACTCCCGCCCGTTCGCGGAAAATATCTGGAGAACGCGCCGCTCGCCGGCATGACCTGGCTGCGGGTCGGGGGACCGGCGCAAGTGCTTTTCCTGCCTGCGGACGAGGCCGATCTCGCGCGATTCCTCGCAGAAACGCCCGATGACATCCCGGTCCACATCCTCGGGGCGGGATCAAATACGCTGGTGCGCGATGGCGGCGTTCCGGGCGTGGTCATTCGCCTGACCGCACCCTTCGGCAAGGTCGAGTCGATCAGCCCGACACGCGTGAAAGCCGGGGCCGCGGCTCTGGACAGGAAAGTCGCGGCAACGGCCGCAAAAGCCGGCATTGCAGGGCTCGAATTCTTCACCGGCGTCCCCGGCGCGATTGGCGGCGCGATCCGGATGAATGCGGGCTGTTATGGCACCGAAACGAAAGATATTCTGGTTGAAGCCGTCGCCCTCGACCGTTCGGGACGCCGCATGATCATAAAACCGGAAGAGCTGGGGTATGCCTACCGCCATTCTGAAGCACCAGAAGACTGGATCTTTGTGGAAGCGACTTTTGAAGGCACGCCTGACGACCCTACCAGCATAACCGCGCGGATGGATGAAATCACGGCTCGCCGGGAAACGACCCAGCCGATCCGCGAAAAAACCTCCGGCTCGACCTTCAAGAATCCGGACCCGCCAGGGACGCCGGATCAACGCAAGGCGTGGAAGCTGATCGACCAGACCGGCTGGCGGGGCAAGCGCATTGGCGGTGCACGGTTTTCCGAACAGCACGCCAACTTTCTGATCAATGACGGCACCGCCACCGCCGCGGATCTTGAAGCCGTGGGCGAAGGCGCGCGCGCCGATATCAAGTCTGCCACCGGCATCGACCTTCACTGGGAAGTCCGCCGGATTGGTGTGGAGAAAACTGAATGACCAAACGCATCGCCGTCCTGCTTGGCGGCATGTCTGCCGAACGCCCTGTTTCGCTCATCTCGGGCAAGGCCTGTGCCGAAGCGCTCCGCCGTAAAGGCTGGGATGTGGTCGAGATCGACCCCACTCGTGAACTGGCCAAACAGCTTTCCGAAGCCGCACCCCATGTCGTTTTCAACGCTCTCCATGGCGAGTGGGGAGAAGACGGCAAGGTGCAAGGTCTCCTCGAACATTATGGCGCGCCTTACACTCATTCCGGCGTGCTCGCCTCGGCCCTGGCCATGGACAAGCAGCGGGCAAAAGCAGTGCTGGAGGCCTTCGGTGCAAAATGCCCGGAAGGTAAACTGGTCGATCGTTACGAGGCGGCCAAAGAGCACGCGATGGAACCGCCCTATGTTGCCAAGCCGAACGCGCAAGGCTCCTCCGTGGGAGTGTTCATCGTGCAGGAGGGAACAAACCGGCCTCCGGCGGAGCTGGCGGATCCGGATTGGGAGCTCGGCAGCGAAATCCTGATCGAGAAATTTATCCCCGGCCGTGAGCTGACCGTTGCGGTATTGGGCGACCGCGCGCTGGCGGTCACCGAAATTATCCCGAAAACCCGCTTCTATGATTATGAAGCCAAATACGCGGCCGGCGGCTCGGTTCACGAGATTCCGGCAAGGATTCCAAAGGCTATCGAGGAGGAGGCCAAACGCCTCGCCTTGATCGCTCACGACGCCATGGGGTGTCGCGGCCTGACCCGGTCCGACTTCCGCTATGATGAATCAGCATCTGAACCGCTATGGTTACTCGAAATTAACACCCAACCGGGCATGACTCCGACTTCCCTCGCCCCCGAACAGGCGGCGTGGAGCGGGATTGAATTTGACGATCTCGTTCAGTGGATGGCGGAGGATGCGTCATGTCCAAGGTGACACGCGCTCCGGCTCGGCGAAAGCCGGCCCGGCGCAAATCACCCCGGAAGCAAACCGCCGCAGCGTCCGCGCCGCGGCGTTTTCGTAACTGGGTGGAAGCCCGGCTTCGCGGTGCGCGTTACAGCGCCGCCAATGCCGCACGCCTGGTTGCCGGTCTCGCTGCCGTCCTTGTCATTCTCATTCTTGGTGGCTTCTTTATTTTTGGCGGGCTGGAGGATCTGGGGGCTGCGGCACAGCGCATGGCCGCCAACCGGACCGCCGCCATGGGACTTGCCATTGACCGGATCGAGGTCTCAGGCGTTGAGCCTGAACAGGCTGCCGAAGCCGCTGCAACGATTTCGGTTTTCCGCGGACAGCCGATGCTGGATTTCAATCCTGACACCGCCCGGACCGAAGTCGAGGCACTGGCCTGGGTGCGTGATGCCAGCATTGTTCGCCTTTGGCCGGACCGCATCGCCATTGTCATCGAGCCCCGCGCCGAATTCGCGCTCTGGCAGATTGAAGGCGATATCCATGTCATTGATCAGGATGGCGCTGTTCTGGGCGAAGCCGACGCCAATGACTGGCCGGATCTGCCGTTGGTCGTGGGGTATGGGGCCAATGAAGAGGCTGGATTGCTGATCGGGATGCTCGAGCATTATGAGGAAATCGAAAGCCGCGTATCGGCCATGGTCCGCGTCGGCGACCGGCGCTGGAATCTGCGCCTCAGCAATGGTCTGGATATCAAACTGCCGGAGAGTGAAGTGGGGGCTGCGCTGGCTCTGCTCTCCGCCATGCATTCCGAGCGCGGGGTGTTGCGTCTGGATGCCGAGAGTATTGATCTGCGCCAGCCCGGTGACATGATTGTCCGTGCCCGTCCGGAACGGGCCCGCGCCGCCGGCATGGGGGAACGCGAAGCGTGAGCACCTTCCCCTTTTTCACCAGCAACAAGCCCAAATCCGCCGGGCAGGCCAAGCCGGGGATTTGCGCAGCTCTGGACCTCGGCTCGTCAAAAACCGTGTGTTTTATCTCGCGCACGGAACAGACTGCGGAAGGCCCGCGGCCGCGCATCATCGGCGTCGGGCATCAATCTTCCCGCGGCATGAGAGGCGGTGTCATTGCCGACCTCGAGCAGGCCCGTGCCAACATCCGCGAAACCGTGCAGCGCGCCGAGCGTATGGCCGGTGTTGCAGTCAGTCAGGTCAGTGTGGCACTGACCGCGGCGCGTGCCAGAGGTGAGGGGATCACACTCGAATCCCCGATCGCGCGCGGCGAGATTACCGAACGCGACATGCGCCGTCTGCAGGATGCAGCTATTGCTGAATGCCAGCGCCCGAACGACGTCATTCTCCACGCCATCGCTGTTTCATGGGTCGTTGATGGTCAGGACGAAGTCAGCGATCCGCGCGGCATGTATGGGCGCAATCTTGCTGTCAACATGCATATCGTGACCGCCCCCCTTGGTCCGCTAAGGAATTTGCTGACCTGCATCGAAGGCTGCCACCTCGATTTGAAAGCCGTGATCGCTTCGCCCTACGCGGCCGGGCTGGCAGCACTGACCGATGACGAAATCGAGCTTGGCGCCACCCTGATCGATATGGGCGCGGAAACCACGTCTGCGGCCGTATTTGCATCCGGAAGTCTGGCGCGGCTTTCCGCCGTTCCGGTCGGGGGGCGGCACGTCACCAGCGACCTGGCGCGCGGTCTCCAGACGCCGCTATCATCCGCCGAGCGCATCAAAATCCTGTATGGCTCCGCTTTGGAAAGCCCCAGCGATGACCGGCAGATGATCGAAGTGCCACCGGTCGCCGGCGATGGAGACCGCATGAATGCGGCTCCGCGCTCCATGCTCAATTCCATCATCCGGCCGCGTCTCGATGAAATATTCGAATTGCTTCGCGACAAGCTGAATGTGAATGGCCGCCTGGATCACAATCACCGGATCGTTCTGACAGGCGCCGCTGCACAATTGCCGGGTGCAAAGGAGATCGCCGCCCGTGTGTTCGGGCATTCGGCACGCCTGGCCCAGCCGCACAGCGTGTCCGGTCTCGGCGATGCGGTCAGCGGGCCGGGTTTCTCTGTGGTCTCCGGCATCATTCTGCGCGAAACACGCGGCGCTGCAGAAGCCATTTCCGGCCCTCCCAAGCTGAATGTGGCCCGCGCCAAACGCAACGCACGCCCGGCCCAACCGCAACGTATCACGGTCTGGCGGTGGTTGGCTGAAAGTTTCTAGGCAAATCCGCAAAGAATCCTGTGGATTTAACCCGCAATTAATGGCTACGGGCAGACATTGATTGCGAATCCCGTGTTAACCTTGAGGCTTCCTTTACGGAGCGGCCATGCCCCTGAATATTTCTGTTCCCGAAACCACAGAGCTTCGCCCCCGCATCCTAGTCTTCGGTGTCGGCGGCGCTGGTGGAAATGCCGTCAACAACATGATCGAATCCCAGCTTGAGGGTGTCGATTTTGCGGTTGCCAATACCGATGCGCAGGCCTTGACCCGGTCGAAAACCGAACGGCGGGTCCAGATGGGCGCAGCGATCACCGAAGGGCTTGGCGCTGGCGCCCGGCCCGAAATCGGGGAACAGGCTGCCGAAGACTCCCTGGCGGAAATCATGGAACACCTGTCTGGTGCCCACATGGTGTTCATCACTGCGGGCATGGGCGGCGGCACAGGAACCGGCGCAGCGCCTGTGATTGCCCGTGCGGCACGTGAACAGGGCATTCTCACCGTTGGGGTTGTCACCAAGCCCTTCCAGTTTGAAGGCTCGCGCCGTATGCGCATTGCCGATGCCGGGATCGAGCAGCTTCAGGAGCATGTGGACACGCTGATCGTGATCCCGAACCAGAATCTGTTCCGCATCGCGACCGAAAAAACCACTTTTGCTGAAGCGTTCCAGATGGCGGACGACGTGCTTCATTCCGGCGTCCGGGGAATAACCGATTTGATGGTCATGCCCGGCCTGATCAATCTCGACTTTGCCGACGTCCGCGCTGTGATGAACGAGATGGGCAAGGCGATGATGGGAACGGGTGAGGCCTCGGGCGAGAAGCGTGCCACCGAAGCTGCGCATGCCGCCATTGCCAACCCGCTGCTCGACGATGTTTCACTGGACGGCGCAACCGGTGTCCTGATCAATATTACCGGCGGCTATGACATGACTCTTTACGAGGTCGATGAAGCCGCCAACGAGATCCGTAATCAGGTCGATCCGGATGCAAACATCATCGTCGGATCAACCTTCGATGAAGCGCTGGAAGGCACGATTCGCGTATCCGTGGTCGCTACCGGAATTGATGCGGAATGTCAGGTCGCGCAAGACCCGCGCCGTGCACAGTCTCGCGCTTCTGCTGCAGCGGCCGACCCGCATGCAGGTATTCTGCCCTGGAAACGCGAGGGGTTTGGTGAACGTCCCGGCAAACAGGCGCCTGCCGCTGCCGAGCGCCAGGGCCCGCTGGTTCGCCGTCTGCATGAAGAAAAGACGGAATACCGTCCCGCGCCACAGCCCGAGCGGCGGGAGCCGGTAATCGAGCGTCAACCTGACCCGATTGCCGCAGAATTCGAGGCCGATCCCTATATGGATCAGGATGCGCGGCCACAGGTGATCCGCGATCAGGAGCGTGTGGCGGCCGAGGCTGAACGCTTGCGCCCTGCGGCTGAACAACCTTATGTATCCCGCACGCCTGAGCGTGAGGAAATCAGCGGCGAGCCCGAAGAAGAACGCAAGTCTGCCTTCTCCCTGTTCGGACGCCGCAAGCGGCCCATGGCACCTTTACCCAAGACCTCACCGCGTCAGGCTGATCATCCGTCTGAACAACAGCCGCGCTCCAGCCGCCCGGCAACAGGCGACCTCTTCGGTGAAGAGGGCGAGGATACTGATCTGGAAATTCCTGCCTTCTTGCGCCGTCAGGCAAACTGACTCCACATCAGAGCACGTAACAAACTGCAACAATGCTTTTATTGCGGCTTGGTATCGCGGTCTTTAGGACAACCCTTGAGGAAATCTGCGCTTTGTGCTTTGCCGTAATTGGCCAGCCGGGCGTTCTGAAGGGTGGTGGGCGTGAGTTACCGGAAGACATTGGCAGCCGTATCGGTTTGTGCAGGCGTCGGCCTCCATTCCGGTGAACACGTCCGCATGGTGTTGAAGCCGGCATCGCCCGGCACCGGCATTCATTTTATCCGCACAGATTTGACCGGTGACAATCGCATAGCGGCACATGTCGACAATGTCTCGACGGTCCGCCTTGGCACCACGATTGCCAATGAGGCTGGAGCCAGCGTTGCAACGGTCGAGCACCTCATGTCGGCGCTGGCCGGTCTGGGTGTGAACGATGCCATTATCGAGATTGATGGACCGGAAACGCCGGCCATGGATGGATCGGCCGCACCTTTCGTTGAGTTGATCCGGCAGGCGGGCCTGAAAGAGACTGCCGCGCCGTTGCGCGTTATCCGCATTCTGAAACCGGTTTCGATCGAGATGCAGGGCCGCACCGCAACTTTCCTTCCGTCGATCAAGCCGGCGATTGATGTCGAAATTTCCTTCCCGCACCCCACGGTTGGCCGCCAGCGGTACGCTTTTGACATTTCCGACCGTATTTTTGCCAATGATGTCGCCGCCGCCCGCACCTTTGGCTTCCGCAAGGATGTCGAGGCCATGCACGCCGCCGGCCTGGCTCTGGGCGGATCCATGGACAACGCGGTTGTGATAGATGATTCCGGAATTGCCAATCCCGAAGGCTTGCGTTTCGCCGACGAGTTCGCCCGCCACAAGGCGCTGGATGCGCTGGGGGATCTGTCACTTGCCGGCGCGCCGGTCTTTGGCCGCTATTTCGCCCATCAGCCGGGGCATGCGCTGAATGTCGCCGCTGTACGGGCGCTCCTGGCCGATAAGTCTGCCTGGAAAATGGTCTCATACGCAGATATGGACGCCCGCCTGGAAGCTGCTTCACTGGAGGGCTGAACCAGCGCTTTCAACGCCGGTTTCCATGCGCTACAACTCACATCAAATTGAGTGACCCTGCCGGGTCGGTCGGCCTTTGCGCGGAGCAATTATGACTTTTCTGACGCGTTCTCTGATTGTGTTGATGGCAGCCGCAACTGTGACGGCGTGCCAGTCCCGCCGGATTTCGGAATCGACGGTCTATGTTGAACGCGAGGTCGAGGCGATCTATGCGGCGGGTGTTGAACGTCTGGAAGGGCGCCGCTGGTCGGATGCCGCGGACCAGTTTGATGAGGTCGAGCGCCAGCACCCCTATTCGGAATGGGCACGGCGAGCCATGCTGATGGCCGCCTATGCCAATTATCAAGCCGGCAATTATGATGAGGCAATCTCCGATGCCGAGCGCTTCATCGCTCTGCATCCCGGGAATCGCAGTGCACCCTATGCCTATTATCTGGTGGCAATCAGCCATTATGAGCAAATCATCGATGTCGGCCGCGATCAGCAAGCGACCGTCAATGCGCTGAACGCGCTTCAGCAGGTCGTCCGCCGCTATCCGGAATCGCGCTATGCACAGGATGCCCGCCTGAAAATCGACATGACGCGCGACCACCTTGCGGGCAAGGAAATGTCGATTGGCCGCTGGTATCTGCGCCGCGGTTTCTATCTTGCGGCGATCAACCGGTTCCGCAACGTGCTTCAGAATTTCGAAACGACCACACATACGCCGGAAGCCCTTCACCGTATTGTCGAATCCTATGTCGCGCTGGGTGTCGATCAGGAAGCCACGCAAGTTGCTGCCGTGCTAGGGCATAATTTTCCCGGCAGCTCATGGTATGAAGACACCTATCGTCTGCTGACCGAGGAAGGCATTGCCATCCCGAACCCGGATCTGCATCCGGACAACCCGTCCTACTGGCAGCGGGCCATGGACCGGCTGTTCGGCTAGGGCGTTTGCCGGATGCTGACAGCTCTCTCGGTCAGAAATATCGTTCTCATCGATGCGCTGGACGCGGAGTTTGACGCAGGGCTGTGCGCCCTCACCGGGGAAACCGGTGCCGGCAAATCCATCCTTCTCGGAGCGCTTGGCCTTGCTGCCGGTGAACGCGCAGACCGGGCACAGGTCAGCGCCGGTCATGACGATGGCAGTGCCGCTGCAACTTTTCATATCCAGAATGGACACGCCATAGGCGGCCTCCTGAACGAGGCCGGCATAGTTTTTGAGCCCGGTGAAGGGCTGATCCTGCGCCGCCGTGTCACCGCAGATGGGCGCAGTCAGGCCTGGATCAATGATCAACCGGCCAGTGTCGGCCTGCTGCGGCGGATCGGCGAGACTCTTGTTGAAGTTCATGGCCAGCATGACGGACGGGGCTTGCTGGACCCCAAAACCCATCGCGGATTGCTGGATGAGTTTGCAAACAATGGCAAAGACCGGGAGGCTGTTGCGGCAAACTGGAAACAGCTCAGTGAGGCGCGCGGCCGGTTACAGACACTGGAAGACAGCCGAAAGACAGCTGCCGAACAGGAAGCTTTCCTGCGTCATTCCCTTGAAGAACTCGACGCTCTCGAACCGCTTCGCGGTGAGGAAGCGGTGCTCGCTGAAGAACGCAAGTTTCTCCAGAATGCCGAACAGGCGCTTGGTGAGCTGGATGAAGCCCGTAATGCGCTGGAAGCCGACGGCGGACTTTCGGCGCGATTGAATGGCGCGCTTCGGGGCATGGAAAAAGTACGCGCCGCGCTTGGTGAGGGCGATGATGGCAGCGCGGGTGCCGCCCGTATCGCGCTCGACAGGGCGACGAGCGCCCTCGACCGCGCGCTGATCGAATTTACTGAAGCCGAAGATGCGCTGGCCGATGCGGCCGGGACCTTCGAAATAGAACCCGGCCGTCTGAACGAAGTGGAGGAACGGTTGTTCGCATTACGCGCCGCCGCCCGCAAGCATGATGTGACGGTCAATGATCTGCCGGATCTGCGCACGGACCTCGCCGGGAAGCTGGATACGATCGAGAATGCAGATGATCGCGTCAAGGAGGCGCAAAAGGCCCTGAAAGCTGCTGAAGCCAGCTATGAGACTTCCGCTAACCGGCTGACAACGTCCCGCGAAAAGGCTGGCAAGGCCCTGGCCAAAGCTGTGATCACCGAACTGCCGCCGCTCAAACTGGACAAGGCGCAATTCCGGGTCGCGATCGAGACGGATCCGGAGCGGTCCGGGCCAAATGGCCGTGACCGAATCGCTTTTGAAGTCATGACCAATCCCGGCTCGCCCTTTGGCCCGCTCGACAAGATCGCCTCAGGCGGTGAACTCGCGCGTTTTGCCCTGGCCATCAAGGTCAGCCTTTCGGGCGGCGAGGACGGCCTGACACTCATCTTTGACGAGGTCGATCAGGGCGTTGGCGGTGCCGTCGCCGCCGCGGTCGGAAAGCGGCTCAAACGCCTCGCAGAAACCGGCCAGACCCTGGTCGTGACACACTCACCACAAGTCGCGGCCATCGCCGACCATCACTGGAAGATCGAGAAAGCCGAAGACGGCAAGGGCAGGGTCCGCACTACCCTGAGGCCGCTCAAAGGCAATGAGCGCCGCGAGGAAATCGCCCGCATGTTGTCAGGCGAGAATGTCACGGACGCCGCGCGGGCCCAGGCGGATGAATTGATGGGGGCAAAATGAGCGCGCTCAAGGATGTCGGTGATCTGACTACGGATGAGGCGGATGCCGAGGTCACCCGCCTGACGGCGGAGATCCGCAAGCATGACCGCGCCTATTATCAGGACGATGCGCCGAAGATTTCCGATGCTGCCTACGACGCCCTGCGCCAGCGGCTGGAGGCCATCGAGGCGCGTTTCCCCGCGCTGGTCCGTACGGACAGTCCGACCCAGACACTCGGGGCGGTCCCGTCCGGCAAATTCGGTGAAGTACGCCATGCCCGGCCCATGCTGTCGCTCGGCAATGCCTTCAATGACGGGGATGTGGCCGGCTTCATCGCCCGCGTCCGGCGGTTTCTGGGACTGGGAGAAGCGGATGAGGTGCGGTTTACCGCCGAACCCAAGATCGATGGCCTGTCGGCCAGCCTGCGTTATGAGGAGGGCGAACTGGTGCTGGGAGCCACACGCGGCGATGGCGAGACCGGAGAGAACATCACCGCCAATCTCAAGACGCTGAAGGATATTCCCCACCGGATAGAAGGCGATGTGCCGGACGTGCTGGAGGTGCGCGGCGAGGTCTATATGAGTCATGCCGAATTCGCGGCGCTGAATGAGCGCCAGCGCGAGACCGGCAAGCCGGAATACAAGAATCCCCGCAATGCTGCCGCCGGTTCGCTGCGCCAGCTTGACCCGGCGATCACCGCTTCGCGCTCGCTGAAATTCTTCGCTTATGCCTGGGGCGAGGTCAGCGCGCCGCTGGCGGACACCCAGTTTGATGCCGTGCAACGGCTCAGGCAGCTCGGCTTTGCCATCAATCCGGAAATGATCGTCACCGGCGAGGTGGCGGAATTGCTGGCCTCATATCGCGATATCGAAAAGCGCCGGGCAACCCTCGACTATGATATTGACGGGGTGGTCTACAAGGTCGACCGGCTGGATTATCAGGAACGTCTGGGGCAGGTCGCCCGGGCACCGCGCTGGGCCATCGCGCACAAATTTCCGGCAGAACGCGCCACGACGATTCTCAACAATATCGAGATCCAGGTCGGGCGCACGGGCGCACTTACACCGGTTGCCAAGCTGGAGCCGGTCACCGTCGGCGGCGTCGTCGTCTCCAACGCCACCCTGCACAATGAAGACGAGATCGCCCGCAAGGATATTCGCATAGGCGACACGGTGGTGATCCAGCGCGCCGGCGATGTCATCCCGCAGATCGTGGAGGTGATACTGGATTTGCGGCCGGAGGGGGCCATACCATTTGTATTTCCAGAGAGGTGTCCGGAGTGTGGAAGCCATGCAGTTCGTGAGCATGACGAACAAACAGGCAGAACACTAGCAGTTCGGCGTTGCACTGGTGGCCTGATTTGCCCTGCACAAATTGTTGAACGAATTCGGCATTTCGTTTCAAGGAAAGCGGTTGATATTGAAGGATTTGGCGAAGAATACGCCAGCATCTTCTTTAAAGGCGGCATAATGCGTTCACCGGCTGATATCTATCGTCTCGAAAGTCGCCGTACCGAAGCAGAAGATATTCTGATCGAGCATCGTAAGGAGCTAGCAAAAAAACGCAAAAACAAGGCCAAGAAAACCGTTGCCGATGATCAGCGTGGATTCCTTGGATTGGAAAACCTATTCACGGCGATCAGGGAAAGAAAATCCGTCCGTCTAGACAAACTTATTTTCGGATTGGGGATTAGGCATGTCGGCGAGGAAACCGCACGGATATTGGCGCAACAATTTAAAGACATAGAAGCATTGGAGACATGTGTTCATCGCGCTTCTCCATTCATTTCCTTGCACCTGGAACTCAAGGCACTACAAAATGTGGGTCCAACAGCTATTGAGAAAATAGTCTCACATAGCAAAAAGCATCCAGCGTGGCCCTCGGGTATAGACTCGGCTTTTGAGAGCGAATTAAAGACCGCTGATATACCGACGGGCGCTCGGGCATCCCTCATCAAGCGGTTTGAGGAACCGTGCGAGTTGAATGAACTCTTACAGTCTGGTCTTATTGATGATGCCGACCAAGCATATGAGTTTTTGACGCAATCAGATGGATTGGGTGATACGGTCGCCGAGTCCTTAATTGACTTTTTTAGCGAGCCTGAAAATTCGAAAATTGTCCATGAGTTGGCTAGCATAATTACAATCCAGCCTATCGAATCCGCCAAGAATAATGATTCTCAAATATTCGGCAAAACAGTTGTATTTACGGGAGGGCTAGAAAGATTCTCTCGGGACGAGGCAAAAGCAAGAGCTCAGGAATTAGGAGCAAAAGTTGCTGGCTCGGTGTCAAAAAATACAGACTTTCTTGTGGCGGGGCCAGGAGCAGGTAGCAAGCTTGAAAAAGCAAAGTCCTTAGGAATTATTATACTTAGTGAAGACGAATGGATTTCAATGCTAGATAGTGTTTAGTTTCCCGCAGAGGAAAATTATGAAACTTGCAGCTATTGATTTCGAGACAGCAAACGAGCATCGGGGAAGCCCTTGCTCAGTTGGTTTTGCGTGGATTGAGGATGGCCGCATCATCGATTTTGAACATCGCTACATTCGACCGCCTGAAATGCGTTTCAACGGTTTCAATATTGGAATACACGGCATACGTCCGGAGACGGTCGAAGACGCACCGGAATTTCCCGAGTTGTGGGAAGAATTTGCTGACCGCCTACATGGGAATGTTGTTTTAGCGCACAATGCATCCTTCGATATGAGTGTAATTCGGGCAACCTGTGAAATCTACAATATGCCGTTTCCGCAATTCTCATATCTTTGTACAATGAAAGGAGCGCAACGGAATTGGCCCCAGATTGGCTCTGCAAAGCTTAATCGTGTGTGCGAATTTCTTGGAATTGATCTCATTCACCATGATGCCGCAGAAGATGCGCGTGCTTGTGCCGAAGTGTCGATCAGGATTGCAGAATCCAAGGAGGTACCGAGCTTCTTTGAGGCCGCGCCTTTGCTACAAATTTCGCCCGGTTTACTCGACCAAACTGGATATCGGCCTTGTAGTTCTACCGGATTATCAAGGGTTCCGAAGCCAAAGGTAGAGTTGCCCATAGCAGATACTGGTCTTTTGGCCGGCAAGACCATCGTCTTCACGGGTTCGCTGGAACGCATGACCCGCGACGAAGCCAAGGCAAAGGCCCAGTCCCTCGGTGCGAAAGTCTCCGGCTCGGTCTCGGCGAAAACGGATATTCTGGTCGCGGGGCCGGGGGCCGGCTCGAAGCTGAAAAAGGCCAACGAGCTGGGCGTGCAGACCCTCACCGAAGATGAGTGGTTCAAGATGGTCGGGGGGTAGCTGCTTTTCCCCTCTCCCCGTTTGCGGGGAGAGGGCAGAGACACCGGATCAATGATCCGGTTTCGAGGGTGAGGGGTTTCTTTCCAGATACCGGATGGCTTCGAGCAGCGTTTCGGAAACGCCTTCGATATTGGTCAGGATGTCATTGTTCCAGAAGCGAAGCACCCGCCAGCCCCGGGATTCCAGCCATTCGGTGCGCTTTTCATCATACGCCTTTTGATCAGCGTGCTGCCCGCCATCCGCCTCGACGATGAGTTTCAGCTCGACACAAGCGAAGTCGGCAATATAGGGGCCAATCGGCAATTGCCGCTTGAATTTCCGTCCCGCCAGATTGCGATTTCTCAGCAGATACCAGAGCTTGCCTTCTGCATCTGTCTGCTCGCGCCTGAGTTTGCGGGCTCTATCGCGGTGGGGATGTCTCACCCCCTCACCCTACCCTCTCCCCCTGAAGGGGCGAGGGAAATAATCGTAAAGGCTGAGTTTAATCCCCAACCCTTCGATATATCCCGTCAATGCGCATATCCTCGCCCTCGAAAAGGGTGAGATAGGCGCTCATCGCGCTTTCCAGCGTGCCGAGATCGTCCACCTTGCACAGGCCTTCCGCGTCCGGCGTCACGCCGATCTCGTCGCGCACTGCCGCTTCGAGTTCGGAACAATCGGGAATGTGATAAGCAATCACGCCGCCCTGATAGACCCAGAGCAGGCCGTAGGAATAGGCTTTCGGACCATCGCGGGCCGGCACTTGCGCCAGCCACACATTCGCCCCCATGGACCGGAAGCGCGCATTATTGTGCGGGAAATTGTCGGCGCGTGAATAATAGCGCATGCGCCGCCCGCGCCGAATTTCGCCTTCCCAGGTCGCTCCGGCCCATTCCACACCGCTTTCCGGATCGACCGGCGCATGGACATAATAGCCCGCCTCCAGCGGTTCCCCCGCCAGACGTTGTGAAATCAGTTCTTCCTCCGAATAAAAACAACCGGCTGTCAAAAGCGCGATCAGAAAAACCGCGAAAACCCGCATCAGGGCGTGGCACCGGAGAGCGGCTCGCAGGCGCGGATCAGCCAGCTGGCGGCATCACCGTGGAGCAGCGGCAGGATCCGTTCGCGTACACCGGCATGATAGGTGTCCACCCACGCCATTTCCTGCGGTGTCAGCAAATGCGTGTCGATCAGCGCCTTGTGCAGTGGTGCCCAGGTCAGGTTTTCAAAGCCCATCATGTCGATCTCGCCGCCCTCAATGGGTTCCGGTTCGGTGACATAGATCAGGTTTTCGATGCGGATGCCGAATTCGCCTTCCTTGTAGAAGCCCGGCTCGTTGGAGCAGATCATGCCCGGCTGCAAAGGCTCGTCCGAGCCCGCCTTGGCGATGCGTTGCGGGCCCTCATGCACGCCGAGGAAACTGCCGACGCCGTGGCCGGTGCCATGCCCATAATCCAGCCCCGCCATGTAAAGTGGTAGACGCGCCAGAATATCCAGCTGACCACCCGTCGTGCCCTTTGGAAAGCGCACTCTGGCCAGACCGATATGGCCTTTGAGAACCTGTGTGAAACGGGTCCGCATTTCCGCGGTCGGCTCGCCGATCGGTACGGTCCGGGTGACGTCCGTCGTGCCGTCCGGATACTGGCCGCCCGAATCTACCAGATAGAGCGAGCCTGGCGACAGCATCAGGTTGGAGGCCTCCGACACGCGGTAATGGGGCAGGGCTCCGTTCGCGCCATAGCCGGAAATCGTATCAAAGGAGAGGTCGCGCAACTCGGCAAGCTCGCCGCGCAGGCTGGCCAGTTTCTGCGCCGCAGTGATCTCGTCAACCCCGCCCGACTGGGCCTCTGTATCCAGCCAGTGCAGAAAACGGGAGAGAGCCGCGCCGTCGCGCACATGGGCCGCGGCCGCGCCCTTGAGCTCGGTTTCATTCTTCATCGCCTTGGGCAGGGCGACCGGGTCGCGGCGGCGTACCGGCGTGGCACCGGCTGCGCTCAGCGTATCGAACACCCAGGCCGAGCTCGATGCCGGATCGACGCTGACCTTCTTGCCGGCAAGTTCCTTCAGCCCGGCCTCGAATTCACTCTCGGGGCGCAGGGAGACCTCATTGCCCAGATGGGACCGGACCTCGTCCGTCACCTTTTCCGGCTCCACAAAGAAGGTCGCCGTACCGTCGGTGTGGATGATGGCTGCGCCCAGAGGCAAGGGCGACCGCATCACATCACCGCCGCGCAGATTGAACAGCCAGGCAATCGAGGCCGGAGCGGTAATCGCCGCAGCCTCCGCTCCATCCTCGGCGATGGCCGCACCGATGCGGGCGCGCTTGCCGGCATGATCCTCGCCGGTGAATTCCGTAGGGTGGGCGCTGAGCGGCGCCACGGGCGGCGCAGGCCGGTCGTCCCAAGCGGCATCTATCGGGTTGGTGTCGACCGCCACCAGCTCGGCACCGGCCTTGCGCGCCGCCGTCATCAGACGGTCCAGCGCGTCCGGGCTGTGCAGCTTTGCATCATAACCGATCTTCGAACCTGAAACGGCATTTTTCGCCAGCCAGCAGGCAAGGCCCGCTCCGGTGAGGTCTTCGAGGCTGAACAGGTCCTGATCCACCTGCACGCGCGATTGCACGGTATAGCGGCCATCGACAAAGACAGCAGCCTTATCGGTCAGCACAACCGCTGCGCCGGCCGAACCGGTAAACCCGGTCGCCCAGGCCAGACGCTCGGCGCAGTCGGGCAGGTATTCGTTATTGTATTCATCCTCATGCGGGATGATGAACCCGTCCAGCCCGGCCTCGGCCAGTTGCGAACGGAGCAGCGGCAGGTGGTCCCGGCCCAGTTGCGGGCCGCCCTTCACCTCGAAAGATTGTGCGCGATAATGTGTCATGGGACGGAAACTACGCCGCCGAGGGGCGGCTTTCAATGAAAGTCCTCGGCTATGCAAAACTAAATGGCAGGTTTGAGTTTTCCGCACTTCCCAAGCGGACCGGGCAGGCGCATGTGCAGCACAACAAAGGAGCCCGAAAATGTCTTCCACCAACTGGCTTGTTGCCCTCAATGGCGGTGATGCTTTCACCCACCATCTCGACCGGACCCGGGCCCGCACCGGCATCCGCCG
>PFFX01000021.1:449-25198 GCA_002783385.1 Rhodobacterales bacterium CG15_BIG_FIL_POST_REV_8_21_14_020_59_13 | reverse complement strand
TTCAGCGAAAAGCCTGTTCCCTCGGCTCAAAAGGGCAGCAAAACAAGGAGGGGGAGGCTTTTTACTGATCCTGAAATCAGTAAAAACTCTAGGCGGATCGCAGCGAGCTGGCCGGCCGGGTGCGCTTGGCCAGCCTGATTCCGGAGAATTGCCAGCGTGATTCTGCAGGAAAGAAATTCCGGTAGGTTGCGCGGATATGGTTGCGCTCGGTGGCGCAGGACCCGCCGCGCAAGACCTGCTGTCCGGACATGAATTTGCCATTATATTCACCAACAGCGCCATCCGGCGGATGATAGCCGGGATAGGGTTCGTAAGCACTCGATGACCACTCCCACACACCGCCGAATACGGCCTCGGCTTCCCCTGCCCCGGTAAGGCTCCCGGGATGATACCGATTGTCATCACCGAGCAGAACGCCCTCGGCAGGATACCGCCTGGCCAGCATTTCCAGCTCGGTTTCAGTCGGCAGGCGCTCGCCCTTCCATTCGGCGAAGGCCGCCGCCTCGTAGGCACTGACATGACAGACCGGGAAGCCCGGCTGGAATATGGACATTCCATGCAGCGTATATTCTTTCCACATGCCGTCGTCATGCCGCCAGTATAGCGGATGCTGTATGTTGTTTAGCTGCTTCCATTCCCAGCCATCCGAGAGCCAGAGACGGGCATCCTCATACCCTCCCGACTCGACAAATTCACAAAACTCGGCATTTGAGACCGGCCGCGCCGCAATTTCGAAGTCTTCCTGCCAGCGCTTGTGACGGGGCAATTCATTGTCAAAGATAAAATCGGCATGACTGGCCCCGATCTCGACGAGCCCGCCCTCGATTTCAATATAATTGGCGGCAGCCGGTGCTTCGGGGGCTTCCGCGAGCCGGGTTTCAAACGGCGCATAAGGCTCTGGCGCCTGTGACAGGACATGCTTGATATCCGTCAGCAATAATTCCTGATGTTGCCGCTCATGTTGCTGGCCGAGCTCGATCAGAGGAGCAATGCGGGTCCAGGCAGTGTCAGGAGCTGTCTGGATGAGTTCAGAAATCGCGCGCTCCACATGGGCGCGATAAGCCATGATTGTATCCGTTGAGGGCCGGGACAGCAGCCCGCGTTTGGCGCGCGGCCATTGCTGGCCGACCTGCTCATAATAGGAATTGTAGAGATAATTGAAGCCGGGATCGAATTCACTGTAGCCCTTCAAATACGGCTTTGCGAGGAAGGTTTCAAAAAACCAGGTGACATGGGCCAGATGCCATTTTGCCGGGCTGACATCCGGCATGGTCTGAATCTGCATGTCTTCCGCCGACAGGCCGCCAATGAGCCGCAACGTATCTGCACGGACGCCAAGGAAGCGATTGAGACACGCGTCCCGGTCATCGAATTGCGGGCGATAGGACAGGGCGGGATGGGTCATACCGTCGGCCTCCAGTGTTTGATTCAAGTCTAGACGGAGACAGTCAGACTTACCACCCGAAGGGGGATTGACACATTAATATGAAAATCCTGTAATAAATATGCCGTCTGGGGAGGGGGCAAGATGAAGATATTGATAGGTGCGGGCCTGACAGCCCTGCTTGCTGCTGGAGCTGTGGTGTGTCCGGACCATGTGCGCCAACAGGCACGTGATGCGGCCACCATCCCGCCACAGGTCCAAGCCGAAATTTCAAGACAACTGGAACTCTTTGTCAGTGTGATGGAAGGTGATCAGCCCGACATTGGGCCGGCTCACTCACGATAAAACGAACACCATTGCGTTGCGGGGGAAGTGTCCAGCTCAAGGCCGGGCGAATGCTGGGCAAGCGACGGTCTGCCGCTTTCGCTTTATCCCCTAATCAACAAACGGATCGGCAAATCGCGGATCGGTCAGGAAGTCATTGTCCGTCAGGGTGTGAAGAAAGGCCTCGAGGGCCTGCGCGTCCTCTGCCGTCAGGTTCAGCCGCTGGGCCTGCCCGCGCCCGTTTCGAAGCCGTGGATCGAGTCCCGGGCTGGCAATGACGCCTGAATTATAGTGTTCGATCACTTCGGCGAGCGTTGTAAACCGGCCATCATGCATGAAATGGGTACGGACACCGGCATTGCGAAGGGAGGGGGCCTTGAATTCCCCCAGTCCGTTACCCGCGTCCGCTTCAGGGTCCGCAGGATCATCCAGCCCGATATTGTGAACATCATCACTGATATGCGCCAAAGTGCCATGACAGGCCGCGCATCCCAGACTGTTGATGGGAGACCCGGTCACCGGCATGAAAAGTTGCAGGCCCAGATATTCCTGTGGCGTGAAACTCGCCTCGAAGGCCGCTGATCCAACCGGTCCTGCAGCCAGTGCCGCGTCAAACCGGGAATGATACGTGGTTAAAGACCGCACAAATTGAGCCATCGCCCGGGCCATCCGGTCCGCTGTGACCTCTGTATCACCGAAGGCGGCGGAAAACAGGGCATCATAGAAATCCTCGGCGTCAATGCGTGACACGGCTTCTTCCAGCGTCAGTCCCATCTCGACTTCGCTCTGGATTGGCGCCAGTGTCTGATCTTCCAGCGTCGCCGACCGCTCGTCCCAGAAAAAATGCCCGTTTGCGTAGTAGCGCGCATTGGACAGGCCAGGAGAATGCCGCGCGGTCAGCCCACCGGCAAAGCCTTCGGAACGCTCCAGCGGGTCGGAAAACCCGGTCGCTTGCGTGTGGCAGGTCGCGCAGGAAGTTGTGTTGTTCGCGGACAGACGGCGGTCATAAAACAGCACACGGCCCAGCACCGCGCCGGGATTGGTGATGTGATTGTCTATCGGTGTATTGTCTGCCCCGGCCACCGGCCCGTTCTGATAATAATCGGGCAGGTCCATATCGGAATCGGAGTAAGTATAAGGTATTTCTGGCAAAACCGGTGCGCTCATCAGCGTCCGCACCGCCACAGAGGTTGATCCGCGCAGCGCCCCGCCCTCTTCGAACCTCACCGAGATCCGGTTGTCTCCCGGTTCAAATGAGACGGGCAGTCCATCCACCACAAAGAGGGCAAAACTGGCCGTTTGATTGGCGCCAATGGAGAAATCCACACTGTCTGTGGCCGGAGAAAGACAGGTGCCTGTTGCTGTATTCGTCTGACAGATACGCGGCGTCACTGTCAGCCCGTCCGGGCTCACGGCCGGCCGCACGGTCAAATTGGCGGCAGCGCCAACATTGCTGATGGCGACGACAAACGCGCCATTTTTCTGGCGGTCAATCGTTTCAACAACTCCCGGCAGTGAATTGAGACCGACTGCCGCACCGGTATCTGAAATGGCGACGATATCTGCCCCGGCTGTCGTTGAGGCTGACAGCCAGAAGGAATTCACACCGGCTTTGACCGGGGCCGGGTCTGTATTGTCGCAATCAAACACCAGCGGCAGGTCACCGCCAGAATAGGGCGCGCTGGGCGTGAAGGCGAACACAAAGCTCTGCGCCGCCCCACCGGCAATGTTCACCGGTGTATCCGGACTGCCGGTGATCGCATTGGCGGCATCGGTTGTCTGAAAGGAAAAACTGCCCGCTGCCTCGCCACCCGGTGACAATGCCACGCGGCAATTCACCGCTTCAGCCTGTCCGGCATTGATGATGGTGGCAAATGCAGTGGCGGTATCACCGACCTGGACTGCGCGGCTGGACGGCAGCACGGCGGCCACGACCGGCCCGCCTGCATCTTGGGCAAAACTGCTGGAAAAACAGAGGAAACTCGCCGCAATTCCGGCTTTGATATACGGATTCATGAACGCCTGTCCTCGCTCGCTCCTGGTTAACAAAAGCGCCGTCCCCGAATCCTTAAACGATCAAGAGTTACCAATCCGTCGAGAGAATGAGCATTAATTCGTGCGGCGGCCTGTAGAGCCCTTGGCCGCTTCGTGTGGCTGTTCGGTGAAGCCTTTCAGCCCACTCAGTGCCTTGGCATCCCGCGAGATAATCACCGGGCTGAGAACGTAGGCGACGACAAGCCGGGCGACAGAACAGGGCGCATCCATATGGGTGCGTTCATAGCCATGGCTGGCGTCTATTCCGAAAGTGATCAGTGCGGTGCGCACGTCAGCGCCGCCTTCCACGGCGGAGGCATTGTCCGATCTGTAATGTTCGAAATGGTCGCGTTGATGGCGGATATCGTGCTTACGGCAGAGATCAATCAGCTTGCGTGTCAGATGAAAATCGAACGGCCCGGTCATATCACCCATGGCAATGGTGACACCGGTTTCCTTTGATCCCTGTCCCTCAGCGACAGCACCATTATCGATGGCGACCATTGAGGCGATATCATGGGTCAGGATCGAAGAGGCACCGGATCCGATTTCTTCGGTAATAGAGAACAGGAACAGCGTATCAACGGCCGGCGTTTGTCCGGATTCCTTCAACGCCTTCATCGCTGTTAAAAGCGCAGCGACTCCCGCCTTGTCGTCCAGATGCCGGGAGACAATATAGCCATTATCGAAAAATTCCGGCTGTGGATCGATGGCAATGATATCACCCACCGCCAGATGTGCGCGCTCAACATTGTCCTTGCTGTAAAACGGCATGTCGACACGAAACTCGACCTGTTTCCAGCTCACAGGCTGCGTATCAACTTCATCGGCAAAAACATGGCCGGAGGCCTTGAGCGGTAAAATCGTTCCGCGGAATGTGCCCTTTTCCGAAAACAGCGTTCCGCGTGCGCCTTCGGCAAATCGCGATGACCAATGCCCGATAGGCGCAATGGCCAGCCGTCCATTGTCTTTCAGCTGACGCACAATGGCCCCCAGCGTGTCGAGATGGGCAATCACGCCCCGCACGGGCTGGGCGGCAGTACCGGGAATTCTGGCGCGGATCGCCCCGCGCCGGGTCAACTCGGTCTCAATCCCCATGTTCTGGATTTCTTTCATCGTCCAGCGCGCGATTTCGTCCGTATAACCGGACGGGCTGGGAATGAGGAGGAGTGCCTCGAGTGTCGATTTGAAATAGTCCGGATCGATTTCGGGCAGGCGGGTCATTCCGTGTCGTCCTTTCGTGCAGTCTGGGGAAACAGCAGATCGATAAACCGCTCGACCGTCGGCTGCGGCTCATGATTGGCCAAGCCGGGACGCTCATTGGCCTCAATGAAGATAAACCGTTCCGAAGCCGGCGATTCAACCATGAAATCCAGCCCGCCCACAGGAATATCAAGCGCAGCCGCTGCTTGTACAGAGGCCGCGGCGATGGCGGGGTGAAGACGGGCTGTCACATCATGCAAGGTTCCGCCAGTGTGCAGATTTGCCGTTTTACGCACGTCTATGGTTTTGCCAGCCGGTAGCACATCGTCAAAAAAATAGCCCTCATCGTTGACGCAGCGTTTGGTCTCACGATCCAGCGGAATACACGATTCACCACCTGTTGCAGCATGCCTCCGGCGCGACAATCCCATGATCAGCTTGCGGACAGAAGACGTGCCATCCCCCACAATGGATGGCCGTTTGCGCAAGGCAGCGGCGACAACCTTGCCGCCTATGACGATCACGCGCAGGTCGTCCCCGGACATGCAGGTCTCGACCAGAACCTCCGGGCATTGTTTCCGCGCTGCGCTGATCGCCCGGGCAAGCGTTTTTCTGTCGCTGATACCGACCGTGACGCCGCGGCCCTGTTCGCCGCGCACTGGTTTGACGACAACCTTTTCCGCACGCTCCAGCAATCGGGCCACAGCCTCATCGTCATTTGCATTTACGGCCTCGGCAACGGGTATACCGGCCTTTTCCATCAAGCGGCGGCTGACCGCCTTGTCATCGCACCGGCTCATGGCCACAGCGCTGGTCAGCTCAGACAGGGATTCCCGGCAGACGATTGATCGTCCGCCATGTGTCAGGCGGAAAAAGCCGCCCTCGGCATCCAGGACTTCGGTGGCAATGCCCCGGCGCCGCGCCTCCTCCGTGATGATACGGGCATAGATGTTCAGCCCGTCTTCCTTGGGCGGACCGGTAAAAAGCGTCTCATTGATCGGATTCTTGCGCTTTACGGCAAAGAAGGGCACGCGGACGAAACCCAGCCGCTCATAAAGGCCGATGGCCGCTTCATTATCGTGCAGGACGGACAGGTCCATGAAAGCGCAGCCCCGGGCTTGAAAATGACCGGCCAGATGCTGAGTCAGCGCTTCGCCGATCTTTGGAAAGCGGGCTTTCGGATCCGCTGCCAGACACCAGAGCGAACTGCCCTTTTCGGGATCGTTAAAGGCCCGGCCATGATCGACACCGGTAATGGTGCCGACAATGTCGCCGCTCTCATTGTCTTCGGCGACGAAGATCGTGATAATACGGGAATCGCGCCGTTTCCAGACATAGTCAGGATCGGCCGTCACCATATGATTGGCGCGATAGATGCGATTGACTGCTTTCGCGTCGGCCGCCGAGGACAGCCGCCGGATGGTGAAGCCTTCTGGCCGGTGTTTCGCGCCCTTGAACGCGCTGAGGTCCAACCGGTAGGTGTGAGAGGGATCCAGGAATAATTCGGTTGGCGCGATGGCGAGGAGAACGTGCGGATCGCGCACATAAACGGCAATATCCCTCCTGTCCTCACCTTCATCCTTCAAGGCCTCGGCGATGGACTCGTTGTCAGGAAAGGTTTGACAAAACACCAGCCGGCCCCAGCCGCACTCCACGGCGACGCCTTCCCCTTTTTCCGCAGCATCCGGTATGGCAGATGGAGGAGGCGTCAGGCCCGATTGCTTGCGCAAGCGCTCCAGCCTGTGCTGGCGCGCCTTGGCGGGACGGTCCTTGCGGGATTTGTCACCTGCTGACATGTCAGGCCGCTTGGTCATGTTGTTCGAGCCAGAGGGCGAGGACGCCGATTTGCCACAGCTTCGAACCGCGAAGCGGGGTGATGTGGTCTTCGGGAGCTTTCAGCAATTCCTCCACATAATCCGGATTGACGAGGTCACGGTCCCTGAAGGCCCTGGACTGCACAGCGGCACGGACCATTTCCAGATACGGGCCACGCAGATATTTCAGTGCCGGCATCGGGAAATAGCCTTTCGGCCGGTCGATGACGGCATGTGGAATATGATCGCGGGCAATGGATTTCAGAATGCCTTTGCCGCCTTCCGCCAGTTTCAGATCCGCCGGACAGCGCGCCGCGATCTCGACCAGTTCGTGATCAAGGAAAGGAACGCGGGCTTCAAGACCATGTGCCATCGTCATATTGTCGACCCGCTTGACCGGATCATCAACCAGCATGATGTGGGAATCGATCCGCAGCGCCTTGTCCACCGGCTCTGTCGCGCCGCTTTGGGCAAAATGCCGCTTCACAAACTCTGTCGATGGATCATCGGCAAGTATGCCTGCGGGGATCAGCCGCGCCATTTCCGCCTGGTCCCGATCAAAGAAGGCGGCCTTGTAGGTGGCGAGCGGATCATTCGCCCCCTCCATCGGGGGGTACCAGTGATAGCCCGCGAAGATTTCATCCGCGCCCTGACCGGACTGTACCACTTTTACATGTTTGGAGACCTCTTCTGACAACAGATAGAAGCCGACACAATCATGCGAGGTCATCGGTTCGGACATCGCCCCGATGGCGCGGCCAAGCGCTGGGAGCGCCCGCGAGGTCTCGACCGGGATCTGGTGATGGAGGGTCCCGAAATGCTTTGCAACAATGTCCGAATACTCGAACTCATCCCCCTTCTCCTCTCCCACGGTTTCAAAGCCGATAGAGAAAGTATTGAGCCCGGTTGCGCCAGCCTCTGCCAGCAGCCCGACAATCAGGGAGGAATCCAGACCGCCGGACAGGAGCACGCCGACGGAGACATCAGCCACCAGACGCCTGCGGACGGCGGCTTTCAATTCGGCCTCGACCCGCTCCCGCCAATCGTCCGCCGAAAGGGAGTGTTCATCGGCGCGGAGGTTATAATCCGGCTGCCAGTAGGCTTCCTGCTTTCGTGTCCCGTCTTTTGAAATCACAAGAACGGTTGCTGGCGGCAGCTTGCCTATCCCTTTGAACAAGGTGTGCGGAGCCGGAACCACCGAGTGGAAACTGAAATAATGATGCAGGGCAACCGGATCGATCGTCCGGTCGATACCGCCTGCGGCCAAGAGCGCTGGCAGGGACGAGGCAAAGCGGAGCCCGCCCCCTGTTTCGGCAAGATAAAGCGGCTTGATACCCATCCGGTCCCGCGCCAGCACGGTCCGGCCACTATCGCGTTCGCAAATGGCGAAGGCAAACATACCGTTGAAACGTTGAACACAATCCGGTCCCCAGGCATGATAGGCCTTGAGAATAACCTCGGTGTCAGATGTCGAGAAGAAAGCGTATCCCTTGCCTTCCAGCTCGGCACGCAATTCCTTGTGGTTATAGATACAACCATTGAAGGCGAGGGTCAGGCCCAGCGCGGCATCTTCCATGGGCTGCTGTCCGGCATCAGACAGGTCGATGATTTTCAGCCGTCTGTGCGCAAGGCCCGCCGCGCCCCGGACGACCATGCCCGAGCCGTCCGGCCCCCTCGGAGCCATGATTTCGGCCATGGTCTGCAAGGCATCAGGATTGGCGTTACTTCCATTAAACCGCAAATCACCGGCGATTCCGCACATAAAACACGACTCCTGTTCTAACTGTATTTATACAGTATTTGATTAGTGAAGTTTGATGGATTGGAACGATGCGCTTGGATAAGATTGAAACGATGATAAATCAACCGCATTTCTAAAATCAAACCTGAAGCAATACTGAGAAATTATCGGATTATAATCACGCCTGAGGTTGATTTTTGGCGTTCAATCACTATTTCAAGAGTATTCAAACGTATCAGCAATCAAAATCGTCCGCACCACGGTGACGGGCGTAGAAGGAGTTTAATGAACCGCTTTGCCCGCAAACGCCAACCGATCATCGGCCGTGTCGCCGCTATAACCGCCCAGAATTTCAATGCTGACGATTTTGTCCGGGCCACCCGCCCGCTTGAGCAGAATGGCTTTGCCATATCCGTCGTCTCCAATATCACCGGAATGCTGACGGGGCGGACTGAAGCCGGGCAGGACGTCAATTTTGTGCCGGCATCAACCATCGGCGATATGGATTTTGACGGCTATTGTGCGCTCATCCTGCCGGGAAATTCTCACGGTATAAGTGAGTCCACCGAAGCTGCGATCGAGAAATTCCTGAGCGACGGCAAGCCCATCATCGCGATGTCCGGCGATGTGCCGATGTTCGCGCGCGCCGCAAATTCTCCGGATGTGTCCGATGCCGGCGTTGCCATTTCCATGAATGGAAAGGTTTTCGCTGCGCGCGGCGAGAAGGATTCTGACGAGGCAGTTGAAGTCTTTGCCCGTGTGCTCGCAGCCTGAATCTGAAGCAAATTCAATGCCATATTGAAACGCCATCCGGTCAGGATGGCGTTTTTCTTTGCCGGAAACACAGTTTTTCACGCCCTTGTGAAACAGTGTGGGGTGAAAAATATCCTGTCCGGTCCCATATCAGTGCCAGACGAAGCGAGGAAGAAACATCATGCAACGGTTGGCATCAATTGTGTTGGCAGCACTGACATTCACAGCGGTCATCGCCGTGTGGGCTGCAAATGGAAGCGCCGCTCTCTATATGGCTTAAAAGGAGTCGGGAACGGCTCTGATTGAAACAGGCCTCACTTGTGCGTCCCCCCAGCCTGCCTTGGAGGCCTGCAGGCACCGCCGGACACTCCCCTGTCCCCGTCCGGCGGTGCCGACCATTTCTTCACACATCATGCGGTTTTTTACGGCATTACGCCTTGATTAACCCTTCTCATTGCAGGAGTAAGGACGAAACGCTGGTCGTCCTGTCGGCTGCACATTCAGGCGATCTGGTCAGTTAATTTGTGCGCAAGAAGAGCCACTCATGACCGCAGTTGTCGCCACCGCCCAAGCTTACACCTCTGCTTCATTCAACAAGGCCGCCCGAAAAGTCTGGCAAAAGCGATTCGGAGAAGACCCCGATACCGCAGCCCAAGCCTTTCTGGATCAGGTTCTGGGCGACGCACTCGCCGAAGACTTGGAGGGCATCAAGGCCTCGCAACTGGCGGAGCAGGCAGCTGAATTCTGGGATTGGGCAAAAGGCCGGGGTGAAGGAAAAATCCATGTCCGTACCCGGTCGTCGGATACGGATGGCACCAGCTCGATCAAACGCGATATCGTCGAGGTCGCCGGACCGGACCGGCCATTTCTGGTCGACTCGGTCATGGGCGAGATCGGTGCTCAGGGCCTCGACGTATTGGCCATGTTCCACCCTATCGTACCGGTCAGCCGGAATGATAAGGGCGAGATCTGCGCTGATGGTGACACCCTTCCCGAAAGCCTGATCCAGGTTCATGTCGAGCCGCTGGATGACCGCACGCGCGAAGCGCTCGCGGAAGCCGTTCGCGCCGCGATGGAAGATGTCCGGCTGGCCACCGATGATTTCAAGGACATGCGGGCCGCCATGAACATGGCCATCGCCCATCTAGAGGACGCAAACACGCCCGCCAGCTTGGAGGAAAAATCTGAAACCCTCGAATTTTTGCGCTGGCTGCGGGATGATCACTTCGCCTTCCTGGGAAGCCGCACTTATCAGTTCGAGGTTGACGCCAAAGGTAAAATGAGCAGCCGCGAACCTACGGTCCAGCCCGGTTCAGGCTTCGGCATTCTGCGTGACCCCGAGCGGCAGGTGCTTCGCAAGGGCAATGAGCCTGCGCTTTTGACGCCTGCCATTGAATCCTTTCTGAACGAGCCCTCACCGATCATTGTCGCAAAGGCCAATATCAAGTCGCGCGTTCATCGCCGCGTCTATATGGATTATATCGGCGTCAAGCGGTACCGCGAGGATGGTGCCGTGGTCGGTGAGGCCCGGTTTGTCGGCCTCTTCACGGCAGAAGCCTATGACCGCATGGCACGCGATGTGCCTCTGGTCCGGCGCAAGGTCCGGCGGGTATTGGAGCGGGCCGGCAAGATTCCGGGCACGCATTCGGAAAAGAAACTCCGGAACATTGTCGAGAATTATCCGCGCGACGAGCTGTTCCAGACCGAGGAAGACGATCTTCTGCAGATCGGTCTTGGCATCCTCCACCTTCAGGACCGCCCGCGTACCAAATTGCTGGTCCGCCGCGACCGCTTTGACCGTTTTGTCTCCTGCCTGCTGTTTGTTCCGAGGGAACGCTATAATTCGCGTGTCCGCGAACAGGCAGGCGAATTGATCCGCGCCGCTTTTGATGGCCGCATGTCGGCCTATTACCCGCATTTTGGTGATGGCCCTCTGGCACGCGTCCATTACATCATCGGTCTTGATCCGAACAAACATCCGGAACCTGATCTGCAAGAACTGGAGCGTCAGATTGTTACGCTGGCGCGGACCTGGGAAGACGAGCTGGTAACCGAAGGGCGGGGCATATTGCCGGATAATCTGCGCCATCGCCTGCCGGCCTATGACCGGGCTTTCTCTGCGGGGTATCAGGAACAGTTTGCGCCGGCCGAAGGCCTTGCCGATCTCTTGCGCATCGAATCACTGGGTCACGATACACATATAGGCGCCCGCCTTTACCGCGACCGGGGCGAAGACACATCCGTTCTGCGCTTGAAAATCTATCGCCGGAATGAACCAACCCATTTGTCAGAAGTGATGCCGATTCTGGAGAATATGGGTCTCAATGTGATCCAGGAATCCGGCTATGAAGTCCACCGCGCAATGGATGAGGCGCGCGAGGCCATTGTCCACATCCATGATTTTGAAATGCGATCGGAGGTGCTCGCAGATAAAGATACGGACGAATTCAGCGGGGCTTTCGAAGAGGCCTTGCTTGCGGTCATGGCAAACCGCGCCGAAAATGACGGATTCAATCAGCTGATCCTCAAGCTGGGCGTCAGTTGGCGCGAAGCGGCTGTATTGCGGGCGCTCGCCCGGTATCGCCAGCAAACGGGTCTGGACCCGTCGCAAACCATCCAGGAAGAAGCGCTGGCAGAAAATCCTGCCATTGCCCTCCAATTACTGACGCTCTTCGACACGCGTTTCAATCCGGACATTGATTTTGATCTGGAGACACGCAAGGAAAAATCGGCCGCGCTTGGCTTGGATATTCGTGCACAGCTGGAAAAGGTCGCCTCAATCGACCATGACCGCGTGCTGCGCCGCCTCCTCCGCCTGCTCGAGGCGACGCTGCGCACCAATTATTTCCAGACCGGTGAAGACGGGCTGCCCAAGGCGCACATCTCCTTCAAGATCGCCAGTCAGGAGTTGGAAGAACTCCCGCTGCCCAAGCCCTATCGTGAGATATTTGTCTGGTCGCCGAAGGTGGAAGGCGTCCACATCCGCTTTGGTCCGGTGGCCCGGGGTGGATTGCGCTGGTCGGATCGCCGTGATGACTTCCGGACTGAAGTGCTGGGATTGGTCAAGGCGCAGCAGGTCAAAAACGCCGTCATTGTCCCGGTCGGGTCAAAAGGCGGCTTTTATCCCAAACAATTGCCTCGGTCCGGCTCTCGCGATGAATGGCTCGCAGAGGGCCAGAGCGCCTATCGCACCTTCATTCGCGGCCTGCTCGATATCACCGACAACATTCATGACGATGCCGTCGTGCATCCGGGTAAAGTCGTAATCTGGGACAGCGAAGATCCCTATCTGGTGGTGGCTGCGGACAAGGGCACGGCAACCTTCTCGGACATCGCCAATGGCGTTGCGATGGAGGAATACGATTTCTGGCTCGGCGATGCTTTCGCTTCCGGCGGCTCGGCAGGGTATGATCACAAGAAGATGGGCATCACTGCCCGTGGGGCCTGGGAATCGGTCAAGCGTCATTTCCGCGAGCTTGGCAAGGATATTCAGAACGAGACCTTCACGGTTGCCGGCGTCGGCGACATGTCCGGCGATGTGTTTGGCAATGGCATGTTGCTGTCGCGCAAGATCCAGCTGATCGCAGCCTTCGATCACCGCGACATCTTCATCGACCCGGACCCGGCCGATTGCGATGCCAATTGGAAAGAACGCAAACGGCTCTTCGACATGCCGCGATCCAGCTGGCAGGACTATAACAAGAAGCTGATTTCAAAGGGCGGGGGGATTTACTCCCGCTCCGAAAAAGCCATCAAACTGTCCAAAGAGGCCCGCAAGGCGCTGGGAATAGAGACTGAAAGCCTGTCCCCGCCTGAATTGATGACCGCCATCCTCAAGGCGCAGGTCGAACTTTTGTGGTTTGGCGGCATTGGCACCTATGTGAAGGCGTCCAGCCAACAGCATTGGGAAGTAAGCGACAAGGCCAATGATTCCATCCGCATAAACGCTGCGGATGTAGGCGCGAAAGTTATTGGCGAAGGGGCCAATCTCGGATTCACCCAGGCCGCCCGTATCGAGTTCGACCGCGCAGGCGGGCGCGTGAATGCCGACTTTGTCGACAATTCCGCCGGCGTGGATACGTCAGACCATGAGGTCAATATCAAAATCCTGCTCAGTCCGCTTCTGCGGTCGGGTGAAATGACTCGCGAGCAACGCGACAAGCTGTTGGGCGGCATGACCGATGAGGTCGCCGAACATGTACTGAAGCATAATTACGACCAGACCCTGGCACTGACCCTCGCCGAACATGATGCGCCTGCCGATGTCGACGCGCACGAGCGCTTCATGGCCCAGCTGGAAAAAACCGGACGTCTAAACCGCATGGTGGAGGGCCTGCCCTCGGGCGACGGCATGCGCACCCTGAAAGAAAACAGGCTGGCACTGACCCGCCCGGAGCTGGCCGTGCTGGTCTCCTATGCAAAAATCACCACTTTCGACAAGCTGGTAGCGTCCAACGTCCCGGATGACCCGCATTTTGAAAGCATGCTGAAAGGCTATTTCCCGAACGACCTCGACACCTATGGCGAGCAAATGTCCGGGCATCGCCTGCGGCGCGAAATCATCGCTACAGTGCTGGCCAATGACATGATCAATCTGGGCGGGCCGACCTTTGTTCACCGGGCGATTGAATCCACGGGCGCTGAGGCGCAGCTGATTGCCACCGCCTTTGAGGCGGGACGCCGTGTTTTCCGTTTCTCCGATCTCACCGACCGGATCAACAAACTGGACAATCGGGCTCCTGCCGAAGTGCAGATTACGCTGCACCGGGAAATCATCCGCTTGCTCCGCCGCCAGACCTACTGGCTGTCCCGCCGCGCCCGCGCACAGGAAGCCGGGCAGGCGGCACCGATTCGCGATCTGATCGCGGCCTACAGGCCGGGTGTCGACAAGTTGCGTGAAGCGGCCATGGATATCATCTCGGGCTATGAGCGTGAACATGTCGAGGAACGAACCGAAGCTTTTGTGAGGGCCGGCGCCCCCAAGGATCTGGCGCATGATATCGCTGTCCTCAGGCCGCTGACATCATCATCGGATGTGGTTGATCTGGCGCTACAGGAAGACTGGCCTCTGGAATCTGCAGGCTATGTCTATCATGCCGCCGGAGCACGCTTCTCTGTTGACATGTTGCGGGGGTTGGGATCGGAGGTCTCGTCCGATCTTCACTGGGACCGTCTGGCCGTCCGCCGTCTGATCGAGGACCTCTATGCCAGTCAGCAGGCGATCGCCTCGTCCATGATGCGGTTCGCCCGCTCGGCCGGCGGCGCACTGCAAACCGGCGTCGAAGCGCCCAATCGCGAATGGGCGGACGAATTGCTGGGGGCTTGGTGTATTCAGAATGATGTCGAAGCTGGTCGCTATGACAGCGCGCTGGAAGAGCTGGAAACGACCGGTGCCTGGACCTTGTCCAAGCTGGCGATCGCGTCGACCCAATTGCGGGAATTGGCTCAGTCCGCCGAATCTTGATGCAGTCTCAAATGCCGTTTTAGGAAGGTCTGAAACGCAGAATGGGCAATTTTCGCGCGTTCGGGGTCATAAACAAGGGTTGAGGTCGGATGATGGTCCGGCTCGTCAAAGGCGTGCGTCGCATGTTCGACATAACGCCATTTGACGTCCGCCCCCCATTTGATCTGCCGATTGAAAACCTTGACAGAATCTTCATCATTGCAGATTGTGTCGCCGCGGACGAGCAGGCCTTCGACCGGGATGTCTGGCCGCCATGGCAATCGCCGCGACCGTGCCGGAAAACCGCTATAGGGATAAAGGACGAAGATGGCCTTGACGCCCTCAAGACCGGTTGCTGGCAGGTGATCCAGTGACGCTGGCGGTTTGCCGGCCTGGTCCAGTGCCAGCGCTTCCAGTGCAGTCCAGCCGCCATGACTCCAGCCCGCAATAACGATTTGCGACGCATCGGCTTGCGGATGCTGGCGGACAATATTGAGCACGGCGTGAAGATCACCGGCGCGTTCCGATGCCCGTAATTTCGCACCGGTGCAGACCGTTTCCAGAGCTTCTTCATAGCCAATCCCATGAAAAGAATTTGAATCCGGCACGATCACCATGACGCCCAGTTCGGTCGCCAGCTTCGCAAAGGTGGCCATGTTCGGCCTTACGCCGCCGCATCCGTGTAAAAGGATCACCACCGGAAAGGGGGCCTCACCGCCGGGAATATGAATATCTGTGAAAGACCGGATGGATTTAGTCATGTCATCCAGTTTGCGGCGCGTTACCGGCATCAACAATCCCCGCCGGTAAAGCCGGAAACAGACGAGCGCAGCTGCGCCAAGTGCAATCAGGAGTGCGATAGGCGAAATCCAGACCATAATCCTTTGATGGGGGAGGAAGCCAGCGCCGTAAAGTCAGTCGTGCGTTTGCTGCAGGATTTCAATCTGGCAGGAACGCAGTCTCGCGCCCGCATCGCCTGAAGCAGTTTCAGCGAAAAGCCTGTTCCCGCGGCTTGTGCCCGCGAAAACGGGTAAGACGGGACGGGGAACCGGTTTCGCGGTTCGATAAGGCGGTCAAACAAAAAATCTCTAGGGTCCTGACCCTAGTGCCTGAAATGCCGCATGCCGGTGAAGACCATGGCAATTCCCGCCCCGTTAGCTGCTGCGATCACGTCTTCATCACGCACTGAACCACCAGGCTGGATGACGCTGGTTGCTCCGGCTTCGACAGCCGCCATTAACCCGTCAGCAAACGGGAAGAAGGCATCCGAGGCACAGGCAGATCCAATGGTTGCCGGTTCGTCCCAGCCATTTTCCCGCGCGATCTCGACGGCTTTGCGGGCGGCCAGTTTTGCGGCCTCAACCCGGCTGGTCTGCCCCATGCCGATTCCGGTCGTCATGCCATCCTTGGCATAGACTATGGCATTGGATTTGACATGCTTGCAAACCGTCCAGGCAAACAGTAAATCCCTGACTTTCGCATCATCCGGCGCAGTAGCCGTGACAGTCTTCAGGTCTTCTGCGCGGGCCAGGCCGTTATCGCGTTCCTGAACCAGAAGTCCGCCTGCCACCGTTTTGGCAGTCCAGCTCTCCTGTCGCGGATCGGGCATGCCGCCGGTCAGCATGACCCGGAGATTGGCCTTTTTCGACAGGATATCCAGAGCCGCCTCATCCGCGCCTGGCGCAATAATGACTTCCAGAAACAGTTTGGTCAGGCCATCGGCGGTTTCCGCATCGATCGGGCGATTGAAAGCGACAATGCCGCCAAAAGCCGAGATCGGATCCGCCATCAAGGCCCGGTCCCAAGCAGTGCGAACCGTTTTACCCAGCGCCACACCGCACGGATTGGCATGCTTGACGATCACGCAAACCGGCTCATCGGAAAATTCCGCGGCCAGTTCAAACGCTGCATCGGCATCCGCCAGATTGTTGTAGGACAGGGCTTTGCCCTGAACGATGCGCGCTGTTGCAACGCCGGGGCGGCCCGTGCCATTGGCATAGAAAGCCGCCGCCTGATGCGGGTTTTCGCCATAGCGCAGCCCGGACAGACGCGTGCCGCCAAAAGTGCGAAAGGCCGGATCCTTGTCCCCAAGCGCATTCGCGAACCAGGTCGATACGGCGGAATCATAGGCCGCTGTCCGGGCATAGGCCTTGGCCGCGAGCGCCTTGCGCAGTTCAAGCGGCGTTGCCCCGGAATTTTCGTCCATGGCATCCAGCACCGCGTCCGCATCCTCATTGTCGACACAGACGGCGACAAAAGGATGGTTCTTCGCCGCAGCGCGCACCATGGCCGGGCCGCCGATATCAATGTTCTCAATACAGGTGTCGAAGTCTCCGCCAGCGGCCACCGTGGCTTCAAACGGGTAGAGATTGACGAATAAGAGGTCGATATCGGGAATTCCATATTCCGACATGGACGCCCTGTCGCTTTCCAGATTGCGCCGGCCCAAAAGCCCGCCATGGACAAGCGGGTGCAGGGTTTTCAGCCGCCCGTCCATCATCTCCGGAAAGCCGGTGACCTCGGTTACGTCCTTCGCCGCAATCCCCGCATTTTTCAGCGTGCGCAATGTTCCGCCGGTCGACAGGATTTCCACGCCCAGCGCGATCAGGCGGCGGGCGCGGTCTTCAAGCCCCATCTTGTCAGACAGGGAGATCAGGGCGCGGCGGACAGGAATAAGATCGGGCTGGCTCATGTGAGGCGGATACTTTCTCTTGTTTGGATCGGGCGTCGATTATCACGCGGATGCGGCAAGGCAAAGCCGTGAACGCTTATGTCCCACCAACACGGCCAAGCCGCTGAAAAGCCCAGCGCACCCTATTGGGGGGCCGCTCACCTGCCCCGAAAGGTTCGGCTTCACCCTGGACAACGATTTGGGAGGACCGTTTCGGACTGCCACCTGCCGCAAGATAGACAGACCGCTCAATCCGGATCGGCCCGCCATCGGTGCGGAAACGCCAGCCATCTCCATTCCCCAGTACCAGAAGTGCGCTCATCCCGTCGCGCGCCAGAGAGGCTTTGACGCCGGGATGCAGGTGGAAGCGGATGGCAAAACGGTATCGCCGGTCGACATCATCGGGTGGTCCGTCCTCGACGGGCCTGAACAGACCATCTTCACCGCGAAGGTCGCCGCCATCGGCTGCCAGGAATAATCGCCGCCGGTGATGCAGGCCGAAGCTGGCGTGATAGCCGTCCTGGCTCGCTTCGATCCATGTGCCGATATCTTCTTCATTGCGGCGCGCCACCACCATTCCGGGCTGTTGTTCAAATCGGGGACCAAGAAGTGTCCGGCGCCAGCCGGGCGGGATCAGGCGGGCGGAGGATGTTTCTTCCAGTGTCAGCGTCGAATGCGCGGCTGTTGCCCGCACCGCTTCGCGCCAGCTATTTGGTTGGTGTTCGGCCCATCCACAATTTACGATGATGCGGTGTCCTCCAGCCGCCAGCTCGAAAGCGAGCGTCCCGGCATGGGCGGAGACCGAGGATGGCCCTTTCACTGGTTTGCCGGAATCGAGAAGTAACAAAGCGCCGCCCGCTTCGATGCGCTGATAGCCGCTATTGGGCGCAAACCCGAAAGATTTCGAGCCGGTATCGCGGTTCGAAAGGGTCAGGTCGAGCGCCCGGCGGTCCCCTTCGCCCCCACCCTGGAATGACGCCAGTCCACCATCTCCCAGACGGAAAAAACGGACGATGGGCCCCATTCTGTCCATGGCGCGGCTTATGATTTCAGGCGTTTCACGATTGGCATGGGCTTCAGCGGTATCGATCAGTGTCAGCAAGGTCAGGATTTCGGCAGTAGCCGAGGGCGACCGGCTGCAATGGCCGCCATCGGTAAAAATCTGCCTCGGCAATTCGGTTTCGAGGATTTTCTGCCCGGCCTGGCGCAGGCTGTCAGTCTCGAGCGTAGCGCCCGCCAGCATCAAGGCGGCTCCGGCGCGAATATGATCGATATCCGTATAGCTATGGAGAGCCGCCCGTTTTAGATGCCGCGCCTGGCGCATCAGTGACTTCAACCGCTCGGGCTCGCCCGTAAACAGGGCCCCGGCCAGAAGCCAGTTGATGACCCGTACCGCACTGACTTCCGGAGCCCAGGAAAAGCTGTTCCATGTGTCAAAACCGGTTATCCAGGCGTCGATCAGTTCACCGGCGCGGGCTTTGGCCTGACCGTCCTTGCAGGCGAGCAAATCCCGCAACCACGAAAAACCATGCAGGGCAAGGGCAAAGCGTTCAGACGGAGCGGGCAGGGAAAACGGATCATCACATTCCAGAACGTGACCGGCAAATCCGAAGCGGCCATCCAGAATCGCAGCTCCCCGGGCGGCATCAGCCCCCCGGATATCTTTTAACGGGGGAGAAAAGGGGGCTTGAGGCAGACCTCCTGCCGACAGCGCCCGCGCCCCGCCGATCGAGTTCAACGTATCAAAAAGTTCGCGCCTCACCTTCCGGCTGATCGCTTCGGCGTAATCGGAAATTCGGACCACACGGGTCATTGCGGCTAGTCTCCGCGAAGGGCTTTGATATTTGCCGCATAATTGTCTGCGCCGCCTTTGAAGACGGTCGTTCCGGCCACCAGCGCCCGGGTTCCGGCATCGATGCATTGCCGAGCGGTTTCGGGATTAATGCCGCCATCAACCTCAATGATCACATCCAGACCCCGCTTCTCGATGCTCGTTGCCAGCGCCTCGATCTTGCGCAGCTGGGAGGAGATGAAACTCTGCCCCCCAAATCCCGGATTGACGCTCATCACCAGCACCACATCCAGTTCGTCCAGAACATGATCAATCACCGTCTCGCTTGTGGACGGGTTCAGTGCCGCTCCGGCTTTACACCTTGCGCCCTTGATGGCTTGTACCGTGCGATGAAAATGCGGGCCGGCTTCGGGGTGGGCTGTGATGATATCCGCTCCCGCATCGGCAAATGCCTCGATGAAGGGATCAATCGGCGCAATCATCAGATGGCAATCAAACGTTTTGGCCGAGTGTGGCCGCAGCGCTTTTACCACGCCCGGTCCGAGGGTCAGGTTGGGCACATAATGCCCGTCCATCACATCGACATGGATCCAGTCTGCCCCGGCTGAGTCAATCGCACGCACTTCCTCACCCAGCCGCGCGAAATCGGCAGACAGGATAGAGGGAGCAATCAGGACGGATTCAGACATGCATTTCGCATAACAGTGCGCCCGTGCCCGCGCAAGCAAGCCGTCAGGCTTTGGCGGCTTTCCGCAACCGTGCAATGAAGAAACCGTCAATTCCACCGCGTCCGGCCCACATATCGGGCGTCAGGCGCACAGAACCCGTGTCAAGAATGGCACTTTCCAGCTCCGGCAATTCACCGGGCTGAACCGCGTCCAGTTCCAGATCCGGATTGCGCTCCAGCCCGCGCTCCAGCCAACCTTCGCCCTCTTCAGGCTGTAGCGAGCAGGTGCAGATCACCATGCGTCCGCCCGGCTTCAGCAGGCGCGCGGCATTGTCCAGCAACCCATCCTGGATTGGAATGAGCGAGGCAATATCCTCCTCATTCTTGATCCAAGCCGCATCCGGGCGGCGGCGAAGCGTGCCGGTCGCCGAACAGGGCGCATCAAGCAGGATGGCGTCAAAGGAGGCGTCTTCGCCCCAGCTCTGCCCATCCGCCGTAACACATTCAGCGGAAAGTCTGGTGCGATCCAGATTATCCGCTACCCGCCGCATGCGTTTGGGCGAGGCATCCAGCGCCGTCACAGCCGCGCCAGTTGCTGCAAGCTGCATGGTTTTGCCGCCAGGCGCAGCACACAGATCCAGAACGCGTTCGCCGGGCTGCACATCAAGCAGGCGCGCAGGCAGTGCGGCTCCGGCATCCTGTGCCCACCATGCCCCTTCGTCAAAGCCGGGAAGAGCGGTGATATCGCCAATGTCAGCCTTGCGCAGTGTTCCGGTTGGTAACACCTCTGCGCCGATGGCTTCTGCCCACTTTTCGGCCTCGTCCGCAGTCTTCAATGAGAGGTCCAGTGGCGGATCGCGCATCACCACGGCACAGATCGCTTCAACCGTCCGCATGCCATAGGCGGCTTGCCAGCTTTCGCGCAACCAGTTCGGCAGATTGTCAGACAGGGGGGTCGCCTCGGCGATATCCTTGCCGCCCGCCACGACCTTGCGGAGCACGGCATTGATCAGGCCGGAAAACCGTTTCGACTCAGCCGAGGTTTTGGCCAGCGTCACCGCTTCGGAGACGGCGGCATGTGGCTTGGTGTCCAGAAACAGGATCTGGGCCGTGGCCGTTTCGAGCAAGAGCCGCGCCCCGCCGGCATGATCGGGCAGATCATGTTCCAGATAGGTTGACAGCACCGCATGGATCTGCCCGCGGCGGCGCAGCGTCGTCGCCGAGATCGTCCGGGCGAAGGCCTTGTCGCGCGTCTCCATACGGCCGAATTCCGGCGTCTGCGACAGCGCGGCGTCCAGTGCGGTGCGGCTTTCCAGCACAAATTTCAGGGCGCGCACGGCGGCGCGGCGGGCATCGAGTCCGGGATTCATGCGCGCGCCCTAGCATGTTGCGTTATGGCGCGCTATCTCCCCATCCATGAGCAAGACTGAAACACCTCCCGCGGGCGCACCCCCTGGAAAGACATTGAGCGCAGCGGCCAGACGGGCGCTGGAAGAGGCGGCCAGACGGCGCGCGCAGGAACAGGCCGCGCCTGATTCTCCAAAGGAAATCAATGGCCCGGCAGGACCCGAACCCACACGTTTCGGGGATTGGGAACGCAAGGGCGTCGCTTCGGACTTCTGAGCGCTTCGCCCGCCAAGGGAATCCGCTGGTTTCTGGCACGGCTTTGGCATTAGCCTTTTGTTAATGAACAAGATGCTCGCCTCTCTCCTTGTCCTCTCAGCTGCCAGTCCGGCCGTTGCCCAGGACTATAATCGCCTGCTGGGCGGACAGAATGTCCCGGCCGGTGCCCAGATTCGCTATTCGGAATGCCCGGCGGGTACCCGTCAGGAATACCCGGATGGACAATCCGAACCCATCTGCGTTGTGGATCGTTCCGGGACATATTCCGATGGCGGCTATTCAGGCTCCACGTCCGGCGGTTATGAATTCCGCGAGACGAGCAGAGGATATACGGACCGTGAACGGCGGCCAGGCGGAGCGGAGGGCTATCGCGCCACGCCCCATGGCCCCCGGCGCATGCCGGGTCATCCCTGCGTGATCCTTGATCCGGTGCCGACCGAAGCGGAATGGAATGCATCGGGCGGCCCCTGCCGTCTGGTGGATACGCCGCAGCGGCCTCCGCATTTCGAGCCCCCGCGCTACGACCCGCCGCATTCCGAACAACCGCGCTACGTTGTTCGGGAGGACACATTTTACCGCCGCGAGACAGAACACACCCGTACCCGTTATGCACGCGAATGGCATGGCCAGGATGGCCGCAACTGGCGCGAATCGGGCGGGTATTCCTCGGGCGGGCATCATTCATCCTGCGGCTGCGATCATCATCAGCATCACAGCAATTGCGGTCATTCCCGTGAGCTGGCCACCTGGTCTGGCCCGATCTTCCCCGGCGTCGGTGGCCGTTCCCCGGTTTATTATGGCGGCGGCGGGGGTGGCACCGTCATCATCAATCATGGCGGCGGTCGTTCGCGCGCCCTTGCCGGCAGCGGGGCCGGATCGAATGCCGGATCCAGCGCCAATGCCTCGGCCAGTGTCAATGTCAACACCAATGTCCGCGTCAATACCGGCGTCCGCTTTACCGGAGGCGGAGGGGGCCATGGAGGCGGCGGCTATGGCGGGGGTGGTCACGGCGGTGGTGGTCATGGCGGTGGCGGTTATGGTGGTGGCTATTCCGGGGGTGGCTATGGCGGTGGCGGGTATTCCGGCGGCGGTTATGGCGGCGGGGGTTATGGTGGAGGCGGCGGCAGATATTAGGCCGTGTCCATCTCCTCAAGGATTTTACGGGCCGCTTCAGCCGGATCAGGGGCGGCATTGACCGGCCGCCCGACCACCAGATGCGTTGCTCCATTGCGCAGCGCATAGGCGGGCGTCGCGGCCCGCGCCTGATCATCCTTTCCCGACCATGATGGGCGGATGCCTGGTGTCACGATCAGCATGTCATCTCCGAATTTTTCCCGGATTTCAGACGCTTCCAGCGGACTGGCAACGACACCATCCATGCCCGCTTCCAGCGCCTGCTCCACCCGGCGCATGACCAGATCGCGCGCGCCCATCCGGTAACCCATCTCTGTCAGCATCGCGTCGTCATAGGAGGTCAGCACGGTCACGCTGAGCAGTTTGAGGTCCGGATCATCGCCGCGGCCGGCCACAGCTGCCCGCATCACGGGCGGTTCGGCATGCACGGTCAGCATATCCCCGCCGCGTGAGGCAATCGACCGTGTGGCCTTTTCAACGGTGGTGGGAATGTCGTGCAGCTTGAAATCCAGAAACACTTTCTTGCCATCGCTGCGCAGTTGCTCGCAGAGCTCCATCCCGCCCACGGGCAGGAGTTGCAGGCCGATCTTGTAGAAGGAGACCGTCTCGCCGCAGCGCTGCGTCAGGGCGGCCGCCTCACCGGTGGAGGGCAGGTCGAGGGCAATGATCAGGCGGTCTTTCATAAGGCTTACTCCGCCGCTTGTGTGGCTTGCGCGCGCGCCGCGGCACGTTTCGCCTGTTGGGCAATCAGCCATTCGCCCACCGGATCGGGCAGAACCCGCATCAGGCCGGTCATGAATTTATACCACGCCCCCGGCACGCTGACGGCCTTGTTGCGCTCCACGGCATCATAGGCGGTGGCGGCGACATCCTCGGCTTTCAGCATCCAGTAGGACGGCAGTTGCGAAACCGACTGGCGTGCCCCGTTCACATCGTGAAACTCCGACCAAGTATAGCCGGGACAGACCGCCGTGGCGTGCACATTCTTGCCCGTCATTTCGGCTTTCAGCGATTGCGACACCTTGATCAGCAGGCCTTTCGCGCCGGGATAGAGGGTGCCGGAAAAGCGCGTATGTCCGGGCGAGACTGGTAATAGTGCGGAGACGGAGGAGACATTGATGATGCGGCCGAATTTGCGATCTTCCATGCCCGGCAGGATCAGGTGGATCAGCTTGAGATAGCTGGTCACCATGAGCTCCAGAAACCGTGCCTGATCGGCCCAGTCCGTTTCGGTGAAATAACCCGGCTGTCCGGCGCCGGCATTATTGACCAGCCCGTCGATTTGCCGTCCGGCCTTCCCGATTTCGGCGACTATGCGCTCCGGCTCGCCCGGTTTGGACAGGTCGGCGGGAATCACCAGGCTGTCGACGCCGTTTTTCGCTTTCATTTCCTCGGCAAGATCGCGCAGCCGGTCTTCGCGGCGGGCCACCAGCGCCAGATCCCAGCCTTTGGCGGCGAACTGGCGGGCCATGGCATCGCCAATTCCGGAAGATGCGCCGGTGATGAGAACGAGTTTGCGGGCCATGTTTCAGTCCTTTGGCATTAAAAAGCGGGGATAAAACCGGAATCGGCGGGTTTTGACTCCTCCTACTACTACAACTCCCGCACTTCCATCCACGCCGGAGGCCATGCGCCTTCCCAACCGGCACTATAGGCGCAAATGCCCGGCCGTGGAGACTCAATGCGTCATTCCGCATCTGGCGGCCCGCCCCGGCTTGCGGCAGGATGGATCAAAACGGAGAGGCGCATGACCGTCATTCAGCATCTGGGACGCCTTTTCGTGCGGCGCTTTCTTTTTCCGGCGATATCCTTTCTGGGCGCCAGCATGGCGGCCAGCATCTGCGTCTCCCTCGTCTTTTTCACCATTGCACTGTGGGGCGGGGACGAGGCCTTTTCGTTCGCGGGCCTGTTTTCCATGCTGATCATCGCGATCACGCTGGGTGTCTATATCGCCGCTTTCGCCGTCCTTCCCGCCGTGCTCCTGATCTGGGGGATGCGGCTGACCAAGATCCGCCGCGGATGGACGGACGCCCTAGCCGGTGCGCTCACCGGTGCCGCGATCATGCACTTTATTGCGCATGGCACCTCTGCCATCACCCAGCCGCCCTCGCTTATCACTGGCCTGTTTGCGGTGGCGGGGCTGATCGGCGGCGCGGTCTACTGGAA
>PFFX01000021.1:0-443 GCA_002783385.1 Rhodobacterales bacterium CG15_BIG_FIL_POST_REV_8_21_14_020_59_13 | reverse complement strand
CGGACGCCCGCGCCCGCCCTATGCCTTCCTGCACGATTGAACCCGGAATGGCCCGGCCTCAAAACCCTTGCCTCTCCCCTTCCGCCGGGCCAGAGTCCGGCCGATCAGGGGGAGATCGAACATGCGCGCAATTCTGAAATGGGCCGGCATGGCCGTTCTGGTCATCCTGCTTCTGGCCGCCGTCTTCTTTTTCTTCATCCTGCCGCCGCGCGTCGATCATGCGCTGAACGCGGTCACCCCGCATGATCCCTATGAGATCTCGGCAGAGGGTCAGGCCCTGCATGACAGTCTTCGCGTCGCCGACCTGCATTCCGATCTCCTGCTCTGGTCGCGCGATCCGGTGCGCCGCTATGGCCGCGGCCATACCGACCTGCCGCGCCTGCGCGAGGGCGGTGTGGTGCTGCAGGTCTTCACCTCGGTGACAAAGACCCCGTCCAACATGA
>PFFX01000101.1:5549-28720 GCA_002783385.1 Rhodobacterales bacterium CG15_BIG_FIL_POST_REV_8_21_14_020_59_13 | reverse complement strand
CCTGCAGCGTGTTTTGCCTATGGGCCATTTCTGGATGAGGCGGGCAAGGTGATGCTGACGCCGGTGAAATGGCGTCCGGTGAAGGACGGTTTTGTTGTCACCTTCCGGGAAAGCCTGCAGCGCGAGGCCATTGCCGCCTTGCGCGGCACGAAGCTGTTTGCCCCGCGCGACGCCCTGCCCGCGCCGGAGGAAGACGAATTCTATGTCACCGACCTGCTCGGCCTCAACGCGGTGTCCCCCGTGGGGGAAAGCGTGGGCAAGATTGCCGCGGTGCAGAATTTCGGTGCCGGTGACCTTCTGGAGATCGACACGCCGTCGGGCCGCGTCTTAGCCGCCTTCACGCGGGAGGTGGTGCCGGAGGTCTCGCTGAGCGCGGGCCGGGTCACAGTGATCCTGCCGGAAGATGATGCGGCAGACCATGCGGATCCGGACGGGTCCGGGCCAGACGGCGGCCAAGACTGACCCCCGACTCGCCAAGGCCCGCCCCCTCTGCTAAACGCCGCGCACCATGTTCACCGCCAGCGTTCTCACCCTCTTCCCGGAGGCCTTTCCGGGGCCTCTCGGCGTCTCTTTGATCGGAGCTGCGCAAAACAAGGGTTTATGGGCGCTAGAAACGGTGGACATCCGGAAATTTTCCCGTCATAAGCACGCCTCCGTTGACGACACGCCTGCTGGCGGCGGGGCCGGAATGGTCTTGCGCCCGGATGTGGCGGCAGCGGCCATTGATGCGGTGGACGCCTCTTTTGAAGAGGAACGGCCGCGGATCTATCTGACGCCACGGGGCCGTCCGTTCAGCCAATCCCGCGCAAGGGAGCTGGCTGCGGGCCCCGGCCTTGTGGTGTTTTGCGGGCGTTTTGAAGGCCTTGACGAAAGGGTCATCAGGACGCGGCAGCTGGAGGAGATCAGCGTCGGTGACGCGGTTCTCGCCGGCGGCGAAGCGGCCGCGCTCTGCCTCATCGAGGCGTGCGTGCGTCTGATCCCCGGAGTGCTCGGGGATCCGGCCTCGGCCGAGGAAGAAAGTTTCGAGGGTGATCTCCTCGAATATCCCCAATATACGCGTCCGCGCGTGTGGGAGGGGGAGGAGATCCCGGAAGTGCTGTTGTCTGGTGATCATGGCCGAGTGGCCGCGTGGCGCCGGAAAATGGCGGAAAATGTGACGCAGGAACGGCGTCCGGATTTGTGGGAACGCCATATCCGGCGGCAAGGAGACAAGCGATGAACCTCATCGAGAAAATTGAAAAAGACGAAGCTGCACGAGTGATCGGCGAAAAAACCCACCCGGATTTTGATCAGGGCGATACGCTGAAAGTGCATGTCCGCATCAAAGAGGGCGAGCGCGAGCGGATCCAGGTGTTTGAAGGCGTCTGCCTTGGCCGCTCCGGGGCCGGCCTGCAGGAGAGCTTCACCGTGCGCAAGATTTCCTTCGGGGAAGGTGTCGAGCGCGTTTTCCCGATCTTCTCGCCGAATGTCGAGAAAGTCGAGGTTGTCCGCCGCGGTACCGTGCGCCGTGCCAAGCTCTATTATCTGCGCAATCGCCGCGGCAAGTCCGCCCGGATTGTCGAGCGCACGACCGGCCGCAATATGGAAAACGGCCGCGAGAAGAAGTCGTAAGCGGCTGTCTTTGCAGGAGGGTCAGGCCGCCTGCTCTCCCGGCGTGGACACAGGATTGAAAAAGCCCGTCTTTTTGGCGGGCTTTTTTGTGCCTTGTGCCGGCAGGCCGTCTCCGGCTTGGCGCCGCACGGGCTCATTGTGCTTCGTTCTGGCTCCGGCGATTGACAAACAGGGCCGCCAGAAACAGGCCTTTCATGCGCGGGAGAAGCAAGAGGACAGCGCCGATAATCGCCACCGCCAGCACAGGATAGGTGAGGATGGCGGGCCAGCCCGAGACCGCCACCCCGAACGCCACCGGCACCAGAAACGGCCCCAGCGCCAGAATGGTCAGCCAGGCCGGGCCATCATCCGCTTTTATCGAAGAATAATCCGTGCCGCACACCGGGCAGACATCGACCGGTTTGAGATAGGCCGAAAACAGCTTTGCCTGACCGCATTGCGGGCAGATCAGCCGGAAACCGCGCCAGCAGGCCGTTCTCAGTGGGGGTGTGTCAGTCTGGCTCATGGGTCAGCCCTTTATCCGTGCAGCGGCCACTGGCATGCGCCTGATCGCCGGGTCCGGCAAGCCTGTGCGCTGCGGGTGTTATCCTCCCTCATTCCGGGGACCGCCGCATTACCAACTTCCGTCATCCTGCCCCCTCCGTTTCTCGCTGTGCTCGAACCCCCTCCCCCGTGAACAGGGAGGAAACCCCCAAATTCCGTTCCAACCACCATCACCCCCGATTTACCTGTTCCCGCGCCCCGCGGCCGTGTGATGATGCGGGGAGTGGAGCCCTCCTTCGAGGCTCCCCCGGATCAGATCCGGGTTCGCCCCCCCAGGATGAGGTGAGAGGATGGCATCAACAAACCGACCTCATGGTGAGGTGCTTTCCAAAGGAAAGCCTCGAACCACGCAAGTGGACAGCTTTCGTGGGTGAGGGGGTGCCAAACACATCACCGGGACAAACCATCCCCGCGCCGCCGTCCGCGGTTAGACTGGCGGCATGAGCTGCACCCTGCCCGTCCGTTTCAGCCTGCCCGCCGCCATGGTGAAAAGCGGGGGCGTGGATAAAACTGTAGTAGTAGTTGTAGGAGTCCAATTCCGGAAAAACCGGAAAATTGTGGCAAGACCGGTTCTTGTCCCGCCAGAGCCCGGCAGCGGGGGTCAGAAAGCCGTATCAGACACCGGTCGAGCCGAACCCGCCCGTGCCGCGCCCGGTTTCGCTCAAAATGGTGACCGGCGCCCATTCGATATGGGTGACCGGCGCGACAATCATCTGGGCGATACGGTCTCCGCGCCGGACCATGAAAGGCGTCTTGCCGTGATTGATGAGGTTGACCTTCATTTCGCCGCGATAATCGGCATCGATTGTGCCCGGCGTATTGACCATGGAGATTCCGAACTTCGCTGCCAGTCCGGAGCGGGGGCGGATCTGCGCCTCATATCCATCGGGCAGGGCCATGGACAGGCCGGTGGGGATGAGCCGCCATTCACCGGGCGGAATGGTAACAGGATCGTCTTCCGCGACGGCTGCGGGCAGATCAAGGCCGGCACTGGCCGCGGTCTGGTAGACGGGCAGTTCGAGGCCTGCAAAATGCGGCAATGGTGAAACCTGAACAATAACCGGCATGGCGGCCCTCCCCCCTTGGCCGCAGGACCTGATCCCAAGCGGCCGTCTTATGATACTTCGCCGCGTGCAGCGTAACGGGTTTCGATCCGGCTTGCCACCGGCGCACCCGGCGGCGGCCCCGGCCGGCCTCGGTCACAGGGCGCAGAGGGCGGCTTCTATCCTGCCGGCGAGCCGCGCGGCAATTTCGGCTTTCTGGGTTCGTGACCAGGCGATTTCCTCATGGTCCGAGATCAGCCAGGCCGCGTTTTCATCCCCGCCCATCACGTCACCGGAGACGTCATTGGCGATGATCCAGTCACAACCCTTGCGCAAGCGTTTGGCGCGGGCGCGCCCGGCCACATCATGGGTTTCTGCGGCGAACCCGATGACCAGATCCGGGCGGCCAGCCTGCCGGGTTGCGATGGTACGGAGGATGTCGGGATTTTCAACAAGGTGCAGCGACGTTTCCAGCGCGGATTTTTCGGCTTTACGGGCCCGGGCCTGCGCCGGACGCCAGTCCGCCACCGCTGCCACGGCGATAAAAACATCCGCGGGCAGTTCAGCCTCGACCGCGGCCAGCATGTCGCGGGCGCTCTCGACCTCGATCCGCGTCACCCCAAACGGGCAGGGCAGGCAGACCGGGCCGGAGACAAGACAGACATCCGCGCCGCGTTGTGCCAGAGCTTCAGCAATCAGATAACCCTGCTTGCCGCTGGAGCGGTTGGACAGGAAGCGGACGGGATCAATCGCCTCAAGGGTCGGGCCAGCGGTGACAATAATCCTTTTTCCAGCCAGGCGGGTCATGCAGAGGTCCGCGACAACAACCCTTCAATGGCAGCGGCGATGGCTGCGGGTTCGGCCATGCGGCCCGGCCCGAATTCGCCGCAGGCCATCTCACCGTCCCCGGGCCCGGCAAACTCCACCCCATCGGATTTGAGGGTTTCGACATTCCTCCGGACAGCGGGATGCTGCCACATGCGGACATTCATGGCCGGGGCCATCAGGACCGGCTTGTCGGTTGCCAAAAGGGTTGTGGAAGCGAGATCATTGGCAAGACCATTGGCGCATTTGCCGATCAGATCAGCGGTGGCGGGGGCAACGACGACCAGATCGGCGGAGCGGGACAGTTCGATGTGGCCCATTTCGGTCTCATCGGTGAGCGAGAAGAGGTCAGAATAGACCTTTTCTCCCGAAAGGGCGGCGAGGCTGAGCGGGGTGACGAATTGCTCTCCCGCACTCGTCAGGATGCAGCGTGTGCCAATGGCGCGCCTGGCCAGATTGCGGATCAGCTCAAGAGATTTATAGGCAGAGATCCCGCCGCCGATGATGAGTAAAACACGTCCATTGCTCATGCCATCCTCCTGATACATGCGTCTCCTAGCGTGTTTTTGCTCGCAGGTGGAGGGCAAAGCGCGTTAGCCTCGTTTTTGAACGGATCGGGGAGGATAATATGCCATCCATTCTTTATGCCGCAGCGATGCTCGCGCTGCTCACCCTGTTTGTCTATTTCCTGCTGACGGTTCTGGGCGTCATTGCCAATGCCCGCGGTGAGTTGTCAAAGGATTATTCGCTGACCAAAACCGGTGCGCCACCGCCCGCCTATATCGGTAATGCGGGGCGGAATCTGGTCAATCTGCTGGAATTGCCGGTGCTGTTCTACGCGCTGGTGGCCTTTCATTTTGCCGGTCAGATTGAGGTGTCCGGATTGCAACTGACCCTAGCCTGGGCGTTCGTCGGACTGCGGTTCCTGCATACGCTGATCCATATCACAATCAACACGCTGGGCCTGCGGTTTCTGGTTCACCGCATCTCTGCCATTGTGCTGGCCGTGATGTGGGTAAATTTCCTGCTCGCGCTTTAAATGAGGGTGATGAGACTGGCACCGGCTGCGCCAGCCGCCGTGGCCAGGATGCCATAGCCGAGCCAGCGCCAGAGCCGGCCTTCGCGCTGATGTCCGGCCAGACGGGTCAGGCTGGCATCGTCGAGCTTGATCTCGCCGCTGCGCAGCCGGGCTCCAGCCTCGGCCCAGTCTTCGATGGCATCCGGTAAACGTTTTGCGCTGTCCCGCAGCCGTTTCAGATCCTCGATGAAATCGAGCGCCATGCCTTCCGGCCCCAATTCGCGCTTCATCCATTTCTCGACGACCGGGGCGGATGCTGCCCACATATCGTGTTGCGGATTTAGGATTCGCGCCACTCCTTCGGACTGGACCATGGTTTTCTGCAATAGAACCAGTTCGGGCCTGAGGTGCATGTCAAACAGGTCTGTGATCTCGAAAAGCTGCAACAGGACACGGCTCATCGGCACTTCGTCAGCGCTTTTGCCGAAGATGGGCTCTCCGACGGCGCGCAAGGCAGATGCAAAGTCATCAATCGAGTGGCGTGGCGGAACATAGCCTGCATTGAAATGGGCTTCGGCTGCGCTTTTGTAGTCGCGGGTCAGAAAGCCGTGCAGGATCAGCGCCAGAAACCGCCTTTCCTCACGGCCAATGCGGCCCATAATGCCGAAATCAACGGCCCAGAGATTGCCCTTCGTATCGGCGAAGAGGTTGCCAGCATGCATGTCGGCATGGAAGACACCGGTTTCCATCGCCGTGGTCAGAAAGGCGCGTGTCAGTGTGTTGGCCAAAGCGGCCCGGTCAATTCCGGCCGCCTCAATCCTGTCCGGTTCTGTGAGGGGGATACCGTCAATCCAGTTTGTGGTCAGGACCCGCTTGGCCGAGCGCTCCCAATCGACGTCCGGAACACGGTAATTTTCAGCCAGCGCTGCGGCTTCGGCGAGTTCGCTGGCCGCGGCGGCTTCGAGGCGGAGGTCTGTTTCCAGCTCGGTAGCACGGGCCACGGTGTCAACGAATTTTACCGGTTCGAGGCGTTTGGCTGCCGGTATAAAATGCTGAACCAGCTTCGCACCCAATCGCATGGCACGAATGTCTTTTTGCAGCCGGGCTTCAATTCCGGGCCGGAGGATTTTTACGGCGACATCGCGGCCATCCGTAGTCGTGGCGCGGTGAACCTGCGCGACCGATGCGGCGTTGACCGGTGCATCAAAGTGGGTGAACCAGCCGGACAGCTCGCCACCCAGTTCGCGTTCCAGCGTGGCAATGGCGATTTTCTGGTCGAAGGCCGGCATCTGGTCCTGCAGGCGCGACAGGCCGCGGGCAAAGCGCTGGCCGACAACATCGGCCCGTGTGGCGAGAACCTGACCCAGTTTCACATAGGAAGGACCAAGTTTTTCCAGAGCCCGCGCCAATCTTTCTCCTGGATTATCCGCCTCGCCCCGGCGCGAGAACAGCCGCGTGAAAGCTGCAAGGGCGATTAATGACGGCGGAAATTTCTCCTGATATTCACGCGGAAAGATGGCGTCGTAACGCGCCAGCGTGAATCCGGCCCGGGCAAGGCGGCCTAAAGAAGCGAGGGTTCTGAACATTGCGGACGAGGTTTAATGCGCGACAACGCGGAAGGCGAGCGCGGTATGCGGTCGCATCCGTGTGGGCAAATGCCAGAAGTGCGTGTGGACCGCCTGTCAATCAGGTTCCACCTGCCAACTTCCTGATTTCGACAGCCAGGTGAAATCAAATCCGCCAGCCGGTGTGGAGCGCCGCGATCCCGCCGGAAAAATTGGTCACGGAGACCTGTCCGAACCCGGCATCCCGGAGCTCTGCTGCAAAGGCGTCCTGATGCGGGAAGCGGCGGATGGATTCGACCAGATACTGATAGCTGTCGCGGTCCTGCGCGATTTTCTCACCCAGAACCGGGATCGCATTGAACGACCAGGCATCATAGATGCGCTCCAGCGCCCGCGTGGTCGGACGCGAAAATTCCAGACACAGGAAACGGCCGGCCGGTTTCAGGACGCGGCGCATCTCCCGCAGGGCAGCTATCCGGTCGGTTACATTGCGGATTCCGAAGGCAATGGTCACACAATCGGCGCTCTTGTCCTCGAACGGCAGGCATTCCGCATTGCCCACCGCCCAGGTCAGATGGTCGGCATCGCCGCGTTTGAGGCCGGCCAGCAACATCTGTTCGTTGATATCGGTGACAATGGCGGTGGCGGGGTGGCCGCCGCGCAGCTTGCGCCGCTGCTCTGATTTTGCCACGAAGGCCCGGGCGAGATCGCCGGTACCGCCCGCCACGTCGATCAGTTTCTGACCGGGTTGCGGATTGGCGCGTTCGATCGTCATGTCTTTCCAGGCGCGGTGAATGCCCAGAGACATCAGATCATTCATCAGATCATATTTGCGCGCGGACCGGTCGAAGACGCTGCGGACCAGCGAGGCCTTCTCGGTTTTCGGAACATCCCTGAAGCCGAAGGATGCGGTTTCTGATTGCGGTTCGGTCATGGGAACGGAAGATAGGGCAATGAAGAGGTTTGCACTAGCGCGACATCATGCCCGAGCTTCCTGAGGTTGAAACCGTCCGCCGCGGGCTGGCCCCGGTCATGGAAGGCCGCGTGATCGAGCGGGCGGAAAACCGCCGCCCGGATCTGCGATTTCCGTTTCCGGACGGCTTTGCCGGCCGGCTGAGCGGTGTCCGGGTCGAGCGGCTGGACCGGCGCGCCAAATACCTTCTTCTCCGGCTGGAAAACGGCGAAACCCTGCTGGCCCATCTGGGCATGTCGGGCCGGTTCACCATCCATTTGCCGGACCGGGCCGTGAAACCCGGTGATTTTGCCCATGCCCCCGGGACATCGGAAAAACACGATCATGTTGTGTTTGAAATGGAAGGCGGCGCGCGCATTGTCTTCAACGATCCGCGGCGCTTTGGTTTCATGACGCTGTTTGTGACAGATAATGAAGGCGATGTTCCATTTCTGTCGGGGCTCGGACCTGAGCCAAATTCCAATGCCTTTTCCGGCCCCTTCCTGCAATCGCGGGTGAAAGGCAAGACAGCGCCATTGAAAGCTGCGTTGCTGGATCAGCGGGTCGTGGCGGGTCTGGGAAATATCTATGTCTGCGAAGCGCTGCACAGGTCTGGCCTGTCCCCGCGCCGTCTTGCCGGGACGCTGGGACCGAAACGCGCCGACCGGCTGGCGCTGGCGGTACGGCAGGTCATAGATGATGCCATTGCAGCAGGCGGCTCGAGTCTGAAGGATTTTGCTTCGGCAGAGGGTGAGCTGGGGTATTTCCAGCACACATTCCGGGCCTATGGCCGTGAAGGTGAAGCCTGTGTGTCGCCGGAATGCGGCGGGATCATCGCGCGTATTGTGCAATCCGGGCGGTCGACATTTTTCTGCCCGACTTGTCAGCGATAGGAGAGATTGAAAGCGGCCTGTTCCCGTTAGGAATTGGCAATCAGCATGGCCATAAGAGCAGCCTTTGGCCGATAAATTTTTCAGGACTGGAGAAAAAATGAAATTGATCGGGACTTTGATATGCGGATTTGCCTCCACCGTCTTGATGACGAGCCCTGCCTCGGCAGATCCCACGCTGTGGCACATCCAGGATGAGGACAGCGATATCTATGTTTTCGGCACGGTTCACATCCTGCGTCCCGGCATTGAATGGCAGACCGAAGCGGTGATGTCCGCCTTTGAAGCCGCCGATACGGTTTATTTCGAAGCGCCTGTGAATGATCCGGATCAGGCACCGGCCATGCAGCGGGTGGTTTTCGCCAATGCCATGAATCCCGCCGGAGTGACCCTGTCCTCGCTGGTCAGTGAAGATACCTGGCAGTCGATCGAGTCGTTTGCGCCCCAGGTCGGTGCCTCCGCCGCCCAGCTCGAGCCCTTGCGGCCCTGGATTGCGACCATTCAGCTGAGTGTCGGTTTTATTGTTGCCTCAGGTTTTGACCCTACTACAGGCGTTGAAGCTACGCTCTGGCCGATGGCAGAAGAAGCGGGGAAAACCCTCACCTATTTCGAAACCGTTGAGGAGCAGATCGGCTTTTTTGCCGACTTGCCGCAGGACATTGAAGTGCGCTTGCTGGAGCAGACCATGACTGATTTCGAAACCGGGCCGGAACAGCTGGATACGCTTGTGACGTCCTGGGCCAATGGTGATCAGGCGGCCATTGACGCGGTGATGAACGGCCAGATGCGCGCCGATGCCCCGGAAGTTCATGACATCATCATTGTTCAGCGCAATGAGCGCTGGGCTGAAGAGATTGCAGACATTCTGGACGGATCCGGCACGGTGTTCATTGCCGTTGGCTCTGGCCACCTGCCGGGAGAGCGGGGTTTGATCTCGCTTCTTCGGGACCGTGGCATTGAAGTTGCCGGACCATAACAGCATAGCCATTATATATACAGAACCGGCATCGGGGTGGTGACCCTGGTGCCGCGATGCGTTATATCGGCGCGCTCGATATCCCGGCGGCGGTAACGCCGCGCTCAGATGGAGGCCTTTCGTGGGCTATAAAACAATTCAGGTTAAGACCGAAGGCCGTGTCGGCGTTATTACGCTGGACCGCCCGGAAGCACTGAACGCGTTGTGTGACGAGCTGACGGCCGAGTTGGCTGCTGCGTTGGTGAAGTTCGACTCCGATGCCGATATCGGTTGCGTAGTCCTGACCGGATCGAAAAAGGCCTTTGCCGCCGGTGCCGACATCAAGGAGCTCATCAGCAAGGACTTTGTCGGCCTCTATATGAATGACCCATTTGAAAAGACGTGGGAATCAGTTGCCCGTTTCCGCAAGCCGGTCATTGCCGCAGTGTCGGGATATGCGCTCGGTGGAGGCTGTGAGATCGCCATGATGTGCGATTTCATTATTGCCTCGGAAACCGCGAAATTCGGCCAGCCCGAGATCAATCTGGGTGTCATGCCGGGTGCTGGCGGCACGCAACGCTTGCCGCGCGCGGTGGGCAAGGCAAAAGCCATGGATATGTGCCTGACCGGCCGGATGATGGACGCCAAGGAAGCCGAGCGCGCGGGTCTGGTCAGCCGTATTGTGGCAGTTGACGATCTGATGAGCACGGCCCTTGAAGCGGCGGAATCAATTGCCGCCAAATCGCTGCCGATTGCGATGATGACCAAGGAAGCCATCAACCGGTCCTTCGAGTTGGGCCTGTCGGAAGGGGTGCGCTGGGAGCGACGTGTCTTCCAGTCGCAGTTTGCGACCGAGGATCAGAGCGAGGGCATGGCGGCCTTTGCCGAGAAGCGGGCCGCACACTTCAAGCACAAATAGCCTGCGCAAAGAGTTGACGGGCGGGGCCCGTACGCGTATATGCCCCGCCTCACGCGCGATCTGGCTTCTGGAGCGCGCAGACACAGAATTATAAAGACAACGGACAAACCTTCATGGCGAATACGGCCTCTGCCAAGAAAATGGTGCGCAAGATTGCCCGCCGCACCGCGATCAACAAGTCACGCCGCTCACGCGTGCGGACCTTTATCAAGAAAGTTGATACCGCCATTGCCGCCGGAGATTCCGGCAAGGCCCGCGAGGCTCTGATCAAGGCGGAATCGGAAATGATGCGCGCCGTGACCAAAGGTGTGTTTCACAAGAATACGGCCTCGCGGAAAATTTCCCGAATGTCGGCCCGTGTGAAAGCGCTTTCGGTCTAAACCACGACTGGAAAACAAGAAATCAGAAAACGCTCCGGGCGCATGCTCCGGGGCGTTTTTCTTTGACTTTCTGCGAGCCGTTTCCGGGTGCAAACAGGCTCTGTGTCCGGATAAAAAAGATGCAGATGCCAAATTCCTATCCCGTCACAACTTTTCCCTTGTCAAGGGAAGAATCACGCGAATCAGGGGGAAAGTTCGGTTGACCGGGAAGGGTCTCTGGTTACTCTACGGGACATCAGGTGGTCATTCCTATGCGGATCAAATCATGCGCTGCCGCCATTCACGTGTGTGAATGGTGAATGGGAAAAACTTGCCTGTAAAAACAATTACGTGGCCTGGATTTGACAGGCCCAGTGAAAGGGTGTGGGGGACATGTCGTTAGTTTCTGGCGGTGCGTTGAAATCCCTGGAAAAGGCGGGCGAAGTGAAGACTGCGGGGGCTGTCTGGCGCGAGGTAAGGGCTCACCTTCGTCGCGAATACGGGGATACGGTTTTTTCATCCAATATGGCCCGGCTGCGGGTCCGCGAGGAAGCCGATGACGGTCTTCTTGTCATTGCGCCCAGCCGGTTTTACCGGGACTGGGTCGAGGACCATGCCGGTGCACGATTGCGGGCATTGTGGACACAGCTGGACCCGGACAATCGCTCCATACGGCTGCTGTCGGAAGAAGATGTGGGGCCGGGCCCGGTTGTTGCTGTCTCCAACGTGTCAGAGATGCCGGCGAGCGGGTGTCCGGAAAGCAGCCCGGCCCGCGCTGTCAGTGACCGGTTCACGTTCGACACATTCATGGTTGGCCCTTCAAACGAGATGGCCTCGGCGGCGGCCCGTGCGATCGTCAATGCCTCACCTTCGCCGTTCAATCCGGCCTTTTTCTATGGTGACTATGGCGTCGGTAAAACCCATCTCCTGAATGCCATTTCACATTCGGTCGAACTGGGAACGGCCCGCCGCAAGGCGCTGTATCTCACCGCAGAGGAGTTTCTCTCCGGCTTTGTTTCGGCCATGCGCAAGAGAGATACGATCGGCTTCAAGGAATCGGTCCGCCGTGTGGATGTATTGTTGATCGATGATGTTCATTTCATCGCCGGCAAGCCCAAGACCGAAGACGAATTTCTGCATACGGTGGCGTCACTGATCGCCGACGAGAAACAGGTTGTTCTGGCGTCACATCTTCCTCCGGCTGAACTGAATGTCATGGATCAGCGGCTTGCTTCATTGCTCAAGGGCGGATTTGCCTGTGAGTTGCGTAAGCCCGATCTTGATCTGCGCCGCAAGATTCTCGATTGCAAGATTGCCCAGGCCAGCTGCCATTATCCCGAGCTGTCTGTCCCCGAAACAGTGCGCGATTTCCTCGCCGCCCGGATGACGGCCAGCGCGCGCGAGCTGGAAGGCGTGCTCAATAATGTGATTGGCCGCACAGCCCTTCTGGGCCGTCCGGTGACAATGGAGGCTGTTGAATCGGCCTTGCGCGAATTGTCGATCGTTTCAGAGCGCCGCGTTACGGTGGATGTCATCCAGAAAGTGGTGGCCGAACGTTTTGGCGTCAAAGTTGCCGACATCCTATCCAAGCGCCGGACCAAGACCGTGGTCAAACCACGCCATGTGGCCATGTATCTGGCGAAGACCATGACAACAAGGTCGCTGCCCGATATCGGCCGCCGTTTTGGTGACCGGGACCACTCCACCGTGATCCACGCCGTCAACAAGATCAGCGAGTTGATCAAGGCCGGTGATCCGGTGAAGGACGAGATCGAAAGCCTGTCGGCCGAAATCAGGGGCTAGAGTTATCCCCGGTTCGCTGCATTCAGGCGAGCGGGGGCGTATTGCACTTTGGAAAATTTCGCTATGCTCTCGTCCCCGGGGATGAGGCGATTCATTATTCTGTCGCGATTTGCACTCCTTCCGGAAAGAAGGCAGGAAGACGGAAACGATATGAAACTCACGATCGAACGCGCAGCTCTTCTGAAGGCTCTGGGCCATGTTCAGGCCGTCGTCGAGCGCCGGAACACCATACCGATCCTGTCCAATGTGCTGATCACGGCCGGTGCCAATGGCGCAAGTTTTGCCGCGACAGACCTCGACATTGAAATTCAGGAAAGCGCGGCCGCGCAGGTCGAGCGTGAGGGCATGGCCACCGCACCCGCCCACACGCTCTACGAAATCGCGCGCAAACTGCCGGAAGGCGCAGATGTGACGCTGGAGCTGGATGGCGAGGATCCGCGATTGAACTTGAAAGCTGGACGGTCGATTTTTTCACTCCCCTCCCTGCCGCCGGGAGATTTCCCGATGATGCCATCGGAAGACCTGCAACACTCCTTCAAGCTGGAAGCTGATGCGCTTGCCCGCATTATAGACAAAACCAGGTTTGCGGTGTCGACCGAGGAAACACGCTATTATCTCAATGGCATTCATCTGCATGCCGCGGATGAAAAAGGCCGCAAGACCTTGCGCGCCGTCGCCACGGATGGCCACCGTCTGGCGCTGTCTGAGTGTGATCTGCCGGAAGGCGCGGGCGGTATGCCGGCGGTTATCGTTCCGCGCAAGACGGTTCATGAAGCCCGCCGTCTGCTTGAAGATGCTGATGGTGATATCCAGATTTCCGTTTCTGACGGCAAGATCCGCTTCGGTTTCGGACGTGCCGTTCTGACCTCCAAGCTGATTGACGGTTCTTTCCCGGATTATGAGCGGGTGATCCCGCGCGGGAATGAGAAAATGATGTCGGTGGAAAACAAACGCTTTGCCGAGGCGGTGGATCGTGTGGCGACGATCTCGATCGAGAAATCGCGTTCGGTAAAATTGTCGCTGGATGACGGCACGCTGACGCTTGCGGTCAATAATCCGGAATCCGGCCAGGCCACAGAAGAAGTCCCGGTCGATAGCAAGGAGGGCGGGTTCGCCATCGGTTTCAATGCCCGCTACATACTGGATGTGGCCGGTCAGATCGAAGGTGATGAAGCGCGCTTCCACTTTGCCGATCCGGCGTCACCGACACTGGTGACGGATTCCGGTGATGCGGACTCACTCTACGTTCTGATGCCGCTCCGCGTGTGACGCGACACTCCGACGAGACCCGGAAAACTGCGTCACTGAAACGGTTGCGGCTGACGGATTTCCGTAATTTCGAAACGCTCGATCTCGATATCGATGCGCGGCCGGTCTGTCTGGCGGGGCCGAACGGGTCCGGCAAGACGAATATTCTTGAAGCCATATCCCTGCTGGCACCGGGCCGCGGACTGCGCGGTGCCGAAACCGAGGAACCGCTCCGGCGCATTGGTGAGACCGTGGCCCCGGCCTGGGCGGTATATGCCGAAACCCTGTCTGAAACCGGGGATGAAGCGACACTCGCCTCCGGGTTTCTGGATGGCCGCCGCCGACAGACGCGCATGGATGGCAAGCCAGCCTCCCGGGGTGAATTGGCGCGGTGTCTGCCAATGATTGCGCTTTTGCCGGAACATGACCGTCTGTTTGCAGGACCGCGTTTCGACCGGCTCAAATTCTTTGACCGTCTGGTGGCGGCCAGCGACCCGTCTCATGGCGAAACGCTCGGGAATTATGAAAAACTCCGGTCCCGGCGTCAGCGGCTGCTGGACCAAGGCCGGGTGGACACGGACTGGCTGGACGCGCTGGAAACCGACATGGCCGGGCACGGGGTGGCGCTGGCGGCTGGCCGGCTTCATGCATTGGCGCGGTTGCAGGCGGCGATAGACACGGCCGAAGACGGGGTGTTTCCGAAGACGGATCTGGCTCTGGATGGCATGATTGAGGCGGCGTTGGCGGAGGGTGCGGAACTCCGCGATGCGGAAGATCAACTTATCTCCGTGCTGGCGGACGAAAGAGGACGGGATGCTGCGGCGGGCCGGACACTGACACGAGGCCCCCACCGTAGTGATCTGGGTGCGCGTCATCGCGAAAAGGATCAACCGGCTTCGCGATGTTCAACCGGCGAGCAAAAAGCGCTGATCATCCGGCTTGTGCTGGCTCAGGCGCAATCCCTTGCCTCGTATGGCGGAAAGGTGCCTCTGCTCCTGCTGGACGAGGCGTGCGCCCATCTGGACGCAAAGCGGCGGAAAGGATTAGCGGAGGCCATTCTGGAGCTCGGTGCACAAGCCTGGCTGACCGGTGTGGAGTCCAGCCTGTTTTCTGCATTTGGTGAGCAAGCGCAGCAATTTTCGGTCGAACAGGGCCGGGTTTCAGTTTAGGTCCCGGCCCATGTCCCCTGATAGCCTGGCCCTGTTCGCGGCCGCTCTGCTGATCCTGTTCTTCACGCCCGGTCCCGGCAATATAGCCATGGTGGCGCGGACACTGGATGCCGGTCCGGTACATGGCTTCATTTATGGGGCAGGCATCATCACCGGCGATATTTTCTGGTTCACGGTTGCTGTATCGGGGCTGACGGCGGTGGCGGACCGGATTGGTCCGGCGGGATGGATTTTCAAGATAATCGGTGTTGCCATCCTCCTGTGGTTTTCCTGGAAGGCGTTCCAGTCTTTCAGAAACCCGAAAGTGGCTCAGATCCGGAAACCGACGCGCATGGGGCTGGCGGCAACTTATCTGGCGGGTATCGCCATGCCCCTGACCAATCCCAAGCCGATCATCTTCTATCTGACATTGTTGCCCAGTTTTTTCGATCTCAACCAGGTCGATCTGGCCGCCTGGCTGGTGATGGTATCGATCATGCTGGCCATGTATTTGCTGACCGCGACCGTGCATGTCGGACTGGCGCACAGGGCGCGGAACTGGCTGCAGGAAAAGGGCGTGAAACGCTGGGCTGATGCCGTCACAGCACTGGTCATGCTGGGCATTGCGATCCTGCTTGTCCTGCGCTGATTCCCGGGTTTTCCGGCCGAATTTTCGGTGATTTTCGAACACCTCTGCCAATTGTCCATAAAGCATTGAAATTGATTAGTAATTACTGTCATAAATATGTAGCCCAAGCATGGCGCGAGACGGGCTATTCAGATACACTGACTCCATGAGTGACGAACAAAATCAGGAATACTCGGCGGGCTCCATCAAAGTCCTGAAGGGACTGGACGCCGTCCGCAAACGGCCCGGCATGTATATCGGTGATACCGATGACGGATCGGGTCTTCATCACATGGTCTATGAGGTGGTCGATAACTCTGTTGATGAGGCACTTGCCGGCTATGCCGACGAGGTGCGCGTGACGCTCCACGCGGACGGCTCGGCCAGCGTGTCGGACAATGGCCGCGGCATACCGGTCGATCTGCACGAAGGCGAGGGCGTGTCGGCGGCGCAGGTCATCATGACCCAGCTCCATGCGGGCGGAAAGTTCGACCAGAACTCCTACAAGGTCTCCGGTGGTCTGCACGGCGTCGGGATTTCGGTGGTCAATGCGCTGTCGGAATGGCTGGACCTGCGCATCTGGCGCAATGGCAAGACCTATGAAATGCGGTTTCTGCTGGGCGATCCTGAAAACGGCGAGGATTTGAAGATTGCCGGCGATGCACCGGACGCCAAGGGCAAAAAGCTGACGGGGACGGAAGTCCACTTCATGCCGTCAGATACGATTTTCACCAATATTGAATTCAAGCGAGAGACGCTGATCCACCGTCTGCGCGAGCTGGCCTTCCTGAATTCCGGTGTGCTGATCCGGTTCCGCGATGAGCGGGAAAGCGAGCCCTTCGAGGAAAAACTGTTCTATGAGGGCGGGGTGGCGGCATTTGTCGAGCATCTGGACCGCGCCAAGACACCGATCTTCACACCGCCGGTCCTGATCGCTGGCGAGCGTGAGGGCGTGACCGTTGAAGCTGCGCTGGAGTGGAATGACGGATATCACGAGAATGTCCTGTGTTTCACCAACAATATTCCGCAACGCGATGGCGGCACACATCTCGCGGGTTTCCGCGGGGCGCTGACGCGGGTCATCAACACCTATGCGGCGTCGTCCGGACTGGCAGCGAAGTCAAAAGTCACAATCACGGGCGATGATGCGCGCGAAGGCCTGACCTGCGTCCTGTCGGTTAAGGTGCCGGACCCGAAATTCTCCTCCCAGACCAAGGACAAGCTGGTGTCATCGGAAGTGCGTCCTGCTGTTGAGGGCACGTGCTATGAAATGCTGTCGGACTGGTTTGAAGAACACCCCAGTGAAGCCAAGCAGATTGTTTCCAAGATCATCGAGGCGGCGGCTGCCCGCGAAGCGGCCCGCAAGGCGCGGGAGCTGACACGGCGCAAATCTGCGCTGGATATTGCTTCGCTGCCGGGAAAGCTTGCCGATTGTCAGGAAAAAGACCCATCCAAGTCCGAGCTCTTCATCGTCGAGGGAGATTCCGCTGGCGGGTCAGCGAAACAGGGCCGTGCGCGTGAATTCCAGGCGGTGTTGCCACTGCGCGGCAAGATTTTGAATGTCGAGCGCGCGCGCTTTGACAAGATGTTGTCGTCAGAACAGGTCGGTACGCTGATTACCGCCTTGGGAGCGGGGATTGGCCGCGATCAGCTCGATCTCGACAAGCTGCGCTACCACAAGGTCGTGATCATGACCGACGCCGATGTCGATGGCGCCCATATCCGGACCCTGCTGCTGACCTTTTTCTACCGCCAGATGCCAGAGCTGATCACACGCGGTCATCTTTATATCGCCCAGCCACCGCTCTACAAAATCACCCGTGGCCGGTCCGAGCGCTATGTGAAAGATCAGGCCGAGATGGACAGCTATCTGATCGAAGAAGGCTGTTCCGAGGCGCTGTTGAAGCTGGCCAATGGCTCAACGATTGGCGGTGCAGATCTGGCTGACCGGGTCGAAAAAGCCCGTCTGGTCAAGCTGGGGCTCGACCGGATTGCAGCGCGCGCCCCGATCTTTGCTGCTGAAGCGGCCGCTCTGGCGGGCGCGATGATGCCGGAGGTGCCTCAGGGAGCGGCTGATAAGGCAGCAGAAATTCTCAACCGTTTTGCTGAAGAGGGCGAGGATAACTGGACAGCGACCCTGTCGGACGATCATGCTCTGGTGTTCAAACGCGAAGTGCGCGGCGTGACCGAGACCGCCATTCTGGAAGAATCGCTACGGATCTCCCCGGAAGCGCGCCGTCTGTCCGACCGCGCCATTGCGATTGCCAGCGATTTCATCGGACCGGCCAATTATATCACCAAATCAGCAGATACCGTGATCCACACACCGAGTCAGTTGATGGCAGCTGTTACTGCAGCTGGGGCCAAGGGTATGAAAATACAGCGCTATAAAGGGCTGGGCGAAATGAATGCCGAGCAGCTCTGGGAAACCACACTGGATCCAGACGGGCGCTCCCTGTTGCAGGTCAAGATCGAGGAGCTGGCCGAGGCGGATGATCTGTTCTCCAAGCTGATGGGGGACCTTGTCGAGCCGCGACGGGAGTTTATCACCACGTATGCGCTCGAAGCCGAGGTGGATGTCTAGGGTCAGGACCTCTTAAAGCCCTGATTACCGTTTTGCGTTAAATCATAGGACGGGCCGAGCTTCTGGCCCGATGATAATTTTTCGCGATCAGGTGGTTGGTTCGCATGGCGGGTTTTGGAAAAAGAGGTCTGGATCAGAATGCGGGCGCGCTGCGCAGGGGCGAGGTCCGGAAACCCGGTGACACAACCGGATTGCGCAATGCGGTACCCCCGCGAATCCAGACTGGCGGCACTCTGCGCTGGAGCACGGCCATCAAACTCGACAGGGCCAATTGCCGACAGATTCCGAACATTCCCGGTGTCTATGCACTTGTGGCTGGAATCCATGATGAAGACGTTGTCTACATCGCCGGAGCGAAAAATCTGCAGGACGAATTTCTCGATGAAGTCCGGACCCAGTCAGAACTGGATATTCCGCGGGCCAATGCTTTTTGCTATGCTGTCGCCAATTCGCCGTATGAACAGGCCGACAAGGAAATCCAGATTTTCCGCCGCCGTTTTGGCAAGAAGCCACGGCTGAACAGCGGATTCTAGGCCTCCAGCCACGCGCTGACCGATATTTCATGCCATGACACGTCGCCTTTTGGCGATGATCAGGTTAATGACTGACTCCGCTTTTCCCACGGAGTTGAATCATGAGACAGATGGCGCACGCTGATGGCCCTGCTTATGGCGAGGCTTGTGTCCGTTCCGCGCAATGGCGTACGGCCCTGATTGCTGTGGCGACCATCGCGCTGGGATTGGTGTTTTCTGGCTCTGTTTTGGCGAATGACGCATTTGACCGTCCCGCATTGCTGATGTTGGCAAGCGAGGCAGCCCGCGCCGATATTGCGGCCGCGGACCGGCACATCCTGATCGTCCGTCATGCGCGAAAGGCCGATGAATCCTGCAATGCGCTGGATTGCCCGCTGGGCGAAACCGGGCTCGCCATGGTCGAGCTCCTTGATGCCTTGCTGGGGGAGCCGGATTTCGATGCCGTCTATTCCTCGAGCGCCTGCCGGACCTATCAGACCGCCCTGTCCGCTGGTGAGGTGGTGCAGCACGCGGCATCCGCATCCGCTGCGGAAATGTGTGGCGGCGGTATGGCTCAACGCAAGCGGGCGGATGCGCTTGCAGAAGCGCGGTCTTCTGATGCGCGCTGGACTTTCGTGGCCGAGCATTCCAACACCAGCTGTGGCTGGGTGGAGGGGCTTGCCGGCACTGACGCGCTTGCCGGAACACTGTGTGAAGCCGGCCAGCTCAGCTCGGGGGATTATGGTGACATTTTCTGGCTCTACCGCACCGGTGGTAACTGGCATCTGGACGTGCTGGAGGCGGCTTTCGAGATTGCCGGATAGATCCGGCAGATCATGATGCGCCCTCTTATACCTCCCCCCGTCATCCTGATGTTCTTCATCGTCATGGCGTTCGGCATTGATGCGTTTTCGCCCCTTGATCTCTTGCTTGGCCGGTCCAGCTATTTCGCCGCATTGATTTTGGGGGTATCAGGCCTTCTGATCGGCGTGATGGGCATTCTGGATTTCCGGCGGCACCACACCACGATCAATCCGCACACGGTTGACAAGGCAAGCGCGCTGGTAACGGGCGGGATTTATCGATTCACCCGGAATCCGATGTATCTGGGTTTGTTGCTGATCCTCATCGCGGCAGTCTTTCTTTCCAAAGATATATTGGCGCTGCTCACCGTTCCTGGTTTCATCGTCACCCTTAACCGATTGCAGATTTTGCCAGAAGAACGGGCTTTGCGTGCCAAGTTCGGCGGTGCTTTTGACGCTTATTCTGACCGCACCCGCCGCTGGATCTAGGGTCAGTAAATAGGCCCTCATCTTTTGTTTTAACGAAATTTCGTGCCGCGAAACCAGTTTCCATCCCTGCCGCCACCAGAGCAGGATTTTCGCTGAACAGGCTCTAAGTCCGCCGCCGTGCCAACATCCGTCCCAGCCACGGGAAAAGCAGGATAAAGCCGAACAGGCTCATGCCCAGCGCAAACAGGCTGGAAAGGATCAAGAGTGGATGGTTGAAGTGTGACCGGTCGCCATAGTCCATGATGTGCAGCATCCAGAAAAAATCATAAATTCGCCAGATATCATTTCGCCGTGCGACCACATCCCCGGTGGCGGTGCTGACATAGAGGCGCGTGCCTTCGCCATCATCCAGATCCACGCGCCATGACGGGCCGGGCCGCCGAGATTCCCAGGTCGGTTCAGCAAAGAAGGTGACGGCAGAGACCTCCGCCCCGCCGGAATAATCACTGCGCGCGATGGCGATGGCCATGGTCTCATCTATGGGAGAGAGGGTTTCACCGGTGACAGCATTGACGATGACGGACGTCCCGCCCTCGCGGCCGAATTCGTAAACCGTCCGGTCCAGAAAGGAGCGCACTTCAACGCTTGACGGCGTGATGCCGGCAATAGCGGCGGCATCGCCTGGTGCCAAAACTCCGGTCAGATCCAGGTTGGCCGCCGGCTCAGCGATATTATGTTCACCGCGCACCCGCTCGATAGGGATGGCGCTCATGACCAGACCGCCCGCAATCCAGGCCAGAACCTGCAAGCCAATGATCAGTGCCGCCCATTTGTGCAGGCGTATCAGCCACCTCTTCATTCTGGAATCCCCCGCTTGTTCCTGGAACATGTTATCGGTTAAAAATCGGTCTTGTCGAGCGAGCCAGTTATCAGGTGTTGCCGCCGCATGGACGGCTTGCATTTCGCCCGCTTTGCCCTTATGACGCCCGCTCTTTGAAACACCGGCCACCCGGGCCAGATCGACATGCCCGGCAGCCGACGAACGCAAGGCGGAGTTTGTCCCGCCGGAAATGGAGCGAAAATGTCGAAGTTGAAGACCAAGAGCGGCGCCAAGAAGCGCTTCAAGCTCACGGCGACTGGCAAGGTGAAAGCCGGACAGGCCGGAAAACGTCACGGCATGATCAAGCGGACCAACAAACAGATCCGCAACAAGCGCGGCACCACCGTCATGGCGGATGCCGACCAGAAGATCGTGAAAAAGAATTACATCCCTTACGGCCTTTAAGGCCCGGGATTACCCGTTACGGAGCTTGAATCATGGCACGAGTTAAACGCGGCACCGTCTCCCGCGCCCGCCACAAGAAAGTCATTTCCCAGGCCAAAGGTTATTATGGCCGACGGAAAAATGTTTACCGCGTAGCCGTACAGGCGGTCGAAAAGGCCGGTCAGTACGCCTATCGCGACCGCCGCGCCAAGAAGCGTAATTTCCGCGCTTTGTGGATCCAGCGGATCAATGCCGGGGCCCGCCTGCACGGCTCGACCTATTCCCGATTTATGGCCGGCCTCACGAAGGCCGGGATCGAAGTGGACCGCAAGGTGCTCTCCGATCTGGCCATTCGGGAACCCGAGGCCTTCAAAGCCCTGATCGACCAGGCACAGGCCGCGCTGGACTAGCCTCTGATGGCCCTCGGGATGACGCCCGCTTGCCAGACGTGCGAGCGGGCGCTTCTCCCTGATGACGCGACCTTTATCTGCAGTTTTGAATGCACCTTCTGTGCGTCCTGCACCGAGGATATTCATAAACATGTCTGCCCGAATTGCGGCGGCGAGCTCGTGGCCCGGCCCAAACGCATAAAGCGGTCCTGATCCTCTCGCCATTTCCGTTTCCGGGCGGTAGACCAGCGCATACGCGCTGTATGATGCGAGGATGAGACCCATGGCCGGACCCGTCGATATCGAGGCCCTGAAAACCGAATTACTGTCCGCGGTTGATGCAGCCGGCAGTGAAGCTGCGCTGGAAGCCCTGCGCGTCGAGGCGCTGGGCAAGAAGGGACAGATTTCCCTGATGATGCGCTCCCTGGGCCAGATGAGCCCGGAAGAGCGTCAGACCATGGGCCCGGCGCTCAACGGGCTGAAGGACAGGATCGGCGACGCCATCGCCGCGAAGAAGGCCGCGCTGGAGGATGCTGCTCTGGATGCGCGCCTCGCCACCGAGCGCGCCGATGTGACCCTGCCGGTCCGCCCGGAGCCGCGCGGCAAGCTGCACCCCGTCACCCAGGTGATGGAAGAGCTCGCCGTCATCTTTTCGGATATGGGCTTTACCGTCGCGGAAGGCCCGGATGTGGAAGATGACTTCCACAATTTCACCGCTCTGAACTTTCCCGAAGGCCATCCGGCGCGTGATACGCACGACACCTTCTTCATGAAGCCGCGTGGCGATGGCTCGCAGATGGTTTTGCGCACACACACCTCGCCGGTGCAGATCCGCACCATGATGACGCAGAAGCCGCCGATCCGCATCATCGCGCCGGGCCGCGTCTATCGCTGTGACTGGGACCAGACCCACACACCGATGTTCCACCAGGTCGAGGGCCTCGTCATCGACCGGCAGGCGCATATGGGCCACCTCAAGGGCATCCTCATGGATTTCCTCGCCGCCTTCTTCGAGACCGATACGGTCGAGGCGCAATTCCGCCCGCACCATTTCCCCTTCACCGAACCGTCTGCCGAGATGGACGTCAGATATTCGCGCGTCGGCGATGCGGTGAAGATCGGCGAAGGCGACAGCTGGATGGAGGTTCTCGGCTGCGGCATGGTGCATCCGAACGTCATCCGCTCCTGCGGGCTGGATCCGGATGAATATCAGGGCTTTGCCTGGGGGATGGGGGTCGATCGCCTCGCCATGCTGAAATATGGCGCGCCGGACCTGCGCGATTATTTCGCCAATGATACGCGCTGGCTGGCGCATTACGGTTTCTCGCCGCTCCTGCAGGCCAATCTGGCGACGGGGCTGAGCTGATGCTGGCTTTAGATTCTTTCTCCCCCTGCTTGCGGGGGGAGTGTCCCCCACGGGTCCGACCACTGGTCGGCCCGAGGACAGGCTCCGGGACGAGGGGGGCGAATGGCGGGCGTCATGCTGCCCCCTCCGTCAGCTCCGCTGCCACCTCCCCCGTGAACGGGGGAGGAAAAGGAGGCCCGAGGTGCCAATCCAATCACCAGGCCCTGACAGGTCCCGCCGTGTGCCCGGTTCCGGACACCGATATCATTGAAAGCCATCAAACGCCCGCTGCGGCGGAGGACGCATCATGAAATTCACCCTCTCCTGGCTGAAAGAAC
>PFFX01000101.1:5395-5537 GCA_002783385.1 Rhodobacterales bacterium CG15_BIG_FIL_POST_REV_8_21_14_020_59_13 | reverse complement strand
ATGCCTCCGTCGATGACATTGTCGAGGCGATGACCATGGCCGGCCTGGAAGTCGAGCATGTCGACAATCCGGCCGAAGCCCTGTCCGCCTTTACCGTGGCGCATGTGGTCTCGGCAGAAAAACACCCTGACGCGGACAAGCT
>PFFX01000101.1:3198-5388 GCA_002783385.1 Rhodobacterales bacterium CG15_BIG_FIL_POST_REV_8_21_14_020_59_13 | reverse complement strand
TGTTCGGTCGAGACGTTTGAGGGTACCAAACAGATTGTCTGCGGGGCGCCCAATGCCCATGCCGGGATGAAGGCGGTCTATGCGCCGCTCGGCACCTGGATTCCGGGCGCGGATTTCGCGCTGGACAAGAAGCCGCGCAAGATCCGCGGCATCGAATCCCATGGCATGCTGTGTTCGGCAAAGGAACTGAATGCCGGTGAGGATCATGACGGCATTATTGATCTGAAAGGCGACTGGAAGGTCGGCGATCCGGCCGCCGCGGCGCTGGGCGCGAATGATCCGGTTATCGATTTTGAAGTGACGCCGAACCGGCCGGACTGGCTGGGGGTGGACGGGATTGCGCGCGATCTCGCCGCGGCCGGTCTGGGCACGGTGATCACACCACAGCCGAAGCAGATCAAGGGCGCCTTTCCGTGTCCGATCGAGATCCGGCTGGACTGGCCGGAGGCCAGTCCGGTGTTCGCCGGGCGCTATATCCGCGGCGTCAAGAATGGACCCTCGCCGGACTGGCTGAAACGCAAGCTGGAAGCCATCGGCCTGCGTCCGATCAACATTCTCGCCGATATCACCAATTTCGTGTCCTATGACCGGTGCCGCCCCCTGCACGTCTATGATGCCGATAAAATCGGTCAGACGATAATTGCGCGGCGGGGCAAGGGCGAGAGTGATAATTTCGAGGCGCTGGATGGCAAACGCTATACGCCGTCGGCCGAAAACTGCGTGATTGCGGACGAACACCAATGCCTCGGTCTGGGCGGTGTGATGGGCGGTGAGGAGTCCGGTGTTACCGACGCGACGGTCAATGTTTTCATCGAAAGCGCCTGGTTTGATCCGGAAATCACCCGCGCGACGGGTCGCACGACGGGCATTGAATCGGATGCGCGCTATCGCTTTGAACGCGGCGTGGATACCGGGTCCATCGAGGCCGGAATCGATCTGGCGACGCAGATGATTGTCGAATTGTGCGGGGGTGAAATCTCCGAAATCCTTATTGCGGGTGAGGTGCCGGCTGCGCCTGCACCGATTGATTTTCCGGTCTCCGAGGTCAAGCGCCTGACGGGGCTCGACCTGACGCCGGAAAAGATCACGAAAATCCTGATGGATCTGGGCTTTGGCGTCGCGGGTTCGGGCGAAACGCTGCACGTTGAAGTGCCGACCTTCCGCCGTGATTGCACGATGAAGGCGGATCTGGTCGAGGAGGTGGCGCGCATTCACGGCTATAACAAGATTGAGGCGATATCGCTGCCCCGCCTGCCGGGACGGCGCGAGCCGACCGCGACCATCGGGCAGAACCGCGCCCGCCATGCGCGCCGGGCTCTGGCGATGCGAGGCTATAACGAGGCCGTCACCTGGTCCTTCTGTCACCGGGATCAAGCCGCCCTGTTTGGCGGACATGGCGAGGGGCTGGAACTGGATAATCCGATCTCATCCGATCTCGATGTGATGCGTCCGACCGCGCTGATCCATCTTCTGACGGCGCTGCAGGAAAACGCCGACAAGGGCATTGAGGATCCGCGCCTGTTCGAGGCCGGGCCGGTCTATCTGAGTGATGCTCCCGATGGGCAGCATATGGCCGTGGCCGGTGTGCGCTATTGTGCGCCAGGCCGTCACTGGGCGGGCACACGCGAAGCCGATGTGTTTGACGCCAAGGCGGATGCGATCGCGGTGCTGGACGCCGCCGGTGCGCCGGTGGAGTCGCTGCAGGCCGCGGCCGAGGCGCGCAACTGGTGGCATCCGGGCCGCTCCGGCGTTCTGCGCCTGGGTCCCAAAAACGTGCTGGCCGAATTTGGCGAAATTCATCCGCGTGTGCTGAAGGCGCTGGGCGTCGAAAGCCGTGTCATCGGGTTTGAAATCATTCTCGACGGTATTCCGTCACCGAAGAAGAAGGCGGAGACCAGGGCCCGTCCGGAACTCGACCGCGCCGAACTGACGCCGGTGAAGCGCGACTTTGCCTTCCTCGTCGATGCCGCCGTGCCCGCTGATACGCTGGTCCGCGCCGCAAAAGGCGCGGACAAGGCGATGATCAGCGATGTCAGTGTGTTCGATGTCTATTCCGGAAAGGGTGTGCCCGAGGGTCAGGTTTCGCTGGCCATCGAGGCGGTGATCCAGCCGCGTGAGAAAACCCTCACCGACAAGGAAATCGATGCGGTTGCGGCGAAGATTGTGGCGTCGGTTGAAAAAGCGACGGGA
>PFFX01000101.1:0-2950 GCA_002783385.1 Rhodobacterales bacterium CG15_BIG_FIL_POST_REV_8_21_14_020_59_13 | reverse complement strand
CATTTGCGTTCTCAGGCCGGGAGCATTTGGCGTCTTGGATGGCACACGTAAATTTCATGGCCGTCGCTAAGAAGCGGGCGAATGCCTTTCCTGTTCAACGAGCATCCTATTGAGGGAATCGACTCGTGTATAAAGGGACTCCAGCGCTCGTACACGAGGGAAAAGGCTACTTAGTGCAGCTTCTTGATCCTCTTTTCTCCAGACCACATCTTGGCCTAGCTGCCGCTTGCACTCTTCATAACCGACGCGGCCCTGAAGAAGTTCCAGCTGCTCCTCTAAAAATCGAATCCGGTCAAGCAACTCTCGATCTCTACGTTTGCTTGTCAAATCATTTAGATCATACGCAGACATAGTCCCGATTTTGACACGACCTATCCGACTGGTCAGCATCACTAGCCAAATTGATGTAGCGAATAGGGCAAACCAAAGCCAAAAGTTTTCCATCCCAAACTCCTGCAGCAAAACCGTATGGACGCTACTCACTTCGCACTACCGACGTGTTAATCCGAGCTTCTCTCCGTGAGTTTGGACAGATTCTAGCGCGAACCAAGCTACTTCCTACTCCTGCTCAGCTAAGAGCGTGATCGTCTGTTCCTCGGCAAATTTGCTCTTGCGGATCGTCTGTAGGAATTGGGAGTCTCGAAGTATAAAAGGGCAGATCAGTCTAAAATCTGGTCCGGCTCTGAGCGTTTTGGCGTGGCTGAGTATTGAGCGTTGCCTGATCGGCCCATAGCACACGAAAATCCAAAAGCATCAACTCAAGCTCCACTTCATTTGAGCCGCCGCCAATCATGGCGCTAAACGACATTGTCCGGAATGGAATGGTCTGTCCGTCCGGGTGCTCTACGGGTTCAATCAACTCCCAAAACGCTGGCCCGCCGGGCAGTTGATTGGTCGAGGGCGCTCCATACTTTTGAGTGAGCTGATGGACCAATGAATTGGTGAATGTGGCGTCCGGCTGAAATCTGCCGAGCGATTGAACTGATTGAATACGAAACACCCTCCCCAATGGGGTCAATCCAAACTCGTACGTAATGCCGTCCAAGCGTGCCGAATAAGTTTCAAAGGCAACATGCGATACCGGCGTCACCGCTCGCAGTTGGTCTATATGAGCGCCAAGGGCAAAGCCGTTTATATCCCGCGCAATTGTCGCGGATCGAACACTTTCAGAGGAAAATTGGGCATATCCTTCTGGCAGCAAGGTCAACGTGACCAAAATTGCGAGCGCTATTTTCTGTAACATTGATCAGTCTCCTGCCGGATCACCACACTGATCTACTTCTAACAGAACTCGATTAAATGATGGTTATAGACCGTGGTTTAATCACCGTTTAAATGATTGCAGTCCATTCATGCGTGGACGTGATCTTGTCGGGATAAATGTGAGGCGAATTCGCGTGTCAAAGGGCATTTCGCAAGAGCGTCTGGCCTATGACGCTGGCGTGGACCGTTCATATCTCGGCGGCATGGAACGCGGCGAAAAAAATCCGACAGTCGATGTTCTGGATCGAATAGCTGCCACCCTCGATATTCCTATTGGAGAGCTTTTTCACGTAGGGGCGGATATACATAAAAAGCCTGCTCAATTGCGGCGTGGCCGCAAGCCGTCAAGCTGACGCCTTCCAATTCTCACAAGTGTATTTTGCGAACCAATATTGAACGCGATGAACAGCGCTGACTCAGATTGAGACAAGCTGCACAACCCTCGCCGCAAGCGGCGGCGTCAGGCGGCACACACCGTCTTTGCGCATGATGAAATCGGCGGCGGAAAAGCGCTCTGACAGTGCGAACGCCAATACGGCCCGGTCAATGACGGGCCGGTAGGGTTCCATGAGATCGAACACGTAAGCGGGCGATCCCTTTTTGCAGTGATGATAGATGCCTAAGCCGGGGTCATAGCCTTCGCTCAAGGCCTTTATGCGCAACTGGCTTTCCAGTGTTCCATAGGCGTAATTGAGCATGGCGTTGATGGGATGCGCGGCTTTCCAGTTCTTGGCTTTCTTGCCGGACAGGATGCTGGATCGCTGCTGGTAAGTTCGCCATGCGGTTGGCACAGGATGGCGCTTTTCAGCCGTCCATTTCATTTCGATGCCAGACCATGCCGAAAAATAGCGATTGGCGTAGCGGCCCTCGATACCGCGAAGCCCAGCAATGTCATGCGCGTTGCGGGATATTTCGTTCAGCCCGTCCTCAAGGCTGGAAATTGCCGCCCGGCGCTTTGGTGTGTCGGGCAGTACGTCTTTCAACGTGGCGAGGCTGGCCCGCAATTTCCGCGTCACCAAATCTGACGCAAATTCCAGCCGCGCGGTTTCATCCGCGCGAGTGCGCCTTTGCCAATCAATTTTCTTCTGGTCTGCGGCATAGCCTGAGCCCGCCGCAACACAAACGGCCTCGCCGTTCCAGTTGATGCGAATGAGGGATATACCCTGTTCGGCCAGCCATGAAAGAACATCGAAGCTCAGGCTTCCGCTCCCGTCCAACACAATGATCCGGTCGGGGTTATCGAGATCGCCGGGAAAGAAGCGCAGCGGCGCATTGGTCTGCGGATGGTGGGTATAGCCATTGCGGACCAGCAACGCGCCGCGATCAACTTTGAGCGAAATACCAAAGCCGCTCAATATCAGCGGTTCGGGGTTTTTCTGGCGCGGCGTCCTGACTTTTGCGGCGTCATTTGCCGCGTCTGCCCAATGCTCGCAGCGGTCAGGCCATGAGCTCGAAACCGTTTCAGCAGAAACGTTCAACACTGTCGGGATACCTCCGCCTATGTGCAAATCAAGTTATGGGCCGCGTCCGTGTGACTTGCCTGCCAGCCAACTCGTTATCCTGCTCTTCAGCCGCATGTCTCACAGCGTCCAAGATATCATAAACACCCGATTTCACATCGTCATTCTCGCGTAAGGCGAGCCAGCCCAGCACCATATACGCTTCGGTTTCTGGCGGTATGTTTTTG
>PFFX01000054.1:574-5959 GCA_002783385.1 Rhodobacterales bacterium CG15_BIG_FIL_POST_REV_8_21_14_020_59_13 | reverse complement strand
TCCGCATTACGGAACAGCCCGGCCTCTATTTCTTCACCGCCGCGATATTCGGTCTGATGATCGCCTCCGGACTCATTGTCCGCGAAACCCGCAACGCCAATCAGCAGGCCGACAACCGGTTCTGACCGGGCGTCTTGCACATCGGGAAAATGGCTTCCCAATTCGTTGCACCGTCATTGGCCATGTAGATATCATACTCGGTATTATCGAGTGAGATGAGAACCTGAATACTCCGGCTCGTATTACGGAATCGAATGAATTGACCCGCTTCGCGGCCCGTCTCTGTCATGCAAAGCGTGGTTCCGAGCATTTCGGCCTCTGCCATGCTGACGGAACCGAATGTATTAACTTCAATCTCCTCCAGCCGCCGCTGCAGCCGCGAACGGGTAATGTTCGACGGGGCGCAAATATCATAGGCCACAACGTCCACTGCACCGGTCACGGCATTACCGCGACCGCTTTGGTTTTCACCTGCAAACTGGAACGACACCGATCCGGGATCGGCCGGCAGTGTGATATTGATGATCCCGGTCAAAGGATCGAATGAGTGCGTTGCCGGCGGCACGGACGTCAGCACAAACCGGTCTATTTTGATTGAATTGTCGGCATGATCGTCCAGATCCACCTGAAACGTCCCGCCTGTATCATCTGGCAGCGTGAAGGCGCTGACCACCGGTAACGGCAAGGCATTTACGGTGACACTGGCGGCAACGGGTGCCGACCAACCACTGGGATTCCCCGCCCGATAGGTGAAGCTGTCCGATCCGCCAAGCGATCCTGCGGTATAGCTATAGAATCCCGTGGACCCATTCAGCTCGACAGTCCCGAGCGTGGGCTGGCTGACAATCTCGAAACGGTCGTAATAACCGGATACGTGGCTGCTCAGCGCGCCAGAGGCTTCCTCGAATGCGGTCACAGCAAAAGCATGCGCCGTTGCCGCAGGGGGCACGATCGGCCCTTGGTCGCGGACAGCAACAGAGGTGGAGCCACGGACGATGCCGTTGACTTCCAGACGGAACTGAAAGCGCTGGCGGGCACTGAAGGGCGTGACATGGTTTGTCCGCACAAATACGCCGAATGTCGGCGTTTCATTCGGGCCGACATTAAGCGTCAGCGAAGCTGCAGGAGAGGCCAGACACACACCCCCAGCATCCGTTTGGCAGACTTCGCCCGTCGCGGGCAAAGCCGGATCAAGCGATTGCGCACTGACCGTGACATCACCGGCACCGCCCAGATTGATCGTCGCAACCGAGAACACACCCCTGCGGCCGTCCGGCACATCGACAATCCCGGTATTTCCGAGTGTCGCATTCAGAGCGATGATATCCGGACCAGCTGCGGCATCGGCGCCGAGATCAACCGTATTCAGACCCGGTGAGACCGCCGCCATCGGCACATTGTCGCACGAGGCATAGGGCGCAAACCGGACACCAGAAACATCAGCGCCCGGCGTCAGTGAGATCAGGAAGGTCTGAAAACCGCCCGCCGGAATGGTCACAGATGTGTTGGCATCACCCACCAATGCATTGGTATTCGGGTCCGTCCGCTGATAGCTGAAACTGTCGCGGTAAGGGCCATGATGCTCGATGATGCAATTTGTTCCATCGACCTGATTGGGATTGATCACCGTCATGAAGGCTGTGGCCGCATTGCCTGTGGTGACGAAGCGGCTTGTTGGCAGGACAGAGGATCGCAGGCGTTTATTGGGAACAGCCTGCGCTGGAAAACCGACGGCATAGCGCCGCAAGGCCTCGGTTGAATAGGATCCCACACTGCTATCGGCAGGGTCGAGTGGAATTCCGCAGACACTTCCGCGCTCGGGGCATTCAACAGTCGGGTCGGAATATTGCGGAACCCGGCCACTGCCATAGGCCATGACAGATGTGAAAATACCGCCGTCAGAATTGGCACTGTCGATCCGGAAGCCACGCGCCCAATCGACCGGGCTGCCAGACGTGCCATCCGTCTCAATCCCGTGTGCCAGCCCCATATTGTGACCGGTTTCGTGCGCGAGCGTCAGGCCATTATGGCACACATTGATATGCGAGCGTCCGGTAAAATTCGACGTCGGATCATGAACATAGCCCAGGCCGCAAAAGTTTTCCCGATTCGAATCATAAACCCGGTTGAGTGAGAGGACGTCTACACCCAGTGAATCGATCCGGGCTTGAAGGCCGGTAAAAACACCACTCCTGTCATATAGATCAGTCAAAAGGTCATCGCTCGGATAATCGACCGCCACATCCATGAACTGAAGCTGAGTGAGATCAGAGGAGAGCGGAACGCCGGACTGCGTGAGCGCGGTTTCCAGATTGCCGATGTCGGTCGCCGCCAGATCCGGCAAGCCCCAGCCATGAGTCTCGATCATCTGGACGTCGTAGAAATAAAGGAAATCCAGCGTGTCGGAGCCGGCCTGAATTCCATCGGGTTGAGCCTCGGAAATGCCGGAACGTATGTGCATGCGCGTATCGGCCAAACCATCATCAAAAAGCGGTTCGTCAGGGGCAGTCTGCAGGACCAGCCCGCCGGTAGAGCCGGGCTGAATAACGAATTCGCCCTGGCCGGTCCAAATACGGCCATACGTCGCATTCAGGCCGATATGCATCAATACGCCCTGCCCAGGTGCACCGAAGTCGATTTGAAGATGCCGCCCGCCCCAAGATGTCTGCCGGTTGGTCACAACCTGACCATCAAGGGATTGGCCGTCCGGCATGGGAACGGCAAGCCGCTGGCCCGCAGCCATCGCAGACAATTCCGGAGATATCCGTAACGGCCAGACGCTATCTGGTGCTTCATCGCGCGCTGAAAGGGAGCTATCGCCGATGGATGCAGCTTCAGCAGGAATTTCAATGTCCCACGCAGCAGGCTCCTGAGCCAGAGCCATCGGTGAAACAGACAATAACAAACCGGACAATAGAAAGCGCATCATTATCTCCCTGATCTGGCCAGAGCATGGCTTATCTCACAACATTCACCAACCACAAAGAGAGTGAGGAATTGGTCGGAGCGGCGAGATTCGAACTCGCGACCCCCGGTCCCCCAGACCGGTGCGCTAACCGGGCTGCGCCACGCTCCGAACCATATTAGAGAACAGCCGGTCTGATGGCTGTAGGGGACGCGTCTTATAGGAGCGCCCGGCAGACTCGGCAACCGGATAAGTTAGTTTGTGCTTCGCGCCGCCAACACCTCATCCAGTTTTGCTTTTGCAGCCTCCAGCCGGACGATCGTCGTCTGCAGTCCACTGTCTTGATTCACAGGACTAAGCTCTGGAACATACCGCTCTGACAGCCGCGCCGGTTCCGGAATAGCCGGGGCCACCCCGTCAGCAAGAGAGGAAACTGCCGCCACGCCATGATCGCGCAGGTATTTCTGCGCGCCCTTGATCGTGTAACCCTGTTCATAGAGCAGAGTTCGTATGCCCCTGAGCAATTGCAGGTCGCCAGGCCGGTAAAAACGCCGACCGCCGGCACGTTTTACAGGCTTGATCTGCGAAAAACGGCTTTCCCAGAAACGCAGGACATGCGCTGGCAGATCAAGCTCCTCTGCCGCCTCACTGATGGTGCGGTAGGCATCTGGCGCTTTACCCGTCACTCAATCAGCCTTTCGAATGACCCGTATCGACTTTTTCCTTCAGGACCTGCGATGGCTTGAAGGTGAGAACCCGGCGTGGATCAATCGGCACTTCTTCACCGGTTTTCGGATTGCGGCCAATCCGGCCACTCTTGTCACGAAGCAGGAAAGACCCGAACGAAGACAGTTTCACAGACTCCCCGTTAGCCAGAGAATCTGAAACCATGCCGAGCACCGATTGAACGAGCTCGGAAGACTCTTGCCGCGAGAGTCCGATATTTTGATGAACTGCATCTGCCAGATCAGCTCGGGTTACGGTTTTGCCGGACATGCTATTTCCCTTCTGGAAGAAGACAGGCTAGCCCCAACAGACCAGCCGCGTCAACGTGTTAGCTACCCGTTCGCGTTATATTCGCACTAAAGCTGACCCCCACGTCAACCCTCCGCCTAAAGCTTCCAGCAGACACAGGTCGCCCGGTTTGATCCGTCCATCGCTTACAGCCTGTGAAAAGGCCAGTGGCACAGAGGCTGCAGATGTATTGCCATGCTTTGCAACCGTCGAAATAACCCGGTCACGGGAAATGCCGAGCTTGTCAGCAACGCCCTCGAGAATACGTTGATTGGCCTGATGCGGTACGAACCAGTCAATGTCTTCTACTGACACGTTTTCGCGCTCGATCAGTCTTGCCATCGAGTTGGAAATTTTCAGCACTGCGTGTTTGAAGACGGCCGGGCCCTCCATGATCAGATGACCCGAAGATTGCGTCGATGAAATCCCGCCGGTAGTTTTCAAAAGGTCTGAATACCTGCCCTCACAGCGCAAATCATAGCCCAGAAGGCCTTTGTCACCCTCTGCACGTTCCAGAACCCAGGCTCCGGCTCCGTCGCCAAACAGCACACAGGTTGTCCGGTCTTCCCAATTCAAAATCCGCGACATGGTTTCCGTGCCAATGACCAGTGCCCGGCTGAAGACGCCGCCTTTCAGCAACCCGTCGGTGACCGCGAGCCCATAAATGAAACCGGAGCAAACGGCCTGAATGTCGAATGCCGCGCCATGGTTGATACCCAAACGATTCTGGATCAGGGCGGCCGTGGATGGAAACACCAGATCAGCTGTTGTGGTGGCAACCACAATCAGATCGATATCATCAGGCGTCAGACCCGCATCCTGCAGTGCCGCCAGCGCTGCCATGTGTCCCAGATCAGCAGTGGTTTCGCCTTCGGCTGCAATCCGACGCTCAGAAATCCCCGTTCGCGACCGGATCCATTCATCATCGGTATCCACAAAGGTCGCGATCTCGGCATTCGTCAGAACGCGCTCGGGCAGGTAACTGCCCTGCCCGGCCACTCGTGAAATCAAACGGGTCAAGAGACGGCTTCGCTTCTGGCTTCTTCAGCCTGGGTCAGGCGCTCCAGATTGGCTTCAATCTCTGTGAGGAAATGACTGCCGGCAATATCTATGGCCAAGCCCAGGGCCGTGGCAAACCCCTCACCATCCGTCCCGCCATGGCTTTTGACGACCATCCCGTTCAGGCCCAGTAGAACGCCGCCATTGATTGAGCGGGGATCCAGCTTGGCCCGCAAATGATCCAGGCCGCCCATCCGCAGGAACAGCGCGCCAATCTTTGCGCTCAGTGAGCTGGTAAAGGATTCCCGCATCCAGTGGGCCACCAATTTTACAGTGCCTTCAGCGGTCTTGAGGGCAATGTTTCCACTAAAGCCGTCAGTGACCACAACATCTGTCACGCCTAGCGAAATGTCATCGCCTTCGACAAATCCTTTATAATTGAAATTGATCCCGGCATCACGGATCAG
>PFFX01000054.1:358-500 GCA_002783385.1 Rhodobacterales bacterium CG15_BIG_FIL_POST_REV_8_21_14_020_59_13 | reverse complement strand
CGCTAAGGACATAAATGGTCTCTCTCTTGACCTTATGGTACTGCAGGCTGCACCGGTGTCCCTTGTGCATGGTAAGCTTCTTCATCATGTACCGGTCGTTTACTTCTATAAGTTCTTCGCCGCCCCAGGGTTTTTCTATAAA
>PFFX01000054.1:0-344 GCA_002783385.1 Rhodobacterales bacterium CG15_BIG_FIL_POST_REV_8_21_14_020_59_13 | reverse complement strand
TCAGATCCGATAAGCCTCGTATTCCGGGTGGAACTCCAGAAACTGGTCATAATGGAACTTCACATAGCGCTGCATGGCCCAGCGGCTGTTGAACCCGTATTTGCGCCGCATCCATTGCCTCCCCTCCTCAAGGAAGAGCCGCACATTCTCCTCGTAAGTTTCGGTGCGTATCAAGTCGGCCTTGGTCAGGAGATGGGTTTCGTTCTCTTCCGCCCAGGCGCGGGTGGTTATCGCCGCCGCCCAGTCATTGGCGTAGCCCTTTGCGATAAGCTCGCTTTCAGCGCCGTACCCGCGGAAGTTAGTCCCGTCAAAAAGGCAGTTCATATAGTCCGGTTTCACCGGCT
>PFFX01000150.1:26526-29785 GCA_002783385.1 Rhodobacterales bacterium CG15_BIG_FIL_POST_REV_8_21_14_020_59_13 | reverse complement strand
GCGGCCGCTGACCGCGCCCGCGCGCTGCGGCTGTCGAAGGCCGAAGCCCTGCGGGTCCGCAAAATGGCTGATCCGGATCTGGCGCAGGAAATTGCGCAGGACTGGCCCATCCGCGGGGCCCTGGAAAAACGCGTCTACCGGCATGGCAATGTGGCGGTGGCCGATCAGCTTTTTCTGCTCTTTTCCCGTGAGGAGACACCGCCGGAAGGCTGGGGCGGGGCGCTTGCCCACGCCCTGTCCTTCGCGGCACCGGTTTTTCCGGTGACGGGGGCGGACCTCAAACAGGCCGGTATTCCGGCAAGCCGGGAAATGGGCGGATTGCTCCGGCGTCTGGAAAATGACTGGGTCGACAGCCGTTTCCGTCTGTCAAAGGCCGAATTGCTGGAGCGGGTCTGACAGAATCATCAGTTCCAACAGTTATCTCCATCACCAATCCCAAGCGTCATCCTCCGATTTATTCGGAGGATCTCAGAAACATCTTCGAGATCACCCGGACTCGCGCGTACGCGGCCGGGTGATGACGATGAGTCTTTAAAAGACGGTCAGGCTGGATTGGGGAAGAGCTTAAGCGCCGTCTTGGGCCACCGGCCGTGCACCGCGCCACAACAGCAGGCCGGTGATGGCGGCCGACAGCATGGTGGCAATTTCGCGCTTCGGTGAGGGCAGTTGTGAGACCAGAACCACATCCGGAATGAACGGAATCAGCCAACTGAGGCCATACCCGATCAGCACCGCAGCGGGGATCACGATCCAGATCCGCCACAGGCCGGTGCGAGACAGCACCGCCCACGCAATGAGGCCGACCGGAACAACGATCAGCGCCATGATCGGCGTGGAGAAAAAGACCAGTGTCAGCAAGAACATCACAATGCTGAAAGCATCGGGCCGGCCACCGGAATCGGCAAACTGCAACCCCTCCAGAATGGTCGCCCCCATGAGGATGGCCGCACCGCCCAGGCTCGCCAGAAACAGGGAAAGGATCACATTTTTCAGAGAGCCGGAACGCTTTGTATCTAGGGCCATTTTGCCTCGGGTGGCATGGAGGAGAGAATGGATTTCACATTCCCGCCGGTTTCGAGTCCGAACTTGGTACCACGGTCATAGAGCAGATTGAACTCCGCATAGCGGCCCCGGCGCACAAGCTGTTCTTCGCGGTCTTCGGCGGTCCAGGGCGTGTCTATGCGGGTACGGACAATCCGGGGATAAACCTCGAGAAAAGCCCGGCCAACATCCTGTGTGAAAGCAAAATCAGCGGCCCAGTCACCGGTGTCATGGCGGTCATAGAATATGCCGCCGACACCGCGCGGTTCATTGCGGTGTTTCAGCCAGAAATACGTGTCGCACCACTTGTCAAACCGGGCGTGGAAATCATCGCCGTGCCGGTCGCAGACTGCCTTGCATGCGGCGTGGAAAGTCACGGCATCTTCAAAGGATTTGTCGCGCTGATAATCCTGCGTCGGATTGAGGTCCATGCCGCCACCAAACCAGCCCTTGGTGGTGGCAATGAAACGCGTATTCATGTGAACTGCCGGGACATGAGGATTGTGCATGTGCGCGATCAGTGAAATGCCCGACGCCCAGAAACGCGGATCTTCTTCTGCTCCGGGAATTTGCCTGGCAAATTCCGGCGAGAATTCGCCATGGACGGTGGAGCAATGCACACCGACCTTTTCAAACAACCGGCCCTTCATGATCGAGGCGACCCCGCCGCCCTGATCCGATGTGCCGTCACCGCGTGTCCACTCTTCGCGCTCGAAGCGTCCCGGCTCACCGGGATAAAGGTCCGCAGGTGCTTCATCCTCCAGGCGTTCGAACGCGGCGCAGATGTCATCGCGCAGCGCTTCGAACCAGCCCCTCGTGGCGGCTTTCCTGTCATCCAGAGTCATGAACAGTGTCTCCATACCGTACGGCATTGTTCTCGCCCCTTCGTGGCCGATACCGGCGGAAAATAAAACCCCGCATGGGGTGTTGGGAAATGTGGCGTGCCGCCGCGTGTCAGCCGGACGCGGGCGAAATCTGCCGCATCGCCTCGGCAAGTGCGATGCCGGCGCTCATCGACACATTCAGCGACCGGGCTTCCGGACGGATCGGAATGAAGACCCGCGCATCGGCATCGGCATGGACATGATCGGGCACGCCGGCGCTTTCGCGCCCGAATACCAGCTGGTCATCGGGATCAAATGAAAAATCCCACAAGCTGGCCGCCGCTTTTGTCGTAAACAGAATCATGCGGCCGGCGCCGCGATTTTCCCGCCATTTCCCGTACGAATCATGGCGCTGAAAGTCAGCCAGAGGGGCGTAATCCAGCGCTGCCCGCCGCATCGACTTGTCATTCAGCGGAAAAGCGCAGGGCTCGATCACGTCAATGCCCGCACCAAAACAGGCCGCAAGACGGATCGACGCGCCGAGATTTTGCGGAATATCTGGTTGAAAAAATACGAGCCGCATTTTAAGCCGCGCTGGATAAGGGTTTGGGGGACATGCGGCGGGATGCCGCCTCGCCTCCAATACCGATACGAGTTAGGTGACGCGGTGATGCCTGTGATGGGCGATCCGCGTCAAGCGGGGTTTTCCGGTTGCGTCCGCAGCCGGACTGCAAGGCAAGATAACCAAGAGGTCGGCCGTGACAGACCATACCACCGAAGAACCGACACGCCGGGACTTCATTTACATTGCTGCCGGAGGCGCAGCCGCTATTGGCGGAGCATTGACCATCTGGCCGTTCATTCACCAGATGAATCCTGCTGCCGACACCTTGGCACTGGGATCAATCCGCAAGGATATTTCCAGCCTCAGCGTGGGTCAGGAAATCACCGTGATGTTCCGCGGTGGCCCTGTTTTCATCCGCCGCCGGAGTGAAGCTGAGATTGCTGAAGCGCGTGCGGTCGAGCTGGGCACACTGCGGGATGATCTCGCCCGCAACGCAAATCTGCCGGAAAATGCACCTGCTATGGATGCCAACCGTGTGCTGAACCCGGAATATCTGATCGTCACAGGCATTTGTACGCACCTTGGCTGTGTACCAGTCGGCAATAGCTCGGGCGATTATGGTGGCTGGTTCTGTCCGTGCCACGGCTCGCATTATGATGAATCGGCCCGTATCCGCCGCGGGCCGGCACCGGAAAATCTTCCTGTCCCTGCCTATATATTCGAGAATGACGGCGCTGTTGTGAAACTGGGCGCGACTTCTGAGGAAGTGGCCGCTGCCGGATGGAGTGTTGCATGAGCCATCAGTCCGCCTACGAACCGAAAACCGGCA
>PFFX01000150.1:3749-26406 GCA_002783385.1 Rhodobacterales bacterium CG15_BIG_FIL_POST_REV_8_21_14_020_59_13 | reverse complement strand
TGGCTGGCTGATCCAGGGCATGCACGCAAATGGTGCCTCCTTCTTCTTCGTCGCGGTTTATCTGCACATGTTCCGCGGCCTCTTTTACGGCTCGTACAAGGCCCCGCGTGAAGTCCTCTGGATCATCGGTGTTGTCATCTATCTTCTGATGATGGCCGCTGCCTTCATGGGCTATGTACTGCCCTGGGGTCAGATGTCCTATTGGGGTGCCACTGTAATCACCAACCTCGTCGGCGCCCTGCCGGTTGTGGGGGAGGGGATCAAGCAATGGCTGTGGGGTGACTTTGCGGTCGGCAATGCCACGCTGAACCGCTTTTTCTCGCTGCATTACCTCTTACCCTTCCTGATTGCCGGGCTTGTAATCCTGCACATTTGGGCATTGCACGTGCCGGGCAATAACAACCCGACCGGCGTCGAGGTGAAAGGCAAGGGTGATACGCTTCCTTTCCACCCGTATTACACGGTCAAGGATGGCTTCGCGATTGTCGTCTTCCTGTTGATTTTCGCCGGCTTCGTCTTCTACCTGCCCAACGCGCTCGGCCATGCCGATAACTCCATCGAGGCCAATCCGCTGGTCACTCCGGCGCATATCGTGCCGGAATGGTATTTCCTGCCCTTCTACGCCATCCTGCGGGCTGTGACTTTCGATTTCGGCCCGATCAGCGCCAAGCTCGGCGGTGTGCTGGCCATGTTCGGGGCTATTGGCGTGCTCTTTGTCCTGCCTTGGTTGGACCGCTCGCCGGTGAAGTCCATGCGCTATCGCCCGATCGCCAAATGGTGCTTCCTGATTTTCGTGATCGCCTGCCTGGGTCTTGGCTGGTGCGGTGCGGAAAATCCGGACAATCTGGTGTTTGAATTCGGCGGTTTCGGCATGCCTTTCGTGGTGCTATCGCAAATTCTGACCGCTTATTACTTTGCCTACTTCCTGGTCATTCTTCCGGTACTCGCTTATGTCGAGAAACCGAAAGCGCGTCCGGAAAGTATCGAGGCGTCCGTGCTGGGCTCATCCCCGGCTGCGGTACCAGCGGAATAGGGACAGGAGAGAAACGATGAAACGCTTTATCGCGACCTTTGCTGCCCTTGCCGCCCTGGCCACACCGGCCCTCGCGGCAGAAGGCGAAACCCATGCGCCGGAAGCATATAACTGGTCCTGGGAAGGCCCGTTCGGCACCTTTGATGACGAACAGCTGCAGCGTGGCTTTCAGGTCTATCAGGAAGTTTGCGCTTCCTGTCACAGCATGGATTTGCTCAGCTTCCGCAATCTAGGCCAGCCCGGTGGACCGTTTGAATACCTGCCGGATCTGGAACATGAGGGAGAATTAATCAATTACCCGAATCCGAACGACAATCCGGTCGTGATCGATATAGCCAGCCGCTACACCTATACCGCAATCGATCCGGAAACCGGCGAAGAGATCGAACGTCAGGGCATTCCGGCTGACCGATTCCCGAACCCGTTTGCCAACCGGGCTCAGGCCGCCGCCTCCAATGGCGGAGCTGTGCCGCCCGATTTCTCCGTCATCGTCAAGGCCCGGTCCGGCGGTGCGGAATATATCCGTTCGCTTTTGTTGGGGTATGATTCCGAAGTTCCCGCAGATATCACGCTTCTGCCCGGACAGCATTACAACCCCTACTTCGCAGGCGGTGTGCTGGCGATGGGCCCGCAATTGTTTGATGGGGCCGTCTCCTATACCGGCGACACACCACAAACGGCGGAGCAATACGCGACAGATGTCGCGGCTTTTCTCGCCTGGGCGTCCGAGCCGCACATGGAACAGCGCAAGCGCATGGGCCTCGGCGTCATGATCTTCCTGCTGATTTTCTCCATCCTGATGTGGCTGGCCTATCGGCAGCTCTGGGCGAATGTGAAGCACTAGGGTCAGGACCTGTTAATCTGGCTGCAATGGCGGCCACGCTGACATCGACCTGCTGTGTCAAACCCCTCGACCGGTGGATTGGCCCCGCGCTTCGGGTGTTTCCTCGCATCTCTTGTCATCGCAGCCGCCATTGCAGCCAGATTAACAGGTCCTGACCCTAGGTTTTGCCACCTGCTTCAGGGATCAGGGCCGCGGCGCAAGCTGCGGTCTTTTTCTTTTGCCGGAACCCGTTAGATAAAGCTCATGACCCGTTGGAAAATCGGCATTATTGGGGGCTCCGGCCTGTATGACCTTCCGGGGCTGGAAGAGGTCTCTTCCCGCTCCATCGAAACGCCGTGGGGATCACCCTCGGGCGCTCTCACATCAGGACAGCTGAACGGTGTGGAGCTGGTCTTCCTGCCACGCCATGGGCCTGGCCACCGCCTGCCGCCGCACGCCATCAATTACCGCGCCAATATCGCCGCGCTGAAAATGGCGGGCTGCACAGATATTCTGTCGATTTCCGCCTGCGGGTCTTTGAGGGAGGACTTGCCGCCGGGACGCTTTGTTGTGCTCGGCCAGTATATCGACCGGACAAAAGCCCGCGCCAATTCCTTCTTCAATGCCGGATGTGCGGCGCATGTCTCCATGGCTGACCCGGTCTGCCACCGTTTGTCAGCACTGGCGGCGGACGCCGCAGAGGCCGCAGGAGCGCCAGTGACGCGCGGCGGCACCTATCTGGCGATGGAAGGCCCGCAATTTTCCACCCGCGCCGAGAGCGCGCTCTATCGAAGCTGGGGCTGTGATGTGATCGGCATGACCAACATGCCCGAGGCCCGGCTCGCCCGTGAAGCCGAGCTGCCCTATGCCGCCATCGCCATGGTCACCGACTATGACAGCTGGAAAGAGGGTGAGGCTGCCGTCGACGTGCCCGCCGTCCTCGCCGTGATGAAACAGAATGCGGGTCGGGCCAGAGAGACTATTGCCCGTCTTACGGATTTGGTGTCCGATAGGCTCCGGACGCCCTCGCCGCAGGGGATCGAGACCGGACTGGATACGGCGCTTGTCACACCGCCGGAGGCTCGTGATCCTGAACGGGTCGAAAGACTGAAAGCGATTGCGGGGCGCGTTCTCTAGGGGGTGTTTGCGTGTTCCGGATTGGTGTGTGTCTCTTATTCTTGGTGACGGCGGCGGTTCACGCCACCGATTCATTGCCCGTGCCCCGTCAGCTTGCGGAAAATGCCAGCGCGTCCGTTGTGGATGTGATCTGCCGCGTCGGCCTGACCAATCGCGGATCACGCAGCCGCGGTGTGCTGGTCGCCGGAGGCGGCGATATCCGCCGCTCCGAAGTCATTATCACTACCGGTCATGGCGTACGCTATTACAACAGCGCCGATCCGCGCCAGTGCTGGATCGTCGATGCGCAGGGCCAGAACCACGACATCATCTCCGTCATTCGCCCGCAAGGCATGAATTCCTCCTTCGAGGACTGGGCGATTATCCTGACCGAGGACGATTTCGCCCATCCCGAATGGCGTCTGCCGATTGCCTGGATGGCGCCGGAACAGACCATGCCGCGCCATGTCGCGCTTCTGGGCCGGGACCACCTGGCGACAGATTGCACCCTCACGCGCAGCGAACGCATCATGGATGGCGGCGAGCTGGTGCGGATGCATGATTGCGGCTCGAGCCACGGCCTCTCCGGGGCGCCGCTGCTGACGGTCGAGAATGGCCGCCTGTCAGTGATCGGCGTCAATGTCGGCCGCGTCACCGGCTTTAACGGCCAGTCCATCGCCGTGGTCTTCGATGAAGGCCTGATCGCGGCGACCCTGCAAGGCACGCTGGTCCGCGCCAGCGCAGCCGCAGAGTAGACGGCGGCGCGCCAGCCCTCTAATCGGTAGAGACGTTTTCCGGGAGTATGACATGCCTGTTTTCGCCGTATTGGCCAGCCTCATCATGCAGGATGCGCCCGTTCCTGAAATCACCCGGTCAACCCGGCCGATGATCGAATGTTCCGAACATCTCAATGATGACCGCGCTTTGCGCCGCTGTCTGGAGGGTCTGCTGTCATCTGCAGAAGATCAGCTCGACGGCGCGCTGGAAGCCGCGAGCAATGAGGCCGCCGAAATCGACCTTGACATGCCGGGTCTTGCCGATGCCAGTGCTCATCTCGACATCGCTCATTCGGCCTGGACCGCCTATCGCAATGCCGAATGCCAGCGCCGCGCCTCCCTGTTGATGATCGGTGATGAGGGCGAGGCGGTCGCCCTCGACTGCCGCATCGTGCTCACCCGCGCCCGGACAACGGAGTTGCGCGAGCAATGAGCCAGCCGGTCCTGCATATAGGTAACAAGCGCCTGTCGAGCTGGTCACTGCGGCCCTGGCTGGCCTTGAACAAAGCCGGTATCGCTTTTGAAGAAAACCTCATCGCGCTGGATCAGGATGATACACATGAGCGTCTGTCGGCCCTGTCGCCCGCCGCCACAGTGCCGGTTCTGGAAACCTCCGGCGGAAATATCTGGGACAGTCTTGCCATCTGCGAATGGGCAGCCGGACAGGCACCATCGCTCTGGCCGGATGATCCCGCACATCGCGCTCGCGCACGCTCCATCACGGCGTCGATGCATTCCGGCTTTTCCGCCCTGCGCGGCGAATTGCCCATGGACCTGCAACGCAGCAAGGCAGCCAAGGATATGAGTGTCGCCTGCTGGCGTGATATCGAGCAGATTGAGGCGCTCTGGGTGCATGTCAAAACCGGCGAGGGGCCTTTCCTGTTTGGCAAATGGTCCATCGCGGATGCCTTCTTCACACCGGTGGCGACGCGGTTTGAAACCTATGATGTTCCATTATCCACAGATGCCGCTGCCTATGTGGAGGTGTTGCTCGCTGATCCTGTCTATAAGGACTGGCATAAGGCGGCGCAGCTTGAAACCTGGGATGCTCCCCGTCACTAGAGGCTTGTCATGGACCTGATCAGGAACGCCATCCGCACCATTCCGGACTATCCAAAGCCCGGCATCCAGTTCCGGGATGTGACGACGCTTCTCAAGGATGCGCGCGCTTTCCGTGCCGCCATTGATCTGATGGTTCAGCCCTGGGCCGGGGCCAAGATCGACAAGGTGGCCGGTATCGAGGCGCGTGGCTTCATCCTTGGCGGGGCTGTGGCTCACCAATTATCGGTCGGGTTCACGCCGGTCCGCAAGAAGGGCAAATTACCCGCCCGAACGCTGGAAGAGGACTACCAGCTCGAATATGGCACGGACACGGTCGAGATCCACACCGATGCCGTCGCCGAAACCGAACGGGTTTTGCTGGTCGATGACCTCATCGCCACCGGCGGCACGGCGGAAGCCGCGATCAAGCTCCTGCGCCGCGCCGGTGCGGAAGTTGTCGGTGCCACCTTCGTCATCGATCTGCCCGATCTGGGTGGTGCAAAGCGCATCGAAGCCATGGGCGTGCCCTGCGCCAGCCTTGTGAGCTTCGCGGGGGAGTAGGGCGGTTTGGTCCTTCGAGGCTCGCTTCGCTCGCACCTCAGGATGAGGTGGTTTTCAATCCACCAACCTACCTCATGGTGAGGTGCCGCCGAAGGCGGCCTCGAACCACGCAATGCGTTCTGCTATTCTTCCGGAAAGTCCGGAGAGGTTTGCCATGTTTGTCGGTCATTACGGCCCCGCGCTCGCCGGGCCGCGCTTTGTCAAGACCGTACCAGTCTGGGCGATGTGTGTGGCGGTCCAGTTCCTCGATTATCTGTGGGGTGCCTTTGTCTATTTCGGCATCGAGCATGTCCGTATCGCGCCCGGCTTTACCGAGGTCAGCCCGCTGGATCTCTACGACATGCCGTGGACGCATTCCCTCTTGATGGCGCTGGTCTGGTCGGTCGTGCTGGGAATGGTCTGGGCGCTGATCGCTCGTACACAAAAGCGCGCCGGAGCCATCATCATCGGTCTCGGCGTTTTTTCGCACTGGCTGCTGGATCTGCTGGTCCATGTGCCCGACCTCGCCCTCTGGCCCGGTGGTCCCAAGGTCGGTTTCGGCCTCTGGAACAACACGCCCGTGGCGCTGACGCTGGAATTCGGCGTGCTCGCCGCCGGGATGTTGCTGTATCTCTCTGCGACCAAGGCGAAAGGCGCATTCGGCAAGATCAGCCCCTGGCTGTTCGGCGCATTTCTGGTCGGGCTGTATGCGATCAGCTTCTTCGCCCCGCCACCGGAAACGGCGCAGGAATTCGGACCGATGGCGATTGTCCTCTACACGCTGGTCGCGGTGCTGGCCTGGCTGCTCTGCGACCGGGTGCGGGAGGCGCGGTAGGGATTTCCTCCCCCGTTTACGGGGGAGGGGGACCGCGCAGCGGTGGAGGGGGGAGATGCCCGCCTCGTCCCTTCGGGACACTCCCTCCCCGCAAGCAGGGGGGAAAATGCCAGCTACTCCGCCCCCAGCAACTCCCGCACATCTGCCACGAAGTCCTCCAGAGACGGGTGGTGGATATACATCATGTGCCCGGCTTCATAATATCTGAAGGTCACGCGATCCGGATCAAAGCCCGGTTGGTTGAACATCATCTCGGCGGCGAAAAACGGCGTCGCCAGATCAAAATAGCCCTGTGCCACCAGCACTTCGAGATCGGAATTTTGCCGCATTGAGGTGGCGAGCCACGGCGTCACATTCACATAGGCCGAGCCTTGCCCGGTCGACCGGTTCCAGCCCGACGAGGTTGGAACGTCGATCACCGAATACTCATCGGTAATATCAACGCCCAGCGTGTCGGTGAAATAATGCAGCATGGCCGCTGTATAACCGCCATCAATGCCATAGGCGGACGGATCATATTCCGGTCCCTCGCTGACCGCATCGGCCTCCGCGCCGGTATAGCGGCTGTCCAGCCGCCCGACTGAAAGGCCCTGATCTCGCAATAATTCACGCATGAAACGCCGGAGGCTGACGCGCAGATTGGCGCGCATCAGATAGCCTTCCGGCAGGCCAATAAAGCTGGAGAGCTCCGCCGCTACGGCGCGGCGGCCGGCTTCCGGCAGGCTCGCCCCGCGCAAAAGCGCTGGCATGTAGGTGTCATAAGCGAAAGTGCGGGCATCAGAGAGGAAGGCCTCGATATCACCATTCCAGGCCGACCGGTCGATCCGCTCATGATACCAGGCGGTAGCCGCAAATCCCGGCATCAGCCCGACAAAACCGACATCATTGCCTTCAGAGGTATCGTCATAACGGAAATCGAGCACGGTCGAGATCAGGGCGACCCCGTTGAAGGAAACGTCCGTCCACCCGCCCTGCATTTCATTGAGGAGGGCCGCAATCCGCGTCGTGCCATAACTCTCGCCCAGCAGGTATTTCGGCGAATTCCAGCGCCGGTTCTCGGTCAGCCAGCGGCGGATGAACGCGCCCAGCACTTCTGCATCCTCGCGGATGCCCCAGAAACGGCTCGTATCGGCCTCGCCCAGCGGACGGCTCCAGCCCGTGCCGACCGGATCAACAAAGACCAGATCCGTCTGATCGAGGATGGAAAGATGGTTCTCGATGATGGAATAGGGCGCGGCGCCGTCATCGCGCGCATCAGACGGCAGGTCGAGCCGGTAGGGGCCGAACACGCCCATATGCAGCCACAGGCTGGCCGAACCCGGCCCGCCATTGAAGATGAAGGCGACCGGGCGCGTGGTCCGGTCGTCCACCCCTTCACGGATATAGGCAGTGGAAAAGATGGACGCATAGGGAACGCCATCATCGTCCGCCATATAGGTCTCGCTCGCGACAACGGAATAGCGCACGCGCTGGCCATTGGCGGTGATCTGGCCGGTACTTTCATAGACGCGCGAGCCATCCTCGCGTGTGGTCGGCGTACCGTCCTGAGCCGAGGCGTTGCAAGCACTCAGCGCGATGGCGGTCAGTATGGAAATCAAGCGTGTCATGAAGGCCTCCCCGGATATGACGGAGAAGATAAAGCCTTCGCGCCGCAACGCAAATCCTGGTTGGCAGACGGGTCAATTGTTCCGGATCAATCGATGAAAACCGGATGGATGACCGTGCGCAGGACAAGGGGTTCGCCGATGCGCTCCATGATTTCGAGGCGCGGCGGCATTCCGGCCTCGCGGTTGCCGATCATGCTGACATTGTACATGACAACATAATTTCCGGTCTGGAGCTGGTAAAGGAAAGTGGCTGTCAGCATTCCGGTCTCGGCATCCCGCGTACCGGTCCAGCAGATGCGAAGGTTCAATTCATTGCCTTGCGGGTCAATCAGCGGCTGGTCGACCGCCTTGCCGGGGTCGTCCGCGGCACAATACGGCCCCTCGGTATCTTCGCCGCCGTTCGGCAGATAAGCCGCACCGGCATTGATCTCGAAGTCGAAAACATCATCGTCTTGGCGCTCGGCCTCCAGCAGATTATCCAGTTCGGTGGCAATGATCGTGATGAGGTTTTCCTGATCCAGCAGAAAGAATCGCTCGGGATCTGTTGCGTCGAAAGCCGTCTGGACGAAATCGACGATGGTCCGCGCATAGCCCAGCGAGCTGTCATCGTCTGATGCGTCCTCGATAGAGCTGTTGATTGCGTCAACTGCCACTCCGAACCGCTCGGCGAGGTCATCGGCTGCGTCCGTCGCAAAACCGGAATCCTGAACCAGCAGGCTCACCGCCAGAATCAGATCAATCATGCTGCACTCCCCGTCTGCGCCTGACTTTGCCTCGGCGATCAGATTTCGTCGAGGCGAAAAGAGTCTGGCCAGAGCGATAGTGTCCGCGCTAGAGCAGGCGCATGAACTATCGCCACGCCTTCCATGCCGGAAACTTCGCCGATGTGCTGAAACACGCGGTTCTGGCGCAATGCCTCACCCATCTGAAAAAGAAGCCCGGGGCCTTCCGCTATATCGACACCCATGCCGGGGTCGGGGCCTATGATCTCACCTCTGGCGAGGCACAGCGCAATCCGGAATGGGAGGGCGGCATCGCCCGTATTCTGGACGCCCAACGCCCGGCGACAGTTGATGAGGCGCTGGCCCCTTTTCTGGACGTAATCCGCGCCATGAATCCCGGAGACACGCTGACCACTTATCCCGGCTCACCTGAACTTGCCGCCCGAATGCTGCGCGAACAGGACCGTGCGCATCTGTGCGAATTACATGAGGCCGATGCCCGCACCCTGGACCAGCGCTATATGCGCAATGCCGCCGTGAAGGTGGAGCGCCGCGATGGCTACAAGGCGCTCGCCAGCCTTGTGCCGCCGCGGGAAAAGCGCGGCGTCGTGCTGGTCGATCCGCCGTTCGAGCATCGCGACGAAATGGCCCATATGGCCGAAGCGGTGCGCAAGGCCGTGCCGAAATGGCCGACGGGCACGTATATTTTCTGGCGGCCGCTGAAGGATTTATGGGCCTCGGAACGCTTTGATGTCGGGCTCGCTGAATGGCTGTTCGAGGAGAATCTCGCCACCCCGGAAAAAGTCCTGCGCGCTGATCTCTGGGTCCGCGATCTGGAGGCCGAGGGCAAGCTGGCGGGGGCGGGCGTCGTCATTCTCAACCCGCCCTTTACGCTGGAAGCCCAGCTGCTGGCGCTATTGCCCTGGCTGGCAGAGACCCTTGCCACAGGTGAGGGCGCCGGCTGGCGTCTCGACGGCGCCGCCACGGATGAAAGCCTCTCGGTGGAGGAATTTTAGGGGCGGCATCTTTTTCCCCCTGCTTGCGGGGGAGGAAACCAACCCTAATAGTCATCCTCCTCCCAGAAGGGATACCAGGACGGCAGATCGGTGGACGGTTTTTGCGGGAAGTCCGGAGGCCGTTTTTCCAGAAAGCTCATAACGCCTTCCGCCGCATCGGGGCCGATCCCGGCATGCAGGATGGCTTTCGATTCAATCCGGTGCGCATCCATCGGCGTGTGCGGTCCCAGCATCCGCCAAGCCATCTGACGCATCACGGCGACCGAGACCGGCGCTGTCGTCTCCGCCAGGGTACGCGCATAGTCCTGCGCTGCGGGCAGGAGATCCTCCGGCGCGTGAAGGCTTTTCAGCAATCCGGCCTGATGCGCTTCCTCGCTCAGGAAGGTGCGCCCTGACAGCGCCCAGTCCATTGCCGTGGCAATCCCGACCACACGCGGCAGGAACCAGCTCGCCGCCCCGTCCCAGGCAATGCCGCGCCTGGAGAATGGATAGGCCATTTTCGCGCCGGGAACGGCAAAACGCACATCCATCGGCAGGATCATCGTCGCGCCAATGCCCACCGCCGGACCATTGATCGCGGCAATCACCGGCTTGATGGAGTTGAAGATCCGCAGATTCATCAACCCGCCCGTATCGCGCCAGCGCGGGTCAGTATCGTCTAGCCCGCCTTCAGCCCTGGCTTGGGAGACCGCATTGAATGTCTCTGCGCCCAGCGACAGGTCCGCCCCGGCACAAAACGCCCGGCCTGAACCGGTGAAAATCACAGCGCGCACATCGTCATTGGCATCGGTATGATCGAGCGCCGCAACGACCTCGCGCATCATGTCGTGCGTATAGGCATTCATCGCCTGCGGCCGGTTCAGCGTGATCGTGGCGACCGGCCCGTCAATCTCCAGCATTATGGTGTCAAATGTCATGGCGTTGCCTCTTAATCCTTTGTGCCTTCACCGAACCATTCACCGCGTTCGGTGAAATGCACCACGGCCAGCGCCGCCAGCCCGGTCAGGGTCTGACCGGCGATCAGCGGCAGGGTTGAGTCATTGTAAAGCTGTCCGATGACCGCCCCGATAATCGCGCCGATGACGCCGGTGCCAAACCCGTAGGCCGCAGACGCCGTTCCGGCCACATGGCCGACCGGCTCCATCGCCAGCGCGTTGAAATTGGCGGCAATCAGCCCCATCAGCATCATCGCCAGGGTCAAAAGCCCCATGAAGATCAGCAGGTTTTCCGACGCAAACACGATCAGAGCCACATGCGCCAGACTGATCAGGGTAAAGCCGACAAGCGCCCCTTGCGACAACCGCCGCTGGCCCAGCCGCATCACCAGACGGGAATTGATGAAATTGGTAATCGCCATACAGGCCGCCATGCCGGCAAAGGCCAGGGTCCACACCGAGCCAAGGCCAAAATGTTCGGACATGATCTGTTCGGACGAATTGAGCAGGCCATACAGCCCGCCAAAGAAGAAGGCTCCGGCAAACATATAGCCGACCATCGCCCGGTGCCGCAGGCTTTCGCGATAGCCGCGCAGCGAATCCATGAAGTTCAGCTTGCGCCGGTATTCCTCATGCAGGGTCTCCGGCAGCCTGAAGCTCAGCCAGATCGCCAGGCCCGAAGCGGTCACCAGCAGGAAAACGAAAATCCAGCGCCAGGGCCCGACAATGAGGATTGCCTGACCCAGGCTGGGCGCAATCACCGGCACCGCCATGAACACCATCATCGCCATGGAGACGACCTGCGCCATGCGCCGCCCGGAGGTCAGATCGCGCGCAATGGCCGTGCCGATCACCCGCGCTGCAGCAATGCTCATCCCCTGGAGTAGACGGCCAAACAGCAACACTTCGAAATTCCAGGCAATGAGGCAGAAGACCGTGGCGGCAATATAAAGCCCCAGCGCGCCAAGCAGGACCGGCTTGCGCCCCCACGAATCCGAGAGCGGCCCGTAGATCAGCTGCGCCAGCCCGAAGCCCACCAGAAAGGCGGTGATGACCAGCTGGCGGTTATTGGCGTTTTCCAGTTCGAGATCGCGGGCGATCGCCGGCAGAGCCGGCAGCATCATGTCTATGGACAGGGCCACAATCCCCGTAGACAGGACCAGCAGCGTCACCAGCTGCCAGAACGTCATCAGCTGACGTTCACCCGCAAATTCAGAATCCTGCATCTATCCCTCGCCCGGAAACCAAGTGCGGGATTCAGCTCAAGATGGCAAGGCAGGGTCACACATTGAACTTGAAGTGCAGGACATCGCCGTCCTTGACCAGATAGTCCTTGCCTTCCTGGCGCAGCTTTCCGGCCTCGCGGGCACCGGCTTCGCCATTGTGCGCGACATAATCTTCATAGGCGATGGTTTCCGCCTTGATGAAGCCTTTTTCAAAATCGCCATGAATGACACCGGCACAGCGCGGCGCGGTCCAGCCATGTTTGAACGTCCAGGCGCGGGCCTCTTTCGGACCGACCGTGAAATAGGTCTGTAGCTCCAGAAGAGTGTATCCGGCGTGTATCAGACGGTTGAGGCCAGCTTCATTAAGCCCCAGCGCATCGAGATAGTCCTGCCGCTCTTCAGCCTCCAGCAGGGCCAGCTCGCTCTCGATCTTGGCGGAAATCACCACCGCGTCCGAGCCTTGCTCCGCGGCATAATCGACCACGCGCTGGGAATGGGCATTGCCGGTGGCAGCGCTGTCTTCATCGACATTGGCGATATAGAGGACGGGCTTTGACGTCAGCAATTGCAGCATCCGCCAGGCCTTGCGCTGATCGGCCGGCACCTCGGCCTTGCGCGCCGGGCGGCCCTCGGTCAGCTCCGCCAGGGCCAGATCAATCAGCGCCAGTGTCTCTTTCGCCTCCTTGTCGCCGGTTTTGGCGCGCTTTTCCAGATTGGCCCGGCGTTTTTCAAGGCTCTCCATGTCGGCCAGCATCAGCTCGGTCTCGACCGTTTCCAGATCCGCGATCGGATCAACCCGGTCCTCGACATGGGTGACGTCGTCATCCTCGAAGGCGCGCAGCACATAGGCGATGGCATCGGTCTCGCGGATATTGGCCAGGAACTGGTTGCCCAGCCCTTCGCCCTTGGAGGCGCCGCGGACCAGACCGGCAATATCGACGAAATTCATCCGCGTCGGAATAATCTCTTTCGAACCGGAGATTTTCGCCAGCACGTCCAGCCGCGGTTCCGGCATGGCGACATCGCCGACATTGGGCTCGATCGTGCAGAAGGGATAATTGGCAGCCTGTGCAGCAGCCGTCTGCGTCAGAGCATTGAACAAGGTCGATTTGCCGACATTCGGCAGGCCGACAATTCCGCATTTGAAACCCATGGTGAAATCCGTTCCGATGTTTGGAGCGGGGCGTAGCGTCTGGGCGCGCCGCGTTCAAGATCAAAGCGCTGCGTCTATATCCGTATGCCGGAAATCATCGCCTTTATAGAGCAGGGGCTCGCCCGTTTCCTTGGCCAGCGCATAGGCAAAACAATCGCCGAAATTCAGCTGGGCCGGATGGCCCATTCCCTTTCCATACACACGGAAAGCCTGACGTGCCGTTTTTGCCTGCGCGAAACTGACAGAGACGATCTCAATGCCGGAAACGGCCATGAAATCGTCCAGTACATGCGACGCCAGCGGGCTATTGCGGCTGTCGACGCGCAGGCTGGTTTCCAGCCAGTTTGCCGCCGACATACGTGAAAGGCCGGCGTGCTCGATCGCCATCCGGAAATCGGCTTCTTCATCCTCCCCGAAAAGGATGGCGAGAATGGCCGAGGAATCGACGATCATTCCGGCAGGCCGTCATCACCGTAAAGGAAATCGTGATCTGCTGAAGTGATCCCCTTGAAGTACTCGCGTGGAAAACGGCTGACGATTTCACGCAATTTTTCCGCGCGCGCGTCCTTGCCGGCTTCCCGCTCCAGTCTGGCAATCTCGGCTTCCAGCGCTTCCCGCACGGCAACGGTAATGGACAGGCCGCTGAGCTCGGCCAGCTTGCGCGCCAGCCTGTCAGTCTCGGGATCCTTGATGCTCAATGTCATAGGGCAACCTATACACCTGACAAGGCAACCTGTCGATATAGCATTAAAAACAGTCAACCAGCCATCGTGAAATGGTTCGGATCGCGTTAGGCTGTCTGTGGTTCGCAAAAGACGGAAAGCGGAATGCGGCAAATTAACAGGTCCTGACCCTAGGGTATCTAAATACTGCCGAGAGCGGCCCACTTGACTTTGTCGGTTTGGGTCAATGACATCTCAGGCTGAATTTCGATTATGCTTCGGTCGAGCTGAAGCACAAATTCACAGTCGAAGTAGGTGGCCAAGCGAAGCAGATTGCACCTCCATATTCCGGTGAACTTCCTCTGGGGGACTTATTTGGCCGGCATATAGAGTCATTCACACTCGAAACCGGAAATTACTTCGTGATCTCGCTATCCGGCATTTCTCGCATTTGCTTCACGGTCCAACCTGATGGTCCGTACGAGCAGTGCGTTATCACAGGGCATCGCCGGGCCCCGAACGATAATTCAGATTGGATTGTCATTTAGCAGCGGAAATCCGCAGGCCCTCTTCGGTCGCGTTGTTGTTTTAGTATGTTAACGAACTGCGCTGGAAAATAGGGCGGAGGTGGCAGGGAACATAGCGACGAGCTGGCGCCTGACAGGCAAATGCGAATAAGATCGCAAAGCGCAGGTGCTCACGAAGACTCATCATCTTTTCCCGGCGCGGGCGCCAGATGCGTCACGCGCGTCTGGAAAGCATCAAAATCGCCAGCGGCGAGCAGGGGGATGGAGCGCGCAATCGCATCCATCAGATCGCTCGCCCAGCCCTGATCGGCTTTTGGAATGTCGGACAATACATAGCCCGTGACTTGGGTTTTGTCGCCGGGATGACCGATGCCGATCCGGCCGCGCCGGAAATCCCCGTCGATATGCGCCTTGATCGAGCGCAGTCCGTTATTCCCGGCATGACCGCCGCCCGTCTTCAGGCGGAATTTGCCGGGTGCCAGGTCCAGCTCGTCATGAAAGACGACAATCTTGTCAGCGGGAATGTTATAATAACGTGCCGCTTCGCCCACGGCGCGGCCGCTCTCATTGTAATAGGTGCCGGGTTTCAGAAGCAGGACTTTTTGCGGGCCTGAAGGCGTCTCGATCACGCCATCACAGACCGCGCCCTGGAAGCGCGCCTTCCAGGGGCCTAGATGCCAGTGACCGGCAATCGCATCCAGTGTGAGAAAGCCGATATTGTGGCGGTTGAAACGGTATTTCGAGTCCGGATTTCCCAGACCGGCAATGAGCAGCATGACGGCCCCCGTTATGCGGGGAGGCGAGGCCCCTGGAGCATTTTCAGCGAAAACGGGTACCGGTTTCGCGGTTTGAAAATGCGGCTAACAGGAGACTGGAGCTTTCACTGATCATAACATCAGTGAAAGGGCTCTAGTCTTCGGAGCCTTCGCCCTCTTCTTCACCCTCGGCGGCGTCCGCCTCGGTGCCTTCATCGCCCTCTTCACCCGCTTCGACGGCGTCCTCTTCATCTTCGAGCATCACGCGGGCACCGGCCAGCGTGGCAATCGTGAAGTCGCGGTCAGAGATGGTCGGCGTGATGCCTTCCGGCAGGGTCACGTCGGAGATGTGAACCGAATCGCCGATTTCCATGGCGGAAATGTCGATTTCGATACTTTCCGGAATGGAGCCGGCCGGGCAGGAGAGTTCGACCGAGTGGCGGACCACGTTCAGTGCGCCGCCGCGTTTCAGACCCGGCGATTTTTCTTCGCCGAGGAAAATCACCGACACTTCCACGTCGATGATGGAATCCGAGTCAACGCGGAACAGATCGATATGCAGCGGGAAGTCCGAAACCGGATCGAACTGAATATCTTTCGGGATCACCGATTGCTTTTTGCCGTCATGTTCCAGCGTCACCATATGCGACAGGAATCTGCCGGTATTGATCGCCTTGCGCAGGACATTCTCGCGCACAGCGATAGCCACAGGGCCCAGCTTTCCGCCATAGAGCGTGCCGGGGACGAGGCCGGCACGGCGTACAGCCCGAGCGGCACCGGTGCCGGTGTTATCGCGAACGTCGACGGGGAGAACGATGTCACTCATCGGTCTGATCCTTGAAACAAGAAAGGCCGCACCAGAAGCAGCCTATCGGGGCCACGCCCCAAGCCAGTTGAATTCGAGCCGCGGCGTATAGCCGATCACTTGACCGTGCGCAACCGCTCACAAGCGGGATTCACAGCCCGATATGCGGCTAGTCGAACAGTTTCGAGACCGACTCTTCATTGGCAATCCGCCGGATCGCTTCGCCGAGCAGGGGCGCAATGGAGATTTGCCGGATTTTATTCGCCTTCAACGCCGCATCGCTGACCGCGATGGAATCGGTGATGACGATCTCGGAGAGCTCTGAGCCGTCTATGCGTTCCACCGCCTTGCCCGACAGGACGCCGTGGGTGACGTAGGCGGCCACGCTGATTGCACCCTGTTCTTTGAGCTTTGCTGCGGCATTGCACAGCGTCCCGCCAGAATCACAGATATCGTCAAAAATGATACAGTTTCGGCCTTCGACATCGCCGATAATATTCATCACTTCGGACTGGCCGGGCTTGGGCCGGCGCTTATCAACGATGGCAATGTCAGCACCCAGCCGACTGGCCAGTGCCCGCGCCCGCACCACGCCGCCGACATCTGGTGAAACGATCAACAATTCGGACGTTTTGTAATTGCCCATGAGGTCATTTTCGAACACCGGCGTAACAAACAGATTGTCGGTCGGAATATCGAAAAAGCCCTGGATTTGTCCGGCATGCAGATCCAGCGTCAGCACCCGGTCCGCGCCGGCTTCGGAGATCAGATTGGCGACCAGCTTTGCAGTAATCGGCGTGCGTCCGCCGGTTTTGCGGTCCTGCCTGGCATAGCCGAAATAGGGAATGACGGCCGTGATCCGCTTGGCGCTCGCGCGTCTCAGCGCGTCAATGCAGATCAGCAATTCCATCAGATAGTCGTTTGCGGGCTTCGATGTCGACTGGATCAGGAAAATATCCTCGCCACGGATATTCTCGCCAATGCGCACGAAAATCTCGCCATCAGCGAAGCGTTCTATGTCGCAATCCGTAAGAGGGGCGTCGAGATGTTCGCCAATGGCTTTCGCCAGAGCTTCATTCGACGTGCCTGAAACCAGTTTCAGAGGGGTCCGTCCCGCCATCGGTCCGCCTTTATGTCTACCGCGCAAAAGTGCGATAGCAGAGGCCGCGCCGGTATTGAACCCTTAATTCATCCGTCCCCGGTAAATCCCGGCGGTTTTGGCAGGCTGTGCGTGGATAAGGCCATGACCTTGAACAATTCACCCATCTGATCGGGTTCCGACAGCCGCATCACCTGGCGTGCGATTTTGGTTTTCAGCTCCGGTGCCTGACCGATCAGCGCCGCGGCCCGCACCTCCAGCCCCAGCGCGGTCAGCCATTGGCCTTGCGCAGCAGGGCCGGCCACGTCCAGCCCGCCTGACCGGGCAAAATGCGCAAGCTGTTCAAAATCCACACGCGCTGTCAGATCGGCCGTGCCCGGTGCCTCCAGCGGATCAGTTTTCCGGTGCTGACGGATAGCCTGAAACGTGTCACCGGCTTCGCTTTGCGCCGGACCGTAATCAATGAACAGGGCGTGGCCTGGATGTTCTGCGAAACGCTGGGCGAGATGATCAACGATCTGCTGGTCACCGGGACGCAGCTCGACCAGCGTGCCGTCCGGCGCATCGCGCAGACGCTCCGGCACCAGATCAGCGTCCGCACCGAGCTGCGGCCCCATCACGAAACGGAAGCCTTCCTCCGCCCCGGTCAGGCCGATCATGCGTTCATGCCATTGACCCTTGTGTTTGACCGCCTGCCGCACGGGCAGGCAGTCCAGAAATTCATTGCCCAGAAGAAGGGCGGGACCAGGCGGAATATCCTCGATCCGGTTCAGCCAGCCGATTTCCGCCCCCATTGGGGTCAACGTCCGGCCCTGCACCATTTTCAGGGCCGGGCTCGCCTCGATCAGATGGATTTGCGCTGCCTCCATGAAGCCCGGAACGGCACGTCCGGCACGGATCACATCGCTCATCATCTGGCCGGTGCCGGGGCCCAGCTCGGCCAGATGGAAGGGGGCGGGTTGGCCCATATCCATCCACACATGGCCGCACCACAGTCCGATCAGCTCGCCGAACATCTGGCTGACTGCTGGCGCGGTGATGAAATCCTCGCCCGCTCCGATCGGATTTTTAGTGGCGTAAAACCCGTTATACGGATCGAACATGGCTTCGGTCATGAAAGCGGCTACCGATACTGGCCCGCCATTGCGGATCTGCTCGGCAATACGCCCGGCAATCCCGTCCATCATTTGGCGGCTACCGCCTTGGCCGGCGCCGGGGCGGGATCGGATGTCAGCGCCCGGCGGATCAGCCACGCACCGGCAAAGATCATCGGAATGGACAACAGCATGCCCATCGTCACATAGCCCTGCAGGGCTTCAGGCATGTGCGCATCGGGTTCCCGCACGGTTTCCAGAAACGCCCTGGACAGACCATAGACCAGCAGGAAAGCGCCGGTGTTCAGGCCGGGCCGCGACAATGACCGGAATTGCCAGGTCAGTACATTCACCACCGCGAAAATCAGAACGCCTTCCAGCGCCGCTTCATACAGCTGGCTGGGATGACGCAGCGCGCATAGCCGGTCATTGGCAAACCGCATCGCCCATGGCACATCCGTGACGCGGCCCCACAATTCGCCATTCACGAAATTCGCTAACCGTCCGAAGAAAAGACCGATCGGTGCCACAATGGCGGCCGCATCGGTAATGCGCCACAAATCCAGCTTGCGCGCCCGTGCCGTCAGCCACAGGGCCAGCCCCACGCCAATCAGTCCGCCATGAAAAGACATGCCGCCCTCGGTGATTCCGGTAATCACCCAGAGCGGGCGTTCCCAGAGGGCGTCAAACTGATAGAACAGGACATAGCCCAGCCGTCCGCCGCCAATAACGCCGATCGTCGCCCACAGCAGCAGGTCATCGACATCTTCCTCGTCAAACGGGGATCCCTTGGGCTTTCCAGCGCGTGGCACCCAGAGTTTCGGCCGCCGCGCCAGTGCCACCATATAGCGCCAGCCGATCAGCAGGCCGGCTATATAGGCAAGCGCATACCAGCGTATGTCGAAGGCCCATCCCTGCTGGATGAAATCCAGGGGGATGGAAAGCAGGACCGGATCAAACTCGAAGGTCGGCTCGCATATCTGCTGCATTTCGGCTCCCACGCTGGCCTGTCACATTGCATTTGCGCCCAGAATTCGCATATACGCACACACAAGGAAAGAAGGCCACGACATGCAAACCCGCAATCCGCTGTTTAACGACTTCGCCGAACTGATGACCGACGCCTTCTCGGCGGCTCAGGCAGCCGGTGAAGAGGCGCAGTCCGTCTTCCGCGCACAGGCCGATAAAATGGCTGCGCGTATGGATCTTGTCAGCCGCGAGGAATTCGATGCCGTTAAAGCGGTGGCGCAGGCCGCCCGCGACGAAGCTGATGCCTTGAAAGCGCGCATTGAAGCGCTTGAAAAGACGGCCACAAGCCCCGCCGCGAAAAAAGCGCCCGCGCGTCAGCCTGCGGCGAAGAAATCCACAGCCAAAAAGCCCGCACGCGGCCAGAAGCCAAACTAATCCACGGCTAGGCAACGCCGTTGCTATTGCCGCAGCAGAAAAACCGGCCCTAGGCTTGTCTCCAAGGCCCGCGCGATTCGTCAGGATCGCTTGCGGAGGCCGGGACAGGGCAACCGGCGCGAAAGGATGACAGCATATGGAACTCGCGACAGAGACCACAACGTACGACAGCGATCCGCTCGATGCCGTCGAGCAGGCCGTGATCGCCGAGCAATTGCCCTATGAGCGCGATGAGGGCGGCGAGCTGCACCTGTCGGCCCCCGGGGCCTGGCGCGATCACCAGGTCTGGTTCGCCTGGCGGCCCGATCATGACGCCATCCATATCTGCGCCAGCCTGGAGTTGAAAGCACCGAAAGCCCGTTTCCGCGAGATCTGCGAGCTGGTGGCCCGCCTGAACGAGAAGCTCTGGTACGGTCATTTCGACGTCTGGGAAGAAGATGGCGGCGTTGTCTGGCGTCACGGCATCCCGATCCCGCCGGGTGAAACCCTGTCACCGGCTCAGGCCGCAGCACTGATCAGTGCCGCCCGCGAAGCCGGCGAACGCTTCTATCCGGCCTTCCAATTCCTGGTCTGGGGTGGAAAGACGGTCGAGGAGGCCGCTCAGTCGGCAATGTTTGAAACCATTGGAGAGGCTTGAGTTTTGACAACGGACGCACGCATTGCCCTTATCGGAGCGGGCCGCATGGGCGGCGCGCTGGCCGCAGGCTGGCTGCGCGGACGTAACAGGATTGACGCGTCGCGCCTGATCATGTGCGCACCCAATCCGACCGACGCAATGGCGGCGCTGATCAGGGAGCATGATCTCAAGCGTGTGGACGCGCTGGGTCCGCGCATGGCGAAAGATGTCTCTCTGGTCGTTCTGGCGGTGAAACCGCAAATTTTCCATCAGATCTCGGCAGAGCTCGCAAAAGTCCTGCCCGAGGGCTGTGCCATCATATCGGTGATGGCAGGCGTCACCATCCGCACCATGACCGAAGCGCTGGGCGAGCGGCCAATCATCCGGGCCATGCCCAACACTCCGGCCTCGATTGGCGCGGGCATCATCGTTGCCGTTGCCAATGAGGCGGGTGAAGCCCGGAAAGACGAGGCCACGAAGCTTTTGAAAGTCGGCGGGGCGGTCGAATGGATTCCGGATGAGCGGATGATGGATGCCGTCACAGCGGTGTCAGGCTCCGGCCCGGCCTATTTCTTCCTGCTCGCCGAGGCTCTGGCAGGGGCTGGCGAGAATGAAGGTCTGCCGCGCGTGCTCGCGGAGAAACTGGCGGCCAACACGCTGACCGGTGCGGGACAACTTCTGAAGGCGTCAGGTCTGACCCCGCAGGAACTCCGGCGTCAGGTGACTTCACCCAATGGCACGACCCAGGCCGCGCTTGATGTGATGATGGGCAATAGCGCCTTGCCGGAATTGATGCGCCGCGCCGTCAATGCTGCCGAGCGCCGCTCCCGCCAGCTCAGCGATCCCAACCGCTAGATATCAGGGGACAAGGCCATGCTGATAATACTGGGCGTCATTGAATTGAAACCGGAAGAACTCGACACGCTGGAAAAAGCAGCCGCGGCCATGGCCGCCCAGACCCGTATGGAAGACGGCAATATCGATTACGCCTTTGCCCGCGAAGTCGGAGCGCCAGGAACTTTGCGCCTGACCGAGATCTGGACCGGCAAGGACGCGTTGAAAGCACATTTCGGCATGCCGCATATGGCGGCGTTTAACGAGGCCATAGCTGCTTCCAGTGCGCAATTCACCAGATTTGACGTCTTCGGTTACGAAAGCGGAGAAGCGATCCCGCTGGACAAGCTGCTGGCCTAACCGCCCTTCGAGACATCGCGGTGGCGGCGCATCAGATGTTCGCCGCCATCAACCAGAATGGTTTCCGCCGTCATCGCCGGACTGGCGAGAATGAAGCGGACGGTGCGGACAATGTCCTCCGGCGTCGAACCGCCCTGCATCGGATTATTCCGGTGCGCGGCCTCGAACTCGGCGTCTTTCATATCCGGGGCTGGCAGGGTCAGGCCCGGTGCAATCCCATTCACCCGCACGCGTGGCGCAAACTGCATCGCCATCGTCTCGGTCGCAGCATGCAGCCCGGCCTTGGCGAGGGTATAGCTGAAATGGTCCGGGTTCAGATTGAACAGTTTCTGATCCAGCAGATTGATGACACAGCCCGAATTACGGCTGCTATGGGCCTCAGCCATGACCGAAGCCAGAAGGCACGGTGCCACCAGATTGATCTTGAGGATGCGCTGCATGTCTGCCGGGTCGAGCCTGTCAGCCGTGTCATGATCAAAGACCGACGCTGAATTGACCAGGACATCAATGCGTCCGAGACCGCGCACCAGCTGGGGCAGGGAGGAGGTCTCGGCAAGATCGAACTGGACGGCTTCCGCTTTCCCCCCTGCCGTGCGGATATCCTCCACCGTCCGGCCAGCGTCTTCGGCAGACCGGTTGAAATGCACCCATATCTTGTAACCATCCGCGGCCAGTGCTTTGGCTATGGCTGCGCCGAGGCGCTTGCCAGCGCCCGTAACCAGAGCGATTTTAGACCCCATGAAAGCCTCCCGGCCAGCTCGTCCCCCTACCGTCGCGGAAGATGCGGCTGCCCCGCCTGAAGAGGGCACAGCCGGTCTGACCGGACCAGAGGTGATTGCATCTTACGTCAAGCGGCTGCCAGCGAAACCCGGCGTCTACCGCATGTATGGCAAGCATGGCGACATCCTCTATGTCGGCAAGGCGAAAAACCTGAAAAACCGGGTGTCCAGCTATGCCAAATCCGGCGGCCATACAAATCGCATCGCATTGATGATCGCGCTGACGCGGTCGATGGAATTTGTTGTCACCGAGACCGAGACCGAGGCCCTGCTGCTGGAAGCCAACCTGATCAAGCGGCTCAAACCCCGCTTCAATGTCATCCTGCGGGATGACAAATCCTTCCCCTATATCCTGATCCGCACCGATCATGCCGCACCGCAAATTCGCAAGCATCGCGGGGCGCGCAAGGCGAAGGGAATGTATTTCGGCCCCTTTGCCAGCGCCGGAGCGGTCAATGCCACCCTCAACACGCTGCAGAAAGCCTTCCTCCTGCGCACCTGCACGGACAGCGTCTATGACGGCCGCACCCGGCCCTGCATGCTCTATCAGATCAAGAGGTGTGCCGGCCCGTGCGTCGATCTGGTTCAGCCGGACGCCTATCAGGAGCTGGTCGATGAGGCCGAGGCGTTTCTGCGCGGCCGGTCCAATGCGCTGCGCGAGCAATTGAGCGCCCAGATGGCGGCTGCTGCCGAAGCGCTGGATTTCGAGGCCGCCGCGAAATTGCGCGACCGTATCCGGGCCATTGCGGCGGTGACCACCGAACAGGGCATCAATCCGGAGGGTGTGGAAGAAGCCGATATCGTGGCACTGGCGCAGGAGGGTGGTAAATCCTGCGTCCAGGTTTTCTTCTACCGGGCAGGGCAGAACTGGGGCAACCAGTCTTTCTTCCCGCGGCATG
>PFFX01000150.1:0-3742 GCA_002783385.1 Rhodobacterales bacterium CG15_BIG_FIL_POST_REV_8_21_14_020_59_13 | reverse complement strand
AGCCGAGCCGTCTGAAATCCTCGCCGCCTTTCTCGCGCAATTCTATGATGACCGTCCGGCCCCGGCGCTGATTATGACCTCGCATAAGGTCGACGAAGCAGATCTGATCGGCGAAGCGCTGACCTTGCGCGCCGACCGCAAGGTGAAGGTGATGACGCCGCAGCGCGGGGAAAAGAAAAAACTGGTTGAGCGCACCCGCAGCAACGCCCGCGAAGCGCTGGGCCGCCGCCTGTCGGAAAGCGCCACTCAGGCCAGACTCCTCAAAGGCGTGGCCAAGGTCTTTGGTCTGGACGAGCCGCCCAACCGGATCGAGGTTTACGATAACTCCCACATCCAGGGCACAAATGCGCTGGGCGCCATGATTGTGGCCGGGCCGGACGGGTTTTCCAAAACCCATTACCGTCGCTTCAACATGAAGGGCGATGACGCCGCCACCAATGATGACTTCGCCATGATGGCGGCCATGCTGCGCCGCCGCTTCTCGCGTCTGTTAAAGGAGCGGGAAGAAGGCGCGCCGGTGCCCGATCTCGTTCTGATTGATGGCGGCAAGGGGCAGCTGTCTTCCGTAATGGCGGTGATGGAGGAGCTGGGCATTACTGATGTAACGGTTGCCGCCATTGCAAAGGGGCCAGAGCGCGATGCCGGGCGCGAAGCCTTTTACCTGCCGGGCAAGGCGCCGTTCAGACTGCCGATGAATGATCCGGTGCTCTATTATCTCCAGCGCTTGCGCGATGAAGCTCACCGCTTTGCAATTGGCGGCCACCGTGCGAAACGTCAGAAAACCTTGCGCGACAATCCACTCGATTCCATTCCCGGTATTGGCCCGTCTCGCAAGAAATCACTATTGGCTCATTTCGGATCCGCCAAGGCGGTGGAACGCGCCGCCCTCGCCGATCTCGAAGCCGTGGAGGGCGTCTCCGCTGCCATGGCCAAACGCATTCACGACTGGTTTCAGCAATGATCTTTACCCTGCCCAATATCCTTACCGCATTCCGCCTCGTTGCCGGGCCATTGGGCGCGGTCTTCCTGTGGTGGGGGCTGAACGCGGCAGACAATGAAGGCCTGATCCGCTGGTGGCCCTATGCCCTCGCGCTGTTTATCGGTGGTGCGGTTTCGGACTGGCTGGATGGCTGGCTGGCGCGCCGGCTGGGTCAGGTTTCTGCCTTCGGTGCCCTGCTGGACCCGATTGCCGACAAGGTGTTTGTCGGCGCTTTCCTGATTGTCTTCGGCCTCTGGTCCGGCTTGTGGCTGGTGACCTGGCCGGTCGCCATCATCCTGTCACGCGATATCGTCATCACGGCGATCCGCCTGTCGCGCCTGGGCAGGGAGAGTGTGCCGGTGCCGGTCTCCCTCGCCGCCAAGGTCAAGACCGCCGTCGAAATGCTGATGATCGCCTGGTTCTTTGCGCTTATCTTCCTTGTGCGCGGTGACAGCATCTGGGCCTATGAAGCCTGGATTGTCTTTTTGTGGATCGCCGCCGCGCTCAGTCTCTTTACCGGCCTCACCTATCTCCGGGCGCTGCGAAAGACTTCGTCGGGATAAGTGATCCCGTACTTCCGTGATAGACGTTTAAAGAACCGCCGTCGCCGGCGGTAAGGACGACACATGACAGAGATTTCCGATACCCATATTCTGGTCGTGGATGATGATGATCGCATCCGTGATCTTCTGAAGCGCTTCCTCACCCGTCACGGCTATCGCGTGACCACATCGGCTGATGCCACCAAGGCGCAGGCAAAGATGCGGTCTATGGATTACGACCTCATCGTGCTGGACGTGATGATGCCGGGCATGGATGGCTTCGAACTGACCCGCATCGTCCGCGAAACCCGCGAAACCCCGATCCTGCTGCTCACCGCCCGCGGCGAGGCAGAAGACCGCATCAGGGGGTTGTCGCTGGGTGCGGACGATTACCTTGCCAAACCGTTCGAGCCGGAAGAGTTGGTGCTGCGGATCAACTCCATACTGCGCCGGGCGCGCCCCGCCGCGCTCGAGCCGAAGAAAGTCCGCTTCGGGCCGTTCCGCTTCGATATCGGGAATGGCGCGCTGATAAAGGATAGCCAGCCGGTTCGCCTCACCGGCGGCGAGGAAACCCTTCTGAAAGCCCTCGCGCGCTGCGTTGGCCAGACCGTGTCGCGCTATGACCTGTCTGAGCTGACCGGTGGCGGCGAACGCGCCGTGGATGTGCAGATGACCCGGCTGCGGCGCAAGCTGGAAGCTGATCCACGCCAGCCGCTTCATTTACAGACCATTCGTGGCGAGGGATATAAGCTGATCGCAGATGCGATTTTCGAGGATCAGGGCTGACACCGATTTGGGACCGTTGAAACGATATCTGCCGAAAAGCCTGTTTGGCCGGTCTCTGTTGATCTTTGTCGTGCCCGTCGCGGTCATGCAGGGGCTGATCGCCTGGGTCTTCTTCGAGGAGCACTGGGAGACCGTCACCCAGCGCCTGTCGGAAGGCGTGGCGGGTGATGTCGCCATGATGACGGAATTGTTCGAGCAAAGCAGCGGAGACCTCGCCGCTTTTGATCAGCTCGCTGACAATGCTTACCGCAACATGCAGCTCTCGGTGGATTTCCGCGAAGGCGAATTATTGCCCACCACGCGCCGCTCCTCCTTCTTCCGGACGCTGGACAGGACCTTGCGGCGCTCGCTCACAGCCGCGATGGAACATCCGGTCTGGTTTGATACCACGCGCTATCCCGCCTATGTCGATATCCGCGTTCAGACCGGGACCGGTGTGCTGCGCTTCATTGCCGTGCGCGAGCGTGTTTTTGCCACAACGGGACATATCTTTCTGCTCTGGCTGATTGGGGCAACGGCGCTCCTCAGCCTTGTCTCGGTCATTTTTATCCGCAATCAGGTCAAGCCGATCCGGCGTCTTGCAGACACTGCCAAGCGCTTTGGCCGCGGTGAGGATGCTTCCGATTTCAAACCGGCCGGCGCGCGCGAAGTGCGTGAAGCCGCTCATGCCTTTATCGACATGCGCCAGCGCATCACCCGTCATCTCGATCAACGCACCTCCCTGCTGGCTGGCGTAAGCCACGATTTGCGCACGCCTTTGACGCGGCTGAAACTGCAGCTCGCCTTGATGTCCGAAGGCGATGAGCGCGATGACGCAATCCGCGATGTCTCCGAAATGGAGCACATGCTGGAGGAATATCTCGCCTTTGCCCGCGGTCAGGTGAGCGAGGAGACCATTGAAGCCGATGTCTCCGTGATCGTGACCGAAACCGTGGAGATGGCCCGCCGCGCCGATCCCGGCATTGCTCTGGAGGCGGAGACCGGTCTTCGCGCCAATGTCCGCCCGGGTGTGCTGAAACGCGGCATCGCCAACCTGATCGCCAATGCCTGTGCCTATGGCACGCAATGTGAAGTCTCGGTCCGCCGGCTGAACCGGAAGCTGGAAATCATCGTCGATGATAATGGCCCCGGCATCCCCGAGGACAAACGCGAAGAAGCGTTCAAACCGTTCTCGCGTCTGGATGAGGCCCGCAACATGAACCGCGAGGGCGTGGGCCTGGGCCTCGCCATTGCGCGCGATGTTGCCCGCGGCCATGGCGGTGATGTCGAATTATCGGACAGCCCGCTCGGCGGTTTGCGCGCGGTTCTCCGCTTGCCGCTGGCCTGACACCCAGCGCTCCGGATAAGCCGGCGGCTCTTGAACGACGGCGGCGTGCCTCACCCCTTTGGTGTTTGCTGAGGGAAGGGCGCGAATATGGCAGGAAATTTACCATCT
>PFFX01000031.1:28027-40810 GCA_002783385.1 Rhodobacterales bacterium CG15_BIG_FIL_POST_REV_8_21_14_020_59_13 | reverse complement strand
TAACATCTACCCGCCCAATGTTCGCAATACCTGCCCGGAGCAATATCAGCATCAGGTGGAGTATCTGACGGTCGTTCTGGATTACGACCCGCAAGGGCGGGCCAGATTGACGGTCACGCGGCCATATCCGCTCATTGACGGCGACTGTGTGGAGACCCTCGACCGGTTCGTCACCGACACGATCGTACGAACGGGAGTGGAGGGTGCGCCATGACCCGCCAGACACGCAATCGGGCGCTCATCGCTGCAGCCGCGTCGTGGCTGCTCGTCTTGTTGCTGGTCCTGTTCTGGCCGCGCGGCGAGCAGAGCGATCCCGAACAGCTGACCCTGCTGGCCCTTCTGCGGGCGGCGGAGGCTGAAGCGGCCTGGCCCGGACTTGACGTGGAGACCGCAGCGGCCGAACTGGCCACGCCCGAGGCTGCGGCCTCCTTCCTGCGAAATCATGTGGTGTTGCAGGATTATGCCGGGCGTTTTGCCGCGCCGGACGATGTGTTGCTGACACGCGGTGCCAATGCCGAGGATCAAGCTGCCTTACTGCAGGCGCTGGTCGAGGCCCAGGGTTATCCCACGCGTCTGATGGAGGCGGACTGGCCACAAGAGCCTTTCGATCGTCTCGGGCGCGCGAGCCGGGTGCGGCCGGCCCATCTCGCGGTACAGTCCTATCTGGGGCTGGCGCCTTCCGCAGATGCGGAGCAGAGCCTTCAGGAAGCGCACGACCGGGTCGAGGGATTACGGCAAGAAGTGGATGCGGCCTACGCGCTCCTCGCTGCAGAGATCACGCTCGCCGGTCCCGGCGAGCCGGTACGGCCGGATCGCCGCCTGATCGTGGACTATCAGGATGGGTCGGGAAACTGGAACGCGCTCGATCCGGTCTTCGACGTGCCGGTCGGCCGGACCCGGCCCGCATCGGCCGGCCCGCTCGAGCCCGTGACCGCCCATCTGGACCTTGTTACGGTCGAGGGTGTGCGCCGGCGCCTGATCGATTTTCCGCTCAATGCATCGCAGCATGCCCATCTCAGCTTCGTACCTGCGAGCGGCTATGAGGCATTCCTGCTGGGTCCGCCCGATCCGTCAACCATCGCGCTATGGAGACCGGTATTTCAGCAGGGCGGCCGCGCCGAAACCGGCGCGCCATTCACGCCAGCCGGGCGGCCCGCGCTGCTGCCCGGCGATCCCGGTGTGGAGGTTCCCGCTCCCTCACCGAGTGCAGCGGAGATCACCGATATTGATCTGTCGGCCTGGCCGGAAGTCGCTCTGACCGTCCGCATCGATGCGCCGCAGAACACCTTATGGCGCGCATCCCATCTCCGACTGTCGGAGAATAACCGGCCGCGCCGGACGCGGATCGAAGCGTTACCGGTTCCGCCGCGGGATATTGCGATTGTGACCGATGTCTCGCCCTCGATGGTGCAGGGCGGACGGATTTTCGTGGCCGGAGAGGTGGGCCGCGCCCTGATCGCCCGAACGGCGAGGCCACAGCAGATCGCTGCCGCAACCGCCGCCGGCACATCGTTGCGACAGCGCCGTCGCAGCATCTTCTTTCAGCCCCAGGATGCGATCGACGATTTTGAATCCGGATTGACGATCCGGCCCGGCGACGATCTCGCGCCGGCGATTGGCCTGGCTGCGGAGTCCCACTACGGGCCGATTGATGTTGTCGTCATTACGGATGGCGAGGTGACAGAGGAACAGCTCGAGGCTGTGGATGCTCTCCGGGATGGCGACCGGTTGCGTATCCATGCGGTGGTGCCTGCACTGCAGGCGCAGCGTTTCCAGCCGGTTACCGACAGCGTTTTCATCCTGCCGGACGACGAGGCGGGCGCTGCCGATCTCGGGCGGGCGATCGCGGAGATGGCGGGATCGCACCTCAGGATCAGTTTTGTGGCCGAGCCTGGCGATGTTGGGGAGACGCGCGAACTTACTCTTGCTTTTGCCGGTAGCGATGTGACCGCGCAGGCCGCATACGACATTCCGGCCAGTTCTACCGGGTCGTCCCGGCTGGAGCTCACTCTGACCCGCGCGGGCACTCCACTTGGCGAAGCACGAACGCTCGCTCAACTCGGCGGACCGGATGCCGGCTGGCGGCTCATGGCCGAACACGTGTTGTTCGTCAGCGGCGGGCGTTTCGGCGTGGATGCCATGGTACGGGCCTTCTACGGGCATGAGCGCTTTATTTTCGAGATGGGACTGGACGACCCTGCGGCAGCTGCACCTGCAGGTGTGGATTTCATGTATCTGGCTGCCGCCCAGCAGGTGACCGGGCTGACAGAGCAGGGCGCGGATTCACCAATCACGGGAGACCGCCTGCAAGCCCTCCTGCTGACAGCCGGTCCTGCTGTTCACGGCGAAGCTTTCGCGATGACCACCCGGCTCGATCTGCTATCGGATGGCGGGCTCGGTGATGCAGGCGGCGCCCGGGCGGGTCTGGCCACCGGTGCGGCTGAAGCGGCCGCCCTGGGCGGGGGCAGTGTGAATGCCCGGCTGATTGAGAGCGATCTCGAAATAGTCGATCCGCGCACCCCCATACCTGAGAGCTGGCCCGATGAAGCGGCACGCGTCCTTCGTGGAACCCAGCGCACTGTCATGGCAACGCCCGATGGTGCGGCCGGGTGGCTGGCCGAGCCAGATGGCCGGGTTTCGGTACGGCTGTTCCAGCCTGCTGCCAAAGGCGCGTCAGTGGAGGAGATCGTACAGACATTCGACCGGATTCGTACGGGCCTTGGTATTTCCGGTGCGGTCGCGAGCGGACTGTTATCGCCCTATAACGTGCCCGGTGCCAAAGTCGGTGCGCTGACCGCCATTCTGGATTTCGATGTGCGCCTGTTCTGCGCGTCTTCGGTGATGATGGGTTTTGTCAATGAAGCCATCGAATACGGATTGGATGGTGATGAGGACTGGGAGGAATACGCTCAGCGCCGCTGTGAGATTGATCTGGATAGCCCGCTGGTCGACATTATGCAGAGCGTAGCGAGCAGTGCGACGCAAGGCTGGTATGGCGATCGTTATACTGATGCCGCCAAGGCCGTTGGCGGTCCAGCGGTTACGCATTGGCGTGAAGTGTTGATCAATAGCGAAGCCGGGATTCTGATCAGCCAGCTCGTTGATCTGACCTCCACTGCGGAAGCGCTCCAGCAGCGCCGGCCCGACCCGCTGCCCGGACGGGCAGACGCGCTGGTCCGGGCAGCACAACTGTCTGAATCACGTCCCTGACAGAGGCCGGGACGGGATGTTCAGTTCCGTTTGACCAGCCGGATCAGAAGCAGCAGGATCACCGCGCCGATCGTGGCATGGATGATCGCCCCGGCAATGCCCGATCCGATGCTGAACCCCAGTTCCGGAAAGATGAGTCCGGCCAGAAATGCGCCGACAATGCCGATCACGATATTTCCGACCAGACCGTAGCCATAGCCTTTCACAATTAATCCGGCGAGCCAGCCGGCAACAGCGCCGATCAGCAGCATGATAAGCAAGCTTTCGAGTGTCATTTCGGGTCCTTCCCCTTAACTATGGACGTGTCTGCCGTATCCCGGGTCATTCACCCGGGTCCTGCTTCAGCACAGGGTGCAACCCCACAGGTCCGGTGGTGATTGCCAACAGCGAACGTCCTGCCCGGTCCTCCGGGCACCGGAATTTCCCACCTGTTCGATTGACAGCGTTGCACGTTACGGGCGGAGTTGATAGCGGCAATTTGAATAATACCCTTGAAATCGCGGGAGGAAGCAGGATCGAGAGCGGTTGTGATCAGACGGCAAGGCCGGGCTGTCTTTCCGCTCTCAGACACTAATGGAATGGCGGCCCGCTGTGCTGTGCGGCAAGCGTGCATCGAACCGCGCCGCCACAATACGCGCCAGCATGCGGCAGTCATTGGCAAGGGTGATGCGGGCACCGTCTCTGAGGATGATTCCATCGGCTTCAAGATCTGTCAGGTCGGGCAGCTCAAAGGGCGCAGAGAAACGGGCCGCTACCGCATCGATATCGACTTCCAGCTCGCACATCAGCCGTTCGATGATTTCTCCGCGCAACCGGTCTTCTCTTGTCAGCTCTATTCCGCGCGCTGTCGCCGGTATTCCGGCTTCAACAGCCTTGGTCCAGGCCTTTACATCCGGTGTGTTCTGGGCGTAGCCGGCCTCCAGCTTGCTGATTGCCGATGCTCCGAGGCCGAACAGAAAGCCTGCCTGATCTGTGGTATAGCCTTGGAAATTGCGCCGCACTTTGCCGTGTCTGGCGAGAGCGGCCATCTCATCACTTGCCCGCACATAATGATCGATCCCGATCGGCCTGTAGCCGTTGTCCTGCGCGGCTGCAGCGATGGCCATGGCCTGGCTTACGCGTTCCTCCGGCCCGGGCAGATCGCCTGTTGCGATCAGCTTCTGGTGGCGTTTCATGTGGGGGACGTGAGCATAACCGAAAACCGACAGCCGGTCCGGCGCAAGGCTCAGAGCAGCCTCCAGTGTTTCAAGGCAGCTGTCGCGTGTTTGTCCCGGAAGCCCGTAAAGCAGGTCGAAGCTGATATTGGCGATGCCCGCAGCGCGCAGATGGTCGACGGTGCGGGCGACAACGGACAGCGGCTGGATGCGGTTGATTTTCGCCTGAACGCCGGGATCGAGTGTCTGTACGCCGATACTGGCGCGGTTGATCCCGCCCGCCGACAGATGCTCCGCCAGGGAGCGGGTGAAGAGACGCGGATCAATCTCGATGGCCATCTCGGTGGTTTCCGGTACAGAGAAGCGTTCGCGCAGCCGGGCCATCACTGCCGCGAACTGGTCTTCGTTCAGTATGGTGGGGGTTCCCCCTCCAAAGTGGATGTGGGTCACACGTGGTGGCCGGGGCAGAAGGTCTGCGACCAGATCAATTTCAGTAAGCAGTGTTCTCACATAGGCGGCGATGGGCTCATTACGCCGCGTTGCCCGTGTCGAACATCCGCAATACCAGCACATTTCCCGGCAATAGGGGATGTGCAGATAGAGCGAGGCGGGCGTGTCCAGATCCTGTTTGCGCAGCCAGGATGCATAGACTTCAGCGTTCACACCCTCATGAAAATGAGGCGCGGTCGGATAGCTGGTGTAGCGGGGCGTGTTTCGCCCGGCATATGCGAGCAGCGTGGAAGAATGTGTCATTGGAGCGTCCCTGGGTGCGCGGATATGCGCATTGACAATAATCAATTTCTGTCCGGATAACGCTTAACAAATGGAGGCCGTACCAGAAGGTGGCATGGTGCCGCAGCCGGCTTCCGGGATCGCAGAACAAGGCGGTTTTCATGGACTATGATGTGATTATCATTGGAGCGGGACCGGCCGGATGCACGCTCGCTGCCGGTCTTTGCCAATCGGGACTGCGGATTGCGCTGATCGAAAAACAGACAAGGGCGGCGCTGGAATCGCCGCAATATGACGGGCGCGAGATTGCCTTGTCGAAGAGAACGGCCGACATTCTGGAACGATACGGCATCTGGCAGCGCATCGCGGATAGCGAAGTGTCACCGATAAGAGCAGCGAAAGTGCTCGATGGCGAGGCCCGCACGTCCCTTGATTTCGATGCGCGGGCCCGGACGGGTCAGCCGATCGGACGGCTGGTGTCCAATCACGTCATCCGCCGGGCCGCGTTTTCAGCTGCAATGCAGGCGCCGGACCTGCAGTTGATGGATGCGTGCCCGGTTTCGGATGTCACCCCGGGCCCCTGCCGCAGTCTTGTGTATCTGGAAGATGGAAGCATTCTGTCTGCTGCCCTTGTGGTTGCGGCGGACACCCGCTTTTCTACGGTCCGGCGGCAGTGCGGTATTGCCGCCTCCATGCATGATTTCGGTCAGACCATGATCGTCGCCCGGATGACGCATACGCGCAGTCATGACCAGGTTTCATGGGAATGTTTCTTCTATGGTGCCACCCTCGCCATCCTGCCGTTGAACGGAAAAACGTCGTCAGTCGTTTTGACCTTGCCGCATTATCTCGCCCGGGACTGGATGAATTATTCTGCGGATGATTATGGCCATGCAATCGGGAAAAAACTCGGTGGTATTTTGGGCGATGTGACGCTGGACAGCGAGCGGACGGCCTATCCGTTGGTGGGTGTGTACGCGAACCGTTTCGTTGGAGACGGTGTCGCCCTTGTCGGTGATGCGGCTGTGGGAATGCATCCGGTAACGGCGCATGGCTTCAATTTCTGTGTGACGGGAGCCGAGGCCCTGGCAAGGCGGGTGACCAGCGCCGCCCGCAATGGAAAGGATATCCGGTCCCGCCAGCTGTTGCGGGCCTATGAAGCCGAGCACCGTTTTCGAACCCGCCCGCTATACGAGGCGACGCAAAGGCTGGTGCAGCTCTATACTGCAGAGACGGCGGTCACGAAATTGGCCAGAAAGTTTGTCCTGCGGGCAGGAAAAACGTGTCCTCCGGCGAGGCTGGTGATCACTTCACTGTTGAGCCGTTCAGCCGCCTGAACTGCCGTGCCGGGAGGAAGTATGCGGGCGTCCCGCTCTCCTGTTCCGGACAAGATGCCGGAGGCGGTCAGACTGTCGCGAATTTGTCGAGGAAAATGAAGTGCCCACACACAAGACACGAACCGAGAATGCCTATTTTCTCGGACCGAAGTCTGAGAACGCGGCCTGGTTCCGCGCCGAATTCCAGTCAATTCTTGACCAATGGTTTGATTGGCGCCGGGCGCTGTTCGGAGAGGACCCATCACCTATTCCACAGGATGTCCGGCTGACAGCAGAATTTCTGGCGGAACAGGAGATCATCTCGCAGAAGGTTCACGAGCTCGGCGTTCTGATGACCGGTGAAGTGCCAAAATATACGCCCCGCTATATCGGTCACATGGTGTCGGAACAGTCGATTCCGGCGCTGCTCGGGCATTTTGCAACTCTCCTGCATAACCCCAACAATACGTCACGCGATGTGGCACGGGTCAGCGGCGCAGTGGAGGATGAGGCCATCGCCATGCTTGCGGTCATGATCGGCTTCGACCCTACCAAAGCTCAGGGACATTTCACCAGCGGCGGAACGCTGGCCAATTTCGAAAGCGTGTGGCGCGCCCGTTACCGGATGGATCATTTTCTTGCCATGGGGCTGTGTGTGGCGGAGGCGGCGGGCCAGCCCTTCGATCCGGTTGCGGCGGCGCATATGGGATGGGAAAAATACGAGCAGCTTGCTTTGGCCCATTCGATTGAAGAAGCTGATCTGCGCGCCGCCAGCAGCGTTCTGGGCAATCCGTTCGATATCGCGGCGCGGATTGGCGCTGCGGCCCGGCGTGAATGGCGGGGGCCAGTGCTCCTGGTGCCGGGTAACAAGCATTTTTCCTGGCTCAAGGCGGCCAATGTGTTTGGACTGGGCGAGGAAGCATTCTGGCCCATTGATCTGGATGTACAGGGCCGTCTCAGTCTCCCGGCCCTGTCGTCCACGATCAAGCGGGCCCATGACGCGGGACGGCCTGTCCTTGCGGTTGTGAGCGTCGCGGGCACGACGGAAGCAGGCGAGATCGATCCGGTCGATGCGGTTTGCGATGAACTGGCTGACTGGCGCATGTCTGGCGTGGATATCTGGCATCATGTCGATGCAGCCTGGGGCGGATTTCTGTGCTCGATGCTCGGCGGAGAGGCTGAGTCCGGACTGGATGCGCACAGCCGCCGGGCGCTGGCTGCGATCCGGCGCGTCAATTCGGTGACGCTTGATCCGCACAAGCTGGGCTATGTGCCCTATGCCTGCGGAGCTTTCATTGTCCGCGACATATCCAACTATGCCAATTCCTCCTTTGCCGCGCCCTATATTGACCGAGCGGCAACGAATGACCGGTGGATGATGACCCTGGAAGGGTCGCGCAGCGGTGTGGGTGCCGCCGCGATCTGGCTGACCGGAAAAACGCTGACATTCGGACCGGACCGCTTTGGTGAGATCATGGCGGGAACCATCGAAAGCCGCCGCTTTTTCTCGGAAGCGCTGGCAGCAGGTGAGGATATGGTGCGCGTGCTCGAACCCGCTGATTCCAACATTCTGTGTTTCTCCCTCGCCCGCCCAGGCGAACGCCTGAGCGAGGCGAATGCCAGAACCGCAAAAGTGTTTGAGGGATTTGCGGCCGATCCGGAATTCTCGGTTTCGAAAACCGTATTGTCGCGGGAAAATTACGGTGAATTGATTAACGCTCATAGTGGCCGCTATGGCGGTGAATGCGATACGGATTCACTCGTGCTCTTACGGTGCGTTTTCATGAACCCGTTCTGGTGCAACGAAAAAATCCGGGCCGCTCTGATGCCGCACTTTATTGCCCGGCTTCACGCTCACATAAATTGATAAATGTCAAGTCATTCCGGGTGCGTCTTGGAGCCGCGCGGCAAGGTGCCGCGATGACTGTTTCTCTGAACAGGCACAACATATAGATAATTTTGAAAACAGCACCGCAATATGTCGTGCAATCGGAGGGCAGGCACATGGATTCGGCGCAAGCGGATTGGCAGACATCAAGCGGCACTTCCATGATCGCTTTACAAAAAATATCCACCGATATCTGGGACATGAAATACCGCTTCAAAAGTGCTGATAACGGGAGCGTTGACGAGACGGTTAAGGATACATGGGACCGGATTGCTCACGCGCTGTCGCGTTGCGAAGGCAAGAAGGCTGGATATTGGCAACGGCAATTCCGGGACGCGCTGGATGATTTCCGCTTCCTTCCTGCCGGACGCATCCTGTCCGGAGCCGGAACCGGCCGCAATGTGACACTGTTCAACTGCTTCGTCATGGGGACTATTCCCGACAGTCTGAGCGGTATTTTCGACATGCTCAGGGAAGCCGCTCTGACCATGCAACAGGGCGGCGGGATCGGCTATGATTTCTCTACCATCAGACCCAAAGGCAGCCGTGTCGCCGGCGTTGATGCCGATGCCAGTGGTCCATTGAGCTTCATGGATGTGTGGGACGCGATGTGCCGGACAATCATGAGTGCAGGCTCGCGCCGCGGCGCCATGATGGGTGTGATGCGGGACCATCATCCCGACATCCTGTCCTTCATTGAGGCAAAGCGCGACCAGGCCCGTCTGCGGATGTTCAATCTTTCAGTGCTCGTCAGCGACGCCCTGATCGAAGCCGTCGACCAGGATGCAGACTGGCCATTGCATTTTAACGGTACAGTCCATGACACCATTCGCGCACGCGATCTTTGGGATGCGATCATGCGGGCGACCTACGATTTCGCTGAACCTGGCGTGATTTTTATTGATCGCATAAATCAGTCGAACAATCTTGCCTGGCTTGAAGAAATTGCTGCGACAAATCCGTGTGGCGAACAACCCCTGCCGCCCTATGGTGCCTGCCTGCTGGGATCGGTCAATCTGAGCCGCTTCGTAGCAGAGCCATTCACAAAAACCGCCCGCCTGGATCTGGATGCCGTCAGGTCCTGCGTGGCGACAGCCGTGCGGATGATGGACAATGTCATTGATGTCAGCAATTTTCCGCTCGGCAAGCAGCAAGAGGAAGCCATCAACAAGCGCCGACTCGGGCTCGGCGTAACCGGACTGGGCGATGCCCTGATCATGAGCGGCATCCGCTACGGGTCGCCGGAGGCCGTCCAGGCGGTTGAGGCCTGGCTGGGCGCGATCACGAATGAAGCCTACCGTACCAGCGCTATGCTGGCATCGGAAAAAGGAGCGTTCCCGCTATTTGAGGCCGATCATTATCTCAAAGCCCCGATGATCCAGGCGCTGGACGCGGATGTTCAAGCCTTGATCGCCGAGCACGGTATCCGCAACAGCCATCTGACCTCGATCGCTCCCACCGGGACTATTTCATTGTTGGCAAACAATACCAGCGGCGGCGTCGAGCCGGTCTTCGGCTACACGTTTAACCGCAAGGTTCTTCAGACGAACGGATCTCATGTTGAAGAGGAAATTCAAGACTTCGCCTATCTGGTGTTTCGCGAGCTGTTCGGAGGAGATGCTGAATTACCGGATTATTTCGTGGAAGCCGATGGTCTTACCCCGCGTGAACACGTCATCATGCAGGCGGCGGCGCAAAAATGGATCGACAGCTCGATCAGCAAGACAATCAATTTGCCACATGACATTGATTTCAACGCCTTCAAGGATGTTTATCGATCGGCCTATGATCTGGGCTGCAAGGGCTGCACGACTTATCGGCCCAATGAAATCACCGGTGCAGTTCTTTCCAAGACGGCGACACAACCACCCGGCGCAAAAACCAGTGCTGCTAAGGCTGCCGCAATCGCCCCCCGGCCAGAGGAGCTGCCCGGACAAACCTACAAGATACGTTGGCCGCACAGTGAACATGCCATCTATGTGACCATAAACGACATTGTGGAGGACGGTGTCGATGATGCGGGTGAGCCGGTCCGGCTGCGCCGTCCCTTCGAGATATTCATCAACTCCAAAAATATGGACCATTATGCGTGGACACTGGCCCTGACACGAATGATATCCGCTGTATTCCGCCGGGGCGGGAATGTGAGATTCGTCGCCGAGGAGCTCGGCGCAGTTTTCGACCCGCAAGGCGGTGCCTTTGTGAATGGCCGCTATGCGCCAAGTCTTCTTGCGGTGATTGGCGGCGTCATCGAGCGCCATCTCAATACACTGGCGGAGGGCGAACAGACGGTGAAAATCCTGTCAGATAAGGACCGGATAATGGCCAGTCCGGGTAAGGTGGTAGAGGTTGAGTCTCCGCCTAGGGGAGTCTTGTGCCCCAAATGCCATCAACCGTCGCTTGTGAAGCTTGAAGGCTGCAACACCTGTATCAGCTGTGGATTTTCGAAATGCAGCTGACCGCAATCGCGGGGCGAGATTCGCGAGAAGGGGATGAATTGTGGGCGTGGCAATGCGTCTCATATGCAGCCGGACTCTGACCGCTAGACTTGAAAAATATCAATTAGCGGGACGCCCCTGTCATGACTGAACCTCTGGATCGCGGTGCACACCGCCGCGCCGCTCCGCCCATTCTGCAGAATGCCTTCCGGCCGTTTTTCCTTGGTGGCGCGGTCTGGGCGGCTTTGTTCGTGCCCCTTTGGATATCAGAATATCTCGGCTGGACCGGTTTCCTGCACGGTATGACCGGCCATGCGCATGAAATGCTTTATGGTTTTCTGGCGGCTATCATCTGTGGATTTGCGCTCACGGCCATTCCGAACTGGACGGGACGGGCACCGGTCGCGGGCACCGGACTGGCAGGGCTCTTTGCATTGTGGCTGGTTGGGCGTGTGGCCTATCTGGCGGATGGCGGGGCGTGGATCAGCTGGCTGGACCATGCCTTTCTGCCAGTCCTGTCCGCTGTCGTCATTCGTGAAATCCTGGCGGGCAAGAACTGGCGGAACCTGCCCATAGCACTTCTGATTGTCCTGTTCACACTGTCCCATCTGGCCTTTCATTTTCCGGACCTCAGAGACGCTGCCGTGCGGGCGACCTTTGCGGCCGCAATCCTGCTCATTGCCCTGATCGGTGGCCGCATAGTTCCAAGTTTTACCCGTAACTGGCTGGCACCGCGCAACGCCGCCGCGGTGGAACACCTTGCCTCACCGATGCAGATGTTTGACAAGCTGATCATCGGTCTGACAGCGGCCGCTGTGGCGGGATGGACGGTTTTCCCGCACGCCGGATTGACCGGAATATTGTTGATGGCCGCCGGAACGGGGCAGCTTGCCCGGTTGTCCAGATGGCAAGGCATCAACACACTCAGTGAGCCGCTGGTCTGGTCGCTTCATGCCGGCTTTCTGTGGTTATTCCTGTCGCTGCTGCTGACCGGAGCGAGCATCGTTTTGCCCGGTCATGTGCCACCGGCTGCCGGTCTTCATGCCATTTCTGCCGGGCTGGTGGGCAGTATGACGCTGGCAGTGATGACACGCGCCAGTCTGGGGCATACGGGCCGCCCAAGGACGGCGGGTCTGCTTACAACGCTCATCTATGCATCTGTCCAATTGGGAGCTGTGTTAAGGGTTCTCTCGGCTTTCCAGAACAATGACTCTGTGCTGCTGGTCCCCGCTGCCATTTTGTGGAGCGGTGCCTTTGCGTTGTTTGCCATAGGATATGCCCCCATGTTGTGGGGCGCAAAGCCGCCCGTCCGGTAAATTTCCCATAGGATGGTCACGGAGACCAAGGGGCTATGCCAAGCTCACCAAGTCGCAGTGAAAGCGTTCAAAGAATCTGCGCATTACCAAGCTCGTTCCTATAATCCGGATGCCCGCCATAACAGACGCAGGGCGACGAAGAGGACGAGCATCGCGGTCAAGCGAATCAGCCAGATATCAGAGGTCCGTGTGCGGCCCAGCCAGACGCCGATCTGACCACCGATCAGGACTGCGGGCAGCAGTGGCCAGTAGCTGGTCAATGCCACAAGGTCTCCGGAGCCGCCGAGGCGCTGGGTATGGCCAGCCAGTCCCGCCATTGAATTGATGAGGATGAAGACCGAAGCTGCCGCCGCAATTTCCCGCGCAGGGCCCCAGCGTATAAAATGCAGAACCGGCGCGAGGAATATTCCGCCGCCAATTCCGACCAGACCGGCAAGGAAACCGATGCCGCCTCCCAGCGCCGGGCCTGACCAGACGGGCAGGGGCTTAGCCTCACCGGGGATGTGAGGACGCCGGAATATGAGCGCGGCGGCCGAGCCGAGCAGAGCCAGACCCAGAAGGGTGATGAAAGCGCGTTCGGGCATTTCCATCATCCCACCCAGCCACGCCATCGGAACCGATAGTGCAGCCAGAGGCAGAAGACGTTTCCAGCGGATCAGCTTGGCCGAACCATATTGAATGACCGAGCCGGTTACGACAGTGATATTGCAGGCCAGAGAGATGGCGGGA
>PFFX01000031.1:26546-28011 GCA_002783385.1 Rhodobacterales bacterium CG15_BIG_FIL_POST_REV_8_21_14_020_59_13 | reverse complement strand
TGTCTGCCAGCACAAGCAGGGCAGTATAGGTCGAGCCGCCGCCAAAGCCGACCATGGCATAGGCGAGCGCGGTGAGAAAAAACAGGGCTACCAGCCCGGCCAGCGCGATCATTGCATGTCCAAGGGCAGAAAGGTGACCCCTTCCCCCGCGCGTGCGGCAGCGGCATTGGCCGGGCGCCGGATCAGGGCGTTGGACGCCACCAGTGCGGAAAGAGCTGAAGAATCCTGATTGACCAAAGGTGCAATCTGGCCGCTGACCACATCGTAATGCGCGCGGATCAAGTTTTCGCGCGGACCGTTTGCGGGCAGGTCCATGCCGAGCTTCGCGCTCGGAAAGAGCACCGGACTCTCCGACCCCAAAAGGCGGTCCATTGCCGCTTTCAGGCAAAGCCGGGCCATGACCATGGCCGAGACCGGATTGCCCGGAAGGCCGATGACAGGAATTGGTCCGAGGCGGCCGAACCAGGTCGGCTTGCCCGGTTTGATTGCGATTTTCTCGAACACCAGTTCACCGCCGAGCACGGCGAATTCCTTGCGCAGATGATCATGGTCACCCACAGATGCACCACCGATGGTGACCAGCAGATCAAGACCGTTTCCTGCCATCAGTTTTTCACGGACATCTTCCGGATCATCACGGGCGATGCCGAGATAACGGGGCTGGCCACCCCATTTCCGGACCAGTGCCGTCAAACCGGGGCCGAGCGAATTGATGATCTGGTCAGGGCCTGCTGTCTGGCCGATTTCGACCAGTTCATCGCCGGTTGACAGCAGGCCGACGGCTGGCTGGCGGCAGACAAAGACATCGCTCAGGCCGGCACTGGCCACAAGCGACAGGCCCGCGGCGGACAGTTTGCGCCCGGCATCGAGTAGTCTGTCACCCGTGGAAAAATCGACGCCCACCTTGCGGATATTGGCACCCGGGCGGGACGGTTCCGCTGTGATGATATTGTCACCCTCACGCGAGCAGTTTTCCTGGATGACCACCTGGTCTGCACCCACAGGCATAGGTGCGCCTGTGGAAATCCGGAAGGCTACGCCGATGCCAACCGGGGCCGGACTGGCACGACCGGCAGCGGATTCGCCGCTGAGCCGCAAGCTGACGGATTGTCCCGTGAGACTGGCCGAACGGACGGCATAGCCGTCCATGGCTGACGCGGCGAAGGGTGGCTGGGTACGGGCGGCGATGACTGGCACGGCCAGTGTGCGCCCGTGCGCTCGCGTCAGCGGTATCGTTTCCTTATCAACGGGATCGAGCGTGCTCCGGATCAAATACAGGGCTTCGTCGAGGGAAATCATGCCTCAGACGGGCTCCATGTGTAATCGCCGGACCGTCCGCCGCTCTTTTCCAGCAGGCGGATGGCGCTGATGGTCATCGCCTTGTCGAGCGCCTTGGTCATGTCATAGAGCGTCAGCGCTGCAATGGAAGCGGCTGTCAACGCTTCCATTTCGACTCCGGTCTTAC
>PFFX01000031.1:0-26419 GCA_002783385.1 Rhodobacterales bacterium CG15_BIG_FIL_POST_REV_8_21_14_020_59_13 | reverse complement strand
GCGGTGCGCTTGGCAGCCATGATACCGGCCAACTCGGCCGTGTGCAGGGCGTTGCCCTTGGGCCCCTGCCCGTCCCTGATGGCCGCAAAGGCGGTTTCGGACATGGTGATATGGGCCCCGGCCACGGCGCGGCGTCCGGAGACCGGCTTGTCTGCGATATCGACCATGCGAACGCGGCCATGTTTGTCCTGATGGGTGAGGGAGGGACTCATCTCATGTCTCCGTCAGGCGGGGGATCAGCTCGACCAGATTACAGGGACCATGCGTGCGGTCGAACTCATCGCGCAGGACATGATTCCAGGCATCGCGGCATCCGCCCGATGATCCCGGTATGGCAAAGAGATATGTACCACCTGAAATTCCCGCAATCGCCCGCGACTGGATGGTGGAGACGCCGACGGATTTATAACTGACCTGATGGAAGACGGCGGCGAAGCCATCCATTTCCTTATCAAATATCGGGCGCATCGCTTCCGGTGTCACATCGCGGCCGGTCAGACCGGTGCCCCCGGTGGCGATGATGGCGTGAATCTCTGGAGCGGCGATCCAGGTTTTCAGTTGCGCCTGTATGGAAGCGATATCATCCGGTACGATGGCATGATCAATCACGGCATGGCCTTCTTGGGCTATCTGTTCGCGCAGCCAGGGGCCGGTCTTGTCAGTTATGGTGTTGCGTGTGTCGGATACTGTCATGACGGCAAAGCCGACGGTTTCAGGAATTCCGGTCATGTCATTGCTCCCAGCCATTGCGCGGCCTTCCCGTGATCTTCAGCCGTTGGTTCAATCCATCTGGAAGTGTCACCATACCATTCGCGTTTCCAGAACGGCGCTTGGGTTTTCAGGACGTCAATCGTGTAGCTGACGGCATCCAGAGCGGCGCGGCGATGCGGGGCTGCGGTAGCGATATGAACGATGGGCTCGCCTATTTTCATCCGGCCAAACCGGTGCGCGATCAGCAGGGCTGTCAGGTCAAAGCGGGCCATGGCCGCTGCGCCAATCGTGTTCAGGGCTGTCAGCGTCATCACCGGATGATGCTGTAATTCCAGAGCGGTTAGCGCGCCCTTGCCGCGGACCAATCCTGTGAAGGTTGCCACCGCCCCTGTTGAAGTTCCTGCAGACAGACGCTTATTGAGCGTGGCGGGATCCAGCGGCGCGCTTGAGAGGAGGATATCAGCCTGCTCCATCATCCGCCCGAAAACGGTGACAGGACGGCGATGTGGGCGCCTTCGCCGAGGGTCAGAGTCTGCTGCCGTGTGACAAGCTGATCATTGATCGCGATGCGCAGATGGGGATCAAGTAAGACGCCGCCATTCTCCAGCTGGCCGGCGAGCGTTGCGACCAGCGCGTCAAGCGTTTGCGGGCAAGCGTCAAGGGTCAGCGTGGCGGGATAATCGCCGATCCGGTCCCTGACAGGACCGAAGAATTCCAGCTTTATCTTCATGCCTCAGCCTCCTGTCCGGGCCATATCGCGGGCGACAGAGGAGGGGGCGCCAGGAGAGACATCAAAATCATGCTGCAAGGGCTTGGTGGCCATGGCCTGATCCAGCACCCGGTCAATGGCGTCCGGCCCGCCGCCGCGAATGGCACTGCGCAGATCCACCGATCCGTTCTGTCCAAGGCACATGAAAAGCTCGCCCGTACAGGTCATGCGAACACGGTTACAACCCGCGCAGAAATTACCGGTGAGTGGAGAAATGAAGCCGAGGCGGCCGCCGGTTTCCTGAATCCGGACATATCGGGAGGGCCCCCCGGTATCATCGGGCAGATCGGTAAGTGTCCAGCGTGTCTCCAGCTCCTTGCGCACATCCAGAAGCGACAGGAATTGGTCTGACCGGTTCACACCGATCTCCCCGACCGGCATGACCTCGATCAACGAAATGTCATGTCCTTGCCCGTGCGCCCATGAGATCAGATCGGGTAACTGCGCGTCATTGGTGCCGTTCAAGGCGACGGCATTGATCTTGACGTGCAGTCCTGCAGCGCTTGCCGCTTCGATCCCGTTCAGTGTCTGCTGCAGCTTGCCGCCACGGGTGAGCTTGCTGAAAACCCCTGCATCAAGGGTGTCGAGCGAGACATTGAGACGTTTTATACCGGCTGCTGCCAGCCGGTCCGCGTATTTGGGGAGCTGGGTGGCATTGGTGGTCAGACAGACCTCTTTCAGGCCGGGCTTGCCTATACGGGCACCCAGATTGTCGATCAGGGTGAGAATATCTTTACGAACCAGCGGCTCCCCGCCGGTGAGGCGGATTTTCTCGACGCCGCGGGCAATGAATGCATCGCACAGGACGGTCAGTTCTTCCAGTGTAAGTAATTCGGATTTGGGCAGGAAGTCCGGACGCGCCTTCATGCAATAAACACAACGTAGATCGCAGCGATCAGTCACGGACAGGCGCAGATAGGTGATGTGCCGCCCGAACTGGTCGATCAGCTTTGGTTTGTCGGCTAGGTGGATCGTGCGGTCCAAAACAGGCTCCATGCATTCCATTTTGCTTGACAAACATCAAATCGTGAGGCGTGCCAAGTGACGTGTCGTCGCACGTCAACCGTTACGGTGCAACGATGTCAAATCCTCAGGCGTATTAATGTTGCTGAACCGGCGGACCTGTCCGGCGGACATCTCCAGCCAAACGACATCAAATTGCGCCAGGATATGTTTCACGGACCGGATTTCAGCCCGCACCGGCAATGATCCGCCGACCGGCAGATAGGCGGGCAATGGATAACCGGCCCATGCACAAGCACGCGCCGAATTATTCGATATCAGGGGCAACAAATCGTCAGCGTCAAGCTGCGGCATATCAACAGGAATAAACAGCGCACCGGTACATGTGTCCGGTATGGCGGTCAGGGCGTCCAGAATGGCACAGGCAGGCCCCGCGCCCGGTTGCCGGTCGGGAATGCCACCCGGCAAGTCCGGCCTTCCACTCACCCGCAACGGGCCGCAACCTGTCTCGCCCAGCAGGGCCCTGGCGCGTTCCAGAAATGTACGGCCATGATAGTCCAGCTTGGACTTGTCCTGCCCCATGCGCCGCGATTGTCCGCCGGCCAGAATGACACCGGCGATGCCTGCAGGGTCAGCTGAGCGGGTCATCAATGAGCGGATTCGGTTTGCATATGGCTTCCAGTGCGGCGCGGTCCGTTATCTCGATCCGCGCTCCATCCATCAGGATGCCGTGTGATTGCAGCGCGCCGAAAGCCCGCGAGAGGTTTTCCGGCGTCATGCCGAGTATCGACGCAAGATTCCTTTTCCCAAAGGGTAATTCGACGATATCAGCCCTCCCGGATTTGTCATGCAGCCGTACAATGTAATTACCGACCCGTTCGATCGCGGTGCGGAGTTTGAGGTTTTTCATGGATTTTACGACGCTGCGGTAACAGGTCGCCAGTTCCGTCACGATGGCCCGCGCGAAGTCGGGGTCATCGTCGAATGCACTGCGCACATTCCGGGAGGGCATCAGCAGCAGTTTTGAGGGTGCGATGGTGCGCGCAGACATCAGATAGGGCGCATCCTTGATGGTCGCAGCCAGAATGAATGTGGACACGGGCGTTACCACAGCCATCGAGGATTCACGCCCATGGCTTGCCGAAAACAATTCCACAGACCCTTCCAGAACCACATAGAGAAAATCGGCGGGGTCGCCCTCCCGGATGAGATCGACATGGGCCGGGAACTGCTGGGCATAAGCGGCTGTCAGAAGCGCTTCGAAGCGTTGCGGCTGCATGTCGCAAAACAGGTTCAGATTCCTGATGATATCCCGGTCTGTGTCGCGCATCTTGATCCCGCAAGCTGTTTCTATGATGTCGTTACACTGCAGATTGATCAATATCAATGCATGAATTACCAACCGTTCTTCAATGTATTGATCCTGGACAAACCAATACACTGAATATTTCAGATTGCCGTTTTTATGTGCGTAGATTTGACGCGCGGCAAGTAAGACGGTTCCGAATACAAAATAATATCGCTATCAATTGTTCATTCGCTTGCCTCAGCAAGCTTTGAAATTGGGGGCGATCATGCACACGCTGGAAGGCGTCACACAAGGACAACAACGCCAGGCGCTCGGAATGAGCTTGCTGGCTTTCACCGTCTGTTTTGCGGTCTGGACCATTTTCTCGATCATCGGCGTCCGCATCAAACAGGAATTGGGATTATCAGAGACCCAGTTCGGATTACTGGTGGCGACGCCGGTTCTGACCGGCTCCATCAGCCGCATATTTCTCGGTATTCTGACCGAACAATATGGCGGCCGGATCATGTTCCCGATCCAGATGGCCACGACGGCGGTCGCAGCCTTCCTCCTGTCGATGGCCGAAACCTACCCGATGTTCCTTCTTGCGGCGCTCGGTGTGGGCTTTGCGGGAGGTTCCTTTATTATCGGTATTGCCTATGTTTCGCGCTGGTATGATGCCAAGGCACAGGGCACGGCATTGGGCATATTCGGCGTCGGCAATATGGGGGCGGCGGTCACCAATTTCGGTGCGCCTTTCCTTGTCGTGGCCTTGGGCTGGCAGCAAACTGCGCAGATTTATGCTGGTGTCTTGCTGGCCATGGCGGTGATTTTCTGGGTGTTCACGAAGGATGACCCGGTCCTTGTTGCCCAACGCAAATCCGGAGGCAAACGCCCGTCAGCGCTGATGCAGTTGGAACCCTTGAAAAATCCACAAGTCTGGCGGTTCGCAACCTATTATTTCTTTGTCTTCGGTGCCTTCGTTGCGCTCGCCTCATGGCTGCCAAGTTATTATGTCGGTGCCTACGGGCTGGATCTGCAAACTGCGGGCATGCTGGCGGCTGCCTATTCCCTGCCGGCGTCAATTTTCCGGGCGCTGGGCGGCTGGATGTCAGACAAGTGGGGTGCACGCTTTGTGATGTACCTCACCTTCATCATTTCCCTAGTTTGTCTTTTCGTGCTCAGCTACCCCGAAACCCGTTACATTGTCAGTGGTATAGACGAGCCTATCGAGTTCAGCTTCGGTATAGGTGTGACACTGTTCGCGATCCTCACCATCGGGCTCGGCTTCGTGATGTCTCTGGGCAAGGCCGCGGTCTACAAACATATCCCCGTCTATTATCCGCATCATGTCGGTGCGGTCGGCGGTCTGGTCGGAATGATTGGCGGTCTTGGCGGATTTTTCCTGCCGATCAGCTTTGGCATCATGAATGATCTGACCGGGGTATGGACCAGCTGTTTCATGCTGATGTTCGTGATCGTCCTTGTTTCGACGATCTGGATGCATGTGGCGATCCGCAAGATGGAACAGCGAAAATATCCGCAACTGGCAGATGAAAGAAATCTCAGCGACATGCCTGACACGCCTTTTCCTGCTTCTCAGGCAAGCTGAGACAAGGCCGTGGTGGCCCGTATCCCCCTGCCGGTGCCACCACGGCCAATTTGAAAACAAGGACGATTGAAATGGCCAAAGACCTCTCGAACTGGAACCCCGAAGATCCCGCGCAATGGGAGACGACAGGCAAAGCCATCGCCAACCGCAATCTCTGGATTTCGATCCCGGCCCTGCTTTGCGGCTTTGCCGTCTGGCTCTACTGGGGAATCATCACCGTTCAGATGATCAATCTGGACTATGGGTTTAGCCAGACCGAACTGTTCACGCTGACTGCCATTGCCGGACTGTCGGGCGCGACGCTCAGAATTCCGTCCACATTCTTCATCCGCCTCGCAGGCGGGCGGAACACGATATTTTTCACCACGGCCTTGTTACTGCTGCCCTCGGCAGGAACGGCAATCCTGCTTCAGAACCCGGATACGCCGCTCTGGCAATTCCAGCTGATGGCGCTTTTGTCCGGCTTCGGCGGCGGTAATTTTGCCAGCTCGATGTCGAATATCAGCTTCTTTTTTCCGAAGAAGGTGCAGGGCTACTCACTGGGCATGAATGCCGGCCTCGGCAATTTCGGCGTCACCACCATGCAGATCCTGATCCCGCTGGTGATGACGGTCGGGATTTTCGGTGGCACGTCGATGGTGTTGCAAAACACCTCTGGCACATTGATCGGGCGCATTCCGGCCGGCACAGAAACCTATCTGCAGAATGCCGGTTTTATCTGGGTTGCCATTCTGATCCCGGTCGTTGCCGCGACCTGGTTCGGAATGAACAATATCCGCGACGAGCATGTTTCACCGAACATCGGATCGCCGCTCGCCTCTTTCGGTAAAATTACCGGCATGTTGGCCATTGGTCTGGTCATGACGGTCGCCGGGTTATGGCTGATGTTGCCTGCAGACACTGGCGGCTCCGGCTGGGGCGTTTCAAAATGGCTTGTCCTGCCGGCCGTGATCGCGGCGACGGTGTTCGCGCTGAAAGCGATCCCGGGTGCGATCCGCAAAAGCCTCGACCACCAGTACAAAATCTTCCGCAACAAGCATACTTGGGCGATGACGGTTATCTACACGATGACTTTCGGATCCTTCATCGGCTATGCCGCGGCCTTCGGGCTGGCCATCAAGGTTATTTTTGGCTTCCAGCACATTATGGTTGATGGGGTTATGACGCATGATGTTGTCAATCCTGACGGCCCCAGCGCCCTGATGTTTGCCTGGACCGGCCCCTTCATCGGCGCGTTGATCCGTCCCATTGGAGGCAAGCTGGCCGATAAGTTCGGCGGCGCATTCGTGACCCAGATCATCTCTGTCATCATGGTGATCTGCGCGCTGGGTGTCGCCTGGTTCATGAAGCAGGCTTATGGCTCGGCCACACCGGAGATCTTCTTCACACCTTTCCTGATCCTGTTCCTTATCCTGTTTGCCGCCTCCGGTATCGGCAACGGTTCAACTTTCCGCACCATCGCTGTTGTGTTTGACCGCGAGCAGGCCGGCCCGGTTCTGGGCTGGACCTCCGCTGTTGCGGCCTATGGTGCCTTCATCATCCCACAAGTGTTTGGCGAGCAGATCCGGGCCACCACGCCGGAATATGCCCTCATCGGCTTTGCCATTTTCTATACCGTCTGCATCGCTATCAACTGGTGGTTCTATCTGCGCCCGGATGCAGATGTGAAAAACCCGTAAAGGATTGTTATCATGAGTCTTCTTCTTGACCGCCTCACCTTTTTTACACGTCCGTCCGAGCGCTTTTCGGATGGTCACGGCATCACCACCACAGAGGACCGGACGTGGGAAGATTCCTATCGCAAACGCTGGCAGCACGATAAAATCGTCCGTTCGACCCATGGCGTGAACTGCACGGGATCCTGCAGCTGGAAAATCTACGTCAAGGGCGGCCTCGTCACGTGGGAGACCCAGCAAACAGATTATCCGCGCACCCGCCCGGACCTGCCCAATCATGAACCGCGCGGTTGTTCACGCGGGGCGAGTTATTCCTGGTACATGTATTCGGCCAACCGGCTGAAATACCCCATGATCCGCTCCCGCCTGCTGAAAGCGTGGCGCAAGGCAAGAGAAACAATGACGCCGATGGCTGCCTGGCGGTCCATCCAGGCTAATCCGGAGACGCGGCAGTCCTATATCTCGAAGCGTGGCGCGGGCGGGTTCGTCCGTGGGGACTGGGATGAAGTCAACGAAATCATTGCTGCGGCAAACGCCTATACCGCCAAGGAGTACGGACCGGACCGGGTATTCGGATTTTCGCCGATCCCGGCCATGTCGATGGTGTCCTATGCGGCAGGCTCGCGCTATCTTTCGCTTCTCGGCGGCGTGTGCATGTCGTTTTATGACTGGTATTGCGATTTGCCGCCGGCGAGCCCGCAAACCTGGGGCGAACAGACTGACGTTCCGGAATCCGCCGATTGGTATAATGCCGGCTTCCTGCTGATCTGGGGCTCGAATGTTCCGCAGACGCGGACACCGGATGCACATTTCTATACCGAGGCCCGCTATCGTGGTGCCAAGAGCGCGGTGATCTGTCCGGACTATTCCGAAGCGGCAAAATTCGGCGATATCTGGCTGAATCCGAAACAGGGCACAGATGCCGCGCTCGCCATGGCTATGGGGCATGTCATCCTGCGTGAATACCATCTCGACCGGCAGGCCGGGTATTTCGAACGCTATGTGCGCGAAAACACTGACATGCCGAATCTGGTGCGTCTGGAAATGAAGGACGGACAGCTGATTCCGGGACGCCTGCTGCGTGCTTCCGATTTCGATGACAGCCTTGGCGAGGACAATAATCCGGACTGGAAAACCATTGCCTATGATCGCAAGAGCGGTGGCTATGTTGCGCCTCTGGGTTCGGTGGGGTTCCGCTGGGGTGAATCCGGCAAGTGGAATATCGAGCAGAAGGATGGCAAGGGAGACGATGTCGAGCTGGAATTATCATTCATCCTTGATGACCGCCATGATGAACAGGTTGATGTCGGTTTCCCCTATTTCGGCAACAGGCAACATGACCATTTCGCCGGCACGGATCACCCGGATGTCCTCACCCGAAAGTTGCCGGCCCGACGGGTCGCGCTGAAGGATGGTGATGCGCTGGTTGTCACCGTCTTCGACCTTATGTGCGCCAATTACGGTCTGGATCGGGGGTTGGGCGGCGAACATCTGGCTGCGAGCTATGATGACATTGCGCCTTATACGCCGGCCTGGGCCGAACAGATCACCGGCGTTGACCGCAAGAAGATCATCGCTACGGCGCGCGCCTTTGCAACCAATGCCGAAAAGACCGAAGGCAAGTCGATGGTCATTCTCGGCGCGGGGCTGAACCATTGGTTCCACATGGACATGAGTTACCGGGCGATTATCAATCTTCTGGTGATGTGTGGCTGTGTCGGCCAGTCCGGCGGCGGTTGGGCGCACTATGTGGGGCAGGAAAAGCTTCGGCCCCAGACCGGTTGGCAACCGCTGGCCTTCGCGCTCGACTGGAATCGTCCACCCCGTCATCAGAATTCGACCTCGTGCTTTTATGCGCACACAGATCAATGGCGCTATGAAACTCTTGATGTGAGGGACATTCTCTCACCGACAGCACCGGTTGGTGAATGGTCGGGCACGATGATTGACTGGAATGTCCGTGCCGAGCGTATGGGGTGGCTGCCATCTGCTCCCCAGCTCCAGACGAACCCGTTCGAGGTTTCAAAAGCTGCCGCCGCTGCCGGACAGGACCCGAAGGCGTATGTCGTCGAGGGTCTGAAATCGGGCGATCTGCGGATGTCTTGCGAGGCTCCGGACAATCCGGCTAACTGGCCGCGGAACCTCTTCGTCTGGCGCTCCAACCTTCTGGGCTCTTCGGGTAAGGGACACGAATATTTCCTGAAACACCTTGTTGGCGCTGCCAACGGGCTGATGTGCGAGGAGGCCGGTCCCGAGCACCGGCCGGACGAGGTTGAATGGTCTGAGGCCGCGCCGGAAGGCAAGCTGGATCTTTTGGTGACGATCGATTTCCGGATGTCGACGACCTGCATGTATTCCGACATCGTTCTGCCGACAGCGACTTGGTATGAAAAAGACGATCTCAACACATCTGACATGCATCCCTTCATCCACCCGCTCACCGCTGCGGTTGATCCGTCGTGGGAGGCGCGAAGCGACTGGAATATTTTCAAGGGGCTGGCGAAAAAGCTCTCCGAAATTGCGCCGGAAGAGATCGGCGAGGAAACAGATATCATTCTGTTGCCGATCCTGCACGATACAGCGGGGGAAATCGCACAACCCTTCGATGTCAAGGACTGGAAGAAGGGCGAGACCGAAGCCATTCCGGGCGTGACCATGCCGCAAATCCTCACGGTGAAACGGGATTATGCCGATCTCTACAAGAAATTCACCTCCCTTGGCCCCTTGATGGACAAGCTCGGAAACGGCGGCAAAGGCATCGCCTGGAATACGGAACACGAGATTGAAAACCTTGCAGCCCTGAACGGCGTGGTGCTCGAGGCGGGCGTGTCCAAAGGGCGGCCGAAAATCGACACCGCTATTGATGCTGCGGAAGTCATTCTCATGCTGGCCCCGGAGACCAATGGTGAAGTTGCCGTCAAGGCGTGGCAGGCCTTGTCGGATAATACCGGGCGGGATCACACCCATCTGGCGCGTCCGAAGGAAGACGAGAAAATCAGATTCCGCGATGTTGTGGCCCAACCGCGCAAGATCATCTCTTCGCCAACCTGGTCAGGCATCGAGAGTGAAAAGGTTTGCTACAATGCCGGCTACACAAATGTTCATGAGCGCATTCCGTGGCGGACACTGAGCGGACGTCAGCAGCTCTACCAGGATCACAAATGGATGCTGGCCTTTGGTGAGGGGCTGTGTGTTTACCGTCCGCCCATTGATACGGCAACGATCGCGCCGGTCATTGATTCCAAGCCAAACGGCAACAAACAGGTGGTTCTCAATTTCATAACGCCGCACCAGAAATGGGGCATTCACTCCACCTATACCGATAATCTCCTGATGCTGACGCTGTCGCGTGGCGGTCCGATTGTGTGGTTGTCGGAGGATGACGCCACCGCAGCGGGCATTGTCGATAATGACTGGGTGGAAGCCTATAATTCCAACGGTGCCCTCGTGGCCCGGGCCGTGGTTTCACAGCGCATCAAACCGGGCACGCTGTTCATGTATCATGCCCAGGAAAAGATCGTGAATGTGCCGGGCTCGGAAATGACCGGGCAGCGCGGCGGGATCCACAATTCCGTGACGCGGGCGACGATGAAGCCGACCCACATGATCGGCGGCTACGCCCAGCTATCTTATGGATTTAATTATTACGGCACGGTGGGGTCCAACCGCGACGAGTTTGTCATTGTCCGCAAGATGGACAAGGTCGACTGGCTGGAAGGTCCTGCCGCTGACGCATTGGAGGCAGCAGAATGAAAATTCGTGCGCAAATCGGTAAAGTTCTCAATCTCGACAAATGTATTGGCTGTCACACCTGTTCGGTGACGTGCAAGAATGTCTGGACCAGCCGTGAGGGCGTTGAATACGCTTGGTTCAACAATGTCGAGACCAAACCCGGGATTGGTTATCCGAAGGACTGGGAAAACCAGGGCCGATGGAATGGCGGCTGGAAACGATCCGGCAATGGCAGCCTGCATCCGAAAATGGGTTCGAAATGGCGGATTTTGGCAAAGATTTTTGCCAATCCCGACCTGCCGCAAATTGACGATTATTACGAACCTTTTACATTTGATTACAATCACTTGCACACGGCAGGGGAATCGAAAGCATTTCCCACCGCGCGGCCTCGCTCGCTCATCTCCGGAGAGCGGATGGAGAAGATAGAATGGGGTCCGAACTGGGAGGAAATCCTGGGTGGGGAGTTCTCCAAGCGGTCTGCTGACTATAACTTCGAAGGTGTCCAGAAGCAGATCTATGGTGAGTTCGAAAACACCTTCATGATGTATCTGCCGCGCCTGTGCGAGCACTGCCTGAACCCAACCTGCGCGGCGGCCTGTCCATCCGGTGCCATCTACAAGCGTGAAGAAGACGGCATTGTGCTCATTGATCAGGAAAAGTGCCGCGGTTGGCGGATGTGCGTCTCCGGTTGCCCCTACAAGAAAATCTATTTCAACTGGGCGAGCGGCAAGTCCGAAAAGTGCACCTTCTGCTATCCTCGTATCGAAGCAGGTCAACCGACGGTCTGTTCGGAAACCTGTGTCGGCCGCATCCGCTATCTCGGCGTGATGCTCTATGATGCTGACCGTATCGAGGAAGCCGCCTCCATGGAGGACGAGAAGGACCTGTATCAGGCCCAGCTCGATATTTTCCTCGATCCGCATGATCCGGAGATTCAGGCCCAGGCCCGCAAGGATGGCGTGCCCGAGGCTTGGCTGGAAGCCGCGAAAAGATCACCAGTCTACAAGATGGCCATTGACTGGAAAGTTGCGTTTCCGCTGCACCCGGAATACCGGACCCTGCCCATGGTCTGGTACGTGCCGCCGCTTTCACCGATCAAGAATGCGGCTGAATCCGGTGCGCTGGAAACCGACGGCGAAATGCCAGACGTCCGTTCCTTGCGAATTCCACTCCGCTATCTGGCCAATCTCCTGACCGCCGGCGACGAGGCACCGGTCGCCGTGGCACTGGAACGCATGCTCGCCATGCGCGCTTACATGCGCGCCAAGACGGTGGAGGGCGTGATTGATCCATCGATCGCCGAGCGGGTGGGGCTCACCCGTGAGCTGATCGAGGACATGTATCACATCATGGCGATTGCCAATTATGAGGACCGGTTCGTGATCCCGACCTCACACCGGGAAGAGGCCGAAGAAGCTTTCGATATCCGCGGTGAATGCGGGTTCAGTTTCGGGAATGGTTGCTCGGATGGCTCCACCAAACCGTCACTCTTTGGCGGTCCGCGCCGCCGTGCCCAGGTCACCCCCATGGAGAAAAGCTGATGGCCAAGACCTTCAAAATCCTCGCCGCCCTGCTCAGCTATCCATCCCGGGAAATCGCTGATGCCGCAGGCGAATTTGCCGATGTTCTGGCGACGGAGGGGCTGTTGACGCGGCGGGATCAGACCGGGGTCAACCGGCTGGCGGCTCAACTCGCCACCCGCGATCTCTACGATCTGCAGGAGCGCTATGTTCAGCTCTTTGACCGGTCACGGACCTTGTCACTGCATCTGTTCGAACATGTGCACGGCGAAAGCCGGGACCGTGGCCAGGCCATGGTCGATCTGCTCGCCCTTTACCAGCAGAGCGGGCTGGAAATGGTGGAAGGTGAATTGCCGGATTTCCTGCCGCTGTTCCTTGAGTACCTGTCAACGCGGGACGTTGATGAAGCGCGAGCCCTACTTGGCGAAACCTGTCATGTCCTTGACGCACTCACGGAACGGCTCCGCAAACGCGACAGTATCTATGCCAGCGTGTTCCGGGCGCTGGGGGCTCTCGCAGACCGTTCGGCGGCCGTTGATGGCACTGTTGAAACGCCTGCGACGGAAGACACATCACTTGAGGCCATAGACAAGGCTTGGGCGGAAGAACAGGTCGTGTTCGGACCCGACCCGGATGCAGGCTGCCCCGCAGCAAATGACATGCTCGGCCGGATGGCCGTACCCCCTGAAACCGGTCTCAACAAGGGAGACCAGCAATGAGCGACTTTCTTCACACAGCCGTCTTCGGACTCTATCCCTATATCGCCCTGACCGTGCTCGCGATCGGCTCCATCATCCGCTATGACCGGGAGCCCTATTCTTGGCGGGCAGGTTCCAGCCAGCTCTTGCGCCGCAGGCAGCTGATACTGGGTTCGGTCCTTTTTCATCTCGGTGTGCTGGTCATTTTCTTTGGCCATCTCGGCGGCCTTTTGACGCCGATTGCGGTCTTCGATGCGCTGGGCATCAGTCACGGGGCCAAGCAAGTGCTCGCCATCGTTGCAGGCGGTGTGGCCGGGCTGTTCGCGCTCATCGGAGCAAGCCTGCTTCTTCATCGCCGCCTTTTTGATGCCCGTATCCGTTCAAACACCAGCTTTGCGGACATGGCGATCCTGCTTCTGCTTTATGCGCAACTGCTGCTGGGCCTTGGAACCATACCGGTGTCGATGACCCATCTGGACGGCCATGAAATGGTAACCTTCATGAACTGGGCCCAGGGCATTTTTACCTTTCAGTCGGATGCGGCCCAGTCCATCACCGGCGCCCATTGGGTTTTCAAAATGCACATCTTTCTGGGATTGACGATTTTTCTCGTCTTTCCCTTCACGCGGCTCGTTCACATGTTCAGTGCACCGGTGCGCTATGTGTTCCGCAGCGGATATCAGATCGTCCGCCGCAAACCTGCAAAGGGAGGTGGTAAATGACCTCTGCTTCATTGATATCCAACATGCCTGGCAAGACCGTTCCCGTCACTGTGAACGGTGTGGAAATTCCCGCCAAAGCGATTGCGGATGAAGCCCAGAACCACGATGCGGACCGGCCGGAAAAAGCCTGGTCAGCTGCCGCCGAAGCGTTGGTCATTCGGGAAGCCCTGTTGCAGAAAGCGCGATCAGCGGGTCTTTCTGCGCAACCGCAAACTGACGGGGCTGGCCGAACTGAAACCGAAGATGACGCCCTGATCCGGCAATTGCTCGAGACACAGGTTTCGACACCGGAACCGGACGAGGCGTCCTGCCGCCGCTATTTTGAAAATAACCGGAAACGGTTTCGTACCGCTGACCTTTATGAAGCGGCGCATATTTTGTTGCAGGCCGACAAACGGGATGCTCTGGCGTTTTCCCGTGCCAGACGCGAAGCGCAGATTCTGGTGGCCGAGCTCCAAAATCGTCCGGATCAATTTGAAAGGATGGCGCGCGAACGCTCCGATTGCGCATCTGCCAATGAGGGGGGGCGTCTGGGCCAGATATCGACGGGCCAGACAACACCGTTATTCGAGGCGGCACTGACAGAGCTGACTCCGGGCGACATCACGCCCGAACCGGTTGAAACACCCTATGGATTTCACATCATACGGCTGGATCAGAAAGCCGATGGGGCGATTCCAGAGTTCGAGGCGGCCCGGCCATTGATTGAGGAATTCCTGAGGGATTCCAGCTGGCGTCGCGCGGTCTCCCAATTCATTTCGCTTATTGTCGGCGAGGCTAAAATTACCGGCGTCACCCTCAACGGTGCGACATCGCCGCTCGTTCAGTAAGGCCAAGAAGAGGACTGAAGTCATGGGACATTCAGGAAAATTGCTCGCTTTATCAGCAAGCATACTGGCGCTTCAGGCAATGATCACCACCCCAGCGAGGGCCGACCCCAGCTTTATTCTGGATGCGCGATTACGCTATGAGGCGGTCGATCAGGACGGTTTCGCCGATACCGCGCAAGCTCTCACCTTGAGGACTCGGTTCGGACTTGATAGTGGCCCGGTGAATGGTTTCCGCTTCCTGATCGAAGGGGAAAACGTGCTGCATCTTGTCGATGATTTCAATTCCACAACCAATGGAAATTCCACCTTCCCTGTCATTGCGGATCCGGAAGATACCGGGTTGAATCGCGCCCAGATCGCCTATTCGGGCTTAGAGGACACGACGCTTACGCTTGGCCGCCAACGCGTAATCCTGGGAGATGCCCGCTATATCGGGAATGTCGGATTTCGCCAGAATGAGCAGACATTTGATGCGTTTCGCGTGACTTATCAGGGCCTTGAAAACCTGACGATCAACTATCTCTATCTTGACCGTGTTAACCGCATTTTCGGTAATGACCACCCCGCTGGCGACTGGGATCTGGACGGCCATGTTCTGACCGCCGATTTTCAAGCCCCGGCCGGACAATTGTCCGGCTTTGCCTACCTGATTGATAATCAGGACGCTATCGCCCAATCGTCGGCGACCTATGGGCTGAGATGGCAGGGTGAGGCCGGACATGACACCGGTCCGGCGTTCTCCTACTTTGTGGAATATGCCTATCAGACCGAGTATGGAGATAATCCGGTCAGTTTTGATCTTGGCCTGTTTCGGGCTCAGGCCCGCCTTGCACAAAATGGGTATTCGGCGGCCATCGGTCTTGAGGATCTGGAGGGTGACGGAGTCCGTGGATTTGGGACACCGCTGGCTACCTTGCATGCCTTTCAGGGCTGGGCCGATGTGTTTCTGGCGACGCCGCCCGATGGTATCCGCGATTTCTATGTGCAGGGAGGATGGACGGCTCCGGATGCTTTCTTCGGCCAGCCGCTTTCACTATCGGCAATCTATCATGATTTTGAATCCGGTGGAGGCGGTGGTGGTCTGGGATCGGAGTTTGATCTGGTGGCGACATCGCGGCTGACCGAACACCTCTCGCTTCAGTTCAAGAGTGCTTTTTACGATGGTCCTTCAGGCGGACCTGCGGACCGCAACAAATTCTGGTTTGCCATTACGGTAAGCCGTTAATTCAGGAAGGCCGGATAACCGGGCAGGCCGATGATCAGTGATCTTCTTGAAAACAATCTGGCCTGGGCAGACTCCAAAACCCGGAAAGACCCGGACTTCTTTCACCGGCTCGCCCGACAACAGCGTCCTGAATATCTCTGGATTGGCTGTTCCGACAGCCGGGTCCCTGCCAATGATATCGTCGGGCTCGATCCCGGAGATTTATTCGTGCACCGCAATGTGGCGAATCTGGCTCTTGCTCAGGATGCAAATTTTCTTTCTGTGCTTCAGTTTGCGGTGGAAACACTAAAAATCCGGCATGTCATTGTTTGCGGCCATTATGGCTGTGGCGGCGTCGCTGCGGCCATGTCTGGCGACCGGCATGGTCTGATTGATCACTGGCTGCAGCCCATTCGAGATGTGTCTGATGAATTGGCCGGCCATCTCTTGCGGATTGATGATCCGGTCCGGCGCATGAATGCATTGTGCGAAGCGAATGTCGCGGCCCAGGTCCGCTCCATCGCCTGTAACCCGATCATCCATGACGCATGGCGTCGGGGGCAGGAGGTGACGGTTCACGGCTGGATATATGCGATAGAAAACGGGCTGATCTGCGATCTGGATCTGTCCGTTTCAGACCGCAGGGAAGCCTCGCTGCAATTTCCGGATCGGTTGTCTGTTTGGTTGGGTGCCAGTTTCGAGGATTGTGCGGATACGTGTTTGCACACGGTATGATCCCGGCATTGATTGCGCCCCAGAGCTGGAAATGCCCGGCCATTGGTGATTGTCTGACCTAATAGCGTAACAACATCAGAGGCAGACGAATGCACAAGACACTTGGTCCGGCTACGCCCATCGCCCCGGAGATTGATTTCAACGATTTCATGGCAGTTGATATCCGCGCCGGGACAATTGTGCGCGCCGCAGAGTTTCCCGAAGCACGGCACCCCTCCTTGCGGCTGTGGATCGATTTCGGGCCGCAGATTGGCGAGCGCAAAAGCATTGCCCGGGTTACCGAGCATTATACGCCCGGCGACTTGGAATGCCGCCAGATTCTGGCCGTTGTCAATTTCCCGCCCCGCCAGATTGGACCGGCCCGGTCAGAGGTTCTGGTTCTGGGCTTTGCAGATGAGAACGACGCCATCCGCCTGGCAAAACCGGACTATGCTGTCCCGAATGGCACCCGGCTGACCTAGGCTTTTGCAGCAAACGACTCTTCTCGCTCGATCTCACGCAAATCCCTCGAATCCGCCGACAGACCCTTCCACAGGCTGAAACAACAGACCAGCAAGACAATCGTGAAGGGCAGACCAACAGCGATAGTGCCGGCTTGCAGGGCCTGCAGCGCCTGTGCGCCACCTCCATAAAGCAGAACAATCGCGATCAGGCCTTCAATCGATGCCCAGAAGATACGCTGGGGGACAGGCGCATGGAGCTTGCCGCCGGCAGTAATGCTGTCGACGACCAGTGAGCCGGAGTCCGATGACGTTACAAAGAAGATGAGCACGAGGATGATCGCCACGAAGGACATGATGGAAGCGAGGGGTAATTGCTCCAGCATGTGGAACAGAACCAGTGAGACCTCATCGACGCCATTGGCCAGTTCACCAATGCCGTTTTCATTCTGTAATAGCGCGATCTCGCCGAATGTGGTGAACCAGACAATAGTGATGATCAGCGGCACAAAAATCACGGCGCTGAGGAATTGGCGTATGGTGCGGCCTTTTGAAACGCGTGCGATAAACATGCCGACAAAAGGTGACCAGGAAATCCACCACGCCCAGTAAAAGATGGTCCAGTCGTGGAACCACGCAGTGTCCTCACGGCCCATCCAGTTTGAAAGTGGCAGAAAGTCACGCGCATAATTGACCGCATTCGTGAAGAATCCGGACGCGATGACCAGGGTCGGCCCGACCGCAAATACAAAGAGCAAAAACAAGCCGGCCATAACCATGTTGATGTTGGACAAAACTTTCACACCGCCATCGAGTCCCCGTACAACGGAGATGATCGCAATCCCGGTGATGAAGGTAATGATACCGACTTGCAGGAAGATACCGGATTCAATGCCGAAGAGATAATTGAGGCCGCTGGATATCTGTTGAGCGCCAAGGCCAAGCGATGTGGCCAGACCAAACAGGGTCGCGATGACAGCCAAAAGATCAATAAGATGCCCCGGCCAGCCCCATATCCGTTCACCCAGCAACGGGTAGAAGGCGGAGCGCACGGTCAGCGGCAATCCTTTTGAGAACGTGAAATAGGCGAGCGCCAGCCCGAGGATGGCGTAGATTGACCAAGCGTTCAGTCCCCAGTGGAACATGGTGGCGCTCAAGGCAAGATCATGCGCGGCTTTGGTGCCGGGCTCCACACCCAGCGGCGTGCCGGCCCAGTCGGTATAGTAGGCCAAAGGTTCAGCCGCGCCCCAGAACATGAGGCCGATCCCGATGCCGGCCGAAAACAGCATGGCCAGCCAAGACGGGGTCGAGAAATCCGGTTTGGCGTCGCGGCCGCCAATCCGCAATCGGCCCAATGGCGAGAGCATAATAAAGAGCGCAAAGAGGAAGACGATATTGGCCGCGGAGACAAACAGCCAATCGAAGGTCTGAAGCACCCATTCGCGCGCGGCGAAGAGGGCGCTGGAGGCCGAATCCGGAAAGATGAGGGTGAAACCGATAAAGGTGATGACCAGGATGGCGGCCATGAAGAAGACTGGATTATGGACGTCCAGCCCCAGGAGTTTGACATTATCTTCGCCGGTCTTGTGTGTCGTCGTGTAGAAATTCAGGGGCATTCTGTCTCCTCATACCCTTGCGAGTTCAGGTCCCAGTGCTTTTTTCAATGGGTCGAGCCAGGGCTCGAAATGTCGCCATTGTTCGACGCCATCTTTGTAAATCGGTTGACGTACCTGCTCGGATGATGCGGTGCGAACGGCGCGCCTGGTTTCATGGAAGTCAACGCAGGCCTGCTCAAAGGGCAGTGCGCAAAACTCCAGCAGGCGGTGCACCTGTGTTTCGAGATCGTCGACCACGTCTTCATGCTGCACGCGGAGAATCTCTCCGGGCAAGACGCTGTTCCAATGATCCATCAGACGGATGTAGGATTTGTAATAACGCCCGATTTCATCGAGTCCATAAGTAAATTCCTGACCTTCAGCGAAGAGTTGCTTGAAGCCCGAAAAACAGCACGCCATCGCGCCGCGCCGTGCATCAATGATTTTCGCATTCGGCAGGATTAGCTTGATCAGACCGATATGACGGAAATTGTTCGGCATCTTGTCGGTGAAGAAGGGTGCGCCCTGACGGTGGATGCGGGTGTTTTTAATATAATCTTCCCCCAGCGCACGCAGCTTCTCAGCGTCAAGATCGTGAAGAATCCGCGGATAGAAAGTGCGGTCGCTGACCTGTTTGCGGCCGCGCAGCCGGTGTGACAGGGCAAGAATATTGGGAAGTTCCAGCGTGCCATCGACCTGGCTGTGGGAAGCGAGGATTTGTTCGATCAGAGTCGACCCGGCCCGAGGCAGGCCGACGATGAATATCGGGTCGGGTGCCGGACATCCCTTGCCTGCCTGTTTTTCGAATAGGTCAGTCGTACAGACGCTGGCCTGGGCCTGCAATTCTTCTTCCATCTGATCGGATTTATAGCGTGTCTGGACGCGTTTCAGATCATTGCCACGTTCGTAATATTCAAAGGCCACGGCATAGTCCTTACGATCCTCAAACGCTTTTCCGAGCGCGAAGCACAGATAGATGCGGTCCTGAAATCCGAGGTCGGGCCCGGCCTCTTGCGCGCGCATCTTGGCCAGCTCGTCATCGGAAAAAGAGTAGGTCTTGAGATTGGCCAGCGCATACCAGGCGTCGCCATGATCCGCCCTGATACGGGTGGCTTTCCGGTAAGAGGCAATGGCCTTGTCCTGCTCCCCCAGCGTTTTCAGCGCATGGCCGCGAGATGTGAGTGTTGCAGCGTCATCAGGAAGTTTTTCGAGGATGGTGCGGAACAATGCGAGTGCGGTTTCATAATCGCCCGTCTGCATGGATTCGATCGCCAGATGGGACTGGAAGAGTGGATTGTCAGGCTCAAGATCATAAAGCGTTTTGGCTTGTGTCAGTGCGGCCTCGAATTTCTGGCGCTTGCGGAGGACATCAATGTAGTCCAGCCGCACCTGAATATTGCCGGGATCAAGTTCGAGCGCAGTCCCCAGAAGGAAGTCCGCATCTTCGAGTACGCCAAAGCGCGAGCCGATCGCGGCCAGCAGGCGCATGCCCTCGATGTCGTGCGGATTTTTCTGCATATAGGCTCGGCAGAGCTGCTCGGCTTTCAGCAGCTTACCTTCATGCAGCAAGTGCGTGACGGCGACCAGATCCTTCGGAAGGCTTTCCAGCCGGCGCGCCTGGGCTTCGGCCTGCTCCGCCTCCGCTTCTTGTCCCAGAGACCGGAATGCGGCGGCCTGGCCCTTCCAGCTGGCAAGCAAGGCCGGATTGAACTGGCAGGCGCGTTGATAGGCGAGAAGGGCGCGCTCCCAATCACCGGTGTCGCGATAGAGATGGCCTTCCTCCTGATAGGCGCGGCCGAAATCCGGCATCATTTGTTTGAGCGCGTCGAGCTCTGCGCGGGCCTTTTCGGTGTCTTTCAGATACCGAAAGCAGACCGCCCGCATATAGTGCGCATCAATAGAGTCAGGATCTTCCATTAGGGCGTGATCCAGCTTTTCTATGGCCGCGCCGAACTCTCCCGCATACATGCGCGACTGGGCAGATTGGAGATGACCGGTTTCTGTTTCTGTTTCGTTGGGCAAGGGATTTCCGTCCGATGAAAGTGAGCGCCCCGCAAATGTTTGCAGAGCGCTCACCATAAGTATCAGCTGATGTCAGCCAAGGGCGGGATCAGTATTGCACACTCACCCGTACGCCCCATGTCCGCGGCCGGGCGATGGTCACCCGCTCGCGGTCATAGACAAAGTTGTTACTCAACATGGCGCGTTCGTCGGTCAGATTGTCGACGAAGGCCTCGATGCTCCATTGGCCGCCGGTCAGACCGGTCGAGAAGCCGGCCATCGTATAGCCTTCGAGATCGACCTTGTTGATCTCGACAACGTCGCTGACCGAGTCACCTGTTATGATGAGTTGCGGCATGACATGCGCCCGCAGGCCGTTTTCCAGATCCCATTCATACCGGGCACGGATATTGCCCTGAAAGTTCGGGGCGAAGGCCAGTTCCGATCCGACCAGGACATCATTGGTGGGCGTCAGCACTTCCGTGATTTCAGTATCAAGGAAGGAGAAGGCACCGGTGACGGTCAGGCCTGGAAAGTCGGCCGGTGCCCATGTGACATCGCCTTCAAAACCACGGATTTCCGCATTGGCGGCGTTATCCGAGAAGAAGAGATTGGTAATGGACGGGTCGAAAATCGTGGTTTGCAGACGTTCGATATCGACGAAGAAGACATTCCCGTTGAAGCGGAGCTGGTTGTCGGCCAGATCGAGTTTCCAGCCAAGCTCGTAATTTGTGACTTCATCGGTATCAAGGGCGAAGGGAACGGTAAATCCGTTCGGTCCGGCAGCACCGCCGGGGCGGTTCAGCAGGCCAGGACGGAAGCCCTCTGAGTAGGTTGCATAGAAGAGCAGTCCTTCGCGAGGTGTCCATTCACCGGTGGCCTTGAAGATATAGCCATCGGTCCGTGCCGCATCAGGTGCGGACACGAGGGCGGCGGCAACCGATGCCGGAATACCCGGCGCATTCGGATCTGTATAGGTGATATGGTCGGCCGTATTGCAGGACCCGCGGAAGGTCACAGCTCCATCGCCATTGTAGAGGTCGGAAATGTCGGTGCCGAAGGCATTGGCGTCTGGTTGAAAGCCATTACAGAAGGAAGAGTTGGCACTGCCTTCGAGATCAACCTCGATGTCGTAATAACGTGTTCCCACAGTAATCGCGAACTGGTCGGTAACATCGAGTGTCACTTCACCAAAAATACCGTATTGAAGGTCGGTCCGCAGGACATCATTCCGGAAAATCACGCCAGCCGGGAAGGGCCCCGGATCGGAAGTGTAGCCGGTTGTGAAGGGGAAGTTGTCCGAAAAGCCGGTCTGACCAAACAGGACGGCATTAACGGAACCCGGATAAGTGAAGTCATTGCGCTCGGCCAGTTCCAGATCGCTGTAGAAGCCACCGAATGTCGCGCGGATACGGCGGTCTTCCGGCGTGTTGAAGCGGAGCTCTTGGGTGAAGACCGTTGTCTCTGTGGTGGATCTCACAAACAGATTGGGAGCCTGACACGTGCCCGAAGGTGCGGCCGCGCCCGGATAGGACACGGAGCCGTCACAGATATAATAGGGCAAGTACTGACCGACGAAGAGATAGTCGGAATAATCCACGCGCTGATCGGTCTGACGGTCGGTATAGGCACCGGTATAGACCGCATCGAGCATGCCCAGCCGGCCTTCCAGCGTCCAGGCGGTATTGTGGAAGGAGTCTTCCAGTTCATCCTGTTCATAGCGCTGGATTTCCAGATCGCCGAGTGTCGGGTCGGAGAAGAAAACACCGTCGCTTTCGAGGCTCTGCTGGGCGTGGGTAATACGGAGGCTGAAATCAGCGTTGATGTCCCACAGTCCGCTGACGCGGAAGCCCTGATAGACCGTGTCATTGAAGTTTTCCTCGACCAGACCGGAATTGTTGGCCTCAAGGAAGTTGACCCCCGATAGATCCGAGTCTGCCTGGAAACCGGCCCGGTTGTTGTTCACGGGAACGCCATTTGCGCGCATGGTTCCGGCGGCACGGAACCGGGCGCTTTCCTGTGCTGTCCGCGTACCGGCGACATTGTCGATATAGCCGCCCTGGCTGTCGACATAGACGACACCGCGGAGGGCGAAATTATCAGCGACCGGGAAGTTGACGACCGCTTGCACATTGTTGCTCATCTCACCGTTCTCGGTGAAGGAGGTGCCAAAGCTGGCCGAGGCTTGGAATTCGCCGATGACCGGCTCATTCGTGATCATCCGGACAGTACCGGCCTGGGAACTGGCACCGTAAAGCGTTCCCTGCGGTCCGGGCAGAACCTCGACGCGATTGATGTCGGCGGCATAGACATCCAGATTCCGGCCAGGCTGGGCCAGCGGCTGTTCGTCAAGATAGAAGGCGACGTTCGGGGCCAGGCCCGCCACGCCGGCGGTTGTCAGGTTCGGCGTCGTGGAGGCGAGGCCGCGGATGTAGATCGTGTTCTGACCCGGGCCGGATCCGCCTGCCGTCACGCCGGGAAGCTGCTGAAGATAATCGGTGAAGACATTGACGCGGAGCTCATCAAGTGTGCGTTCTCCCAATGCATTGACCGCTATCGGAATGGTCTGGGTGCTGGATTCCCGCTTGGTCGCGGTCACTGTAATGGTTTCCACCTGCGCGGCGGCCAGGCCACTCGCGGCCGTCGCCAGTGCGGCAGAAGATAGAATGGTTGTCGCAAGCGCGCGCTTTTTCAGCATGGCTCTCAATTACCCCTTGTTTTTGCTAGACGGACGGGGGTGTAGGCGATGGACCGTGGCATGGCTAGGCTTGCTTAGATGTCTAAACATAAGAAGTGATGGCCGCGCCCTCCCCGCCTTCGCGGCTGCGATATAAAACCATTATAAATCAGTCATATATAAGCAATGTGATAATTATAACACGATTTATTCCTGTATTCTCAGCCTGTACGTTCGCCTTGTAAAACGCCAGTTAATTAGATGACTAAAGATAGTGGAGCCGTATTCCCGTGCTAAAAAATACGGTAGGCTGCGCTCCGGGAAGGCTGCGGAGTTCAGGCATGAGCCGGGAAGATGATGTGCTGATCGCGATCCGCCGGATAGTCCGTGCTGTGGACCTTCATTCAAAAAAGCTGATGAAAGCCAGCGGTCTGACCTCGTCGCAACGGATTGTTCTGCAAACGCTCGCCCGGAATGGACCGGCCACGCCCAGCGTTATCGCGCGTGAAGTGTCGCTGAGTCAGGCGACGATTACCGTTATTCTTGACCGGCTGGAGCAGCGCGCACTGATTTCGCGGCATCGCAGTCAGACAGACCGCCGTAATGTCGTGGTTGACATCAATGATGACGGACGGGCTTGCCTAGCGGTGGCCCCACCGGCGCTTCAATCGGGTTTTGTAAAAGCGTTTGGCGAACTGCCGGACTGGGAGCAGCAAATGCTGATCGCATCATTGCTCCGGATTGCGGGGCTGATGAGCGCGGAGGATGTTGATGCCGCCCCGATTCTGGACGTCGGCGATGTTGGCCGGACCGGTGAGGCCGGAAGTGGCAGCGACCGGCCGGAGTGAAGCCATACTTCACAACCGGCCTGTCGCATTTCAGATGAGAGCAGCGTATTCCTGATCGCTAGGATCGGCTTGGGCGCGGTCCCTTGCGCTTTACGCGTTTGAAGGATTGTTGACCCTCATCATAGCTGGCGCGGTGCGGCTTGGGCTTGCCCTTGTATTTCCCGCTTGATGGGGCGCTGGCGGGCCTTGCGGGGGCTTGGCCACCGACCGGGCGGGCCTCGTCTGCCGGCGGTTTCCTGGAACTGTTTTTTGAGACCACCGGACGCTTGCCGGCGACGTTATCCGCGCGGTATTCCGGCTTGCTGCCATAGGCCTTGCGGGGCCTGTCCTTGCCGGTCTGAGCCCCGGCCGGATTGGCGGTCTTTCGGACTGCCGGCTTGCTGCGTTCATGCTGTCGGGGTGCTGCAGATTTGCTGTCCGGAGCTTCTGCCATGTCACGCGGTGCCCCATCATCCGGATTATAGCGTGGTGCCCGGGATTGCGGTGTCTCGTCATTTCCGCGCGGTTTGCGGAACGGCCTGTCCGTGCGGCCTTCGGATTTGCCCTCGAATTTGCGCTTCGGGCGGTCGTCGCGCTGACGATCCTGCGGCTTGTTCGACGGGGCATTGGCCGGATGGATGTAGATCGAGCCTTCCGCGCCGCCGGAGGCCTTGACGTGCGCGGCAAATCGCTCGGCATGATCCCCGGAAATTTCAAACAGGGTTTCGCTATCGGAGATCTCGATTGCGCCGACCTCATTGCGGGTCACATCGCCCATCCGGCAGATCATCGGCAAGAGCCAGCGTGGCTCGGCGCGCTGATTGCGGCCGGCGGTCAGCTTGAACCAGACGCCGCCAACAAAAGGCTCACGGCGGGCGGGCTTGGTGCGCTCTCCCGCTGCGGGCATGACCATAAGATCTTCCGCTGACGGCGTTGTTGATTGCATGCGGTGGAGGAAGGCGGCAGCGATCTTTTCCGGGCTGTGGAGGGCGAGGAGTTCGCGGGCTTCGGCCATGGCCTCCTCATCATAGTCCTGATGCAGGCTGGGATCATTCAGCAGGCGTTCGCGGTCGCGCTCCTTCACATCATTCAGGCTGGGGGCTTCGCCCCATTCAGCCTCGATGTTTGCCCCGCGAAGCAGACGATTGACGCGCCCGCGCTGGTTTTGCGGCACGATCATCACGCAAACGCCCTGCTGCCCGGCCCGTCCGGTCCGCCCGGAGCGGTGCTTCAGGACATCGCTATTGGTGGGAAGGTCGGAATGGACCACGAGTTCCAGGCCGGGCAGGTCCAGCCCGCGGGCGGCCACATCGGTGGCGATACAGACACGGGCGCGGCCATCGCGCAGCGCTTGCAGGGCGTGTGTCCGCTCTTTCTGGGACAGTTCTCCCGACAGTGACACGGCTGCAAAGCCGCGATTGCCGAGACGCGCAGCCAGACGGTTCACGCCTTCCCGCGTCGCGCAGAAAACCAGCGCGCGTTCGGCTTCATAGAAGCGCAGCACATTGATGAGGGCATTCTCGCGGTCCGCCGGCGAGACGGTCAGGGCACGGTATTCGATATCGGCGTGCTGTTCGCGCTCACTGACAGTGGACAAGCGTACAGCGTTGGTCTGATACCGCCGGGCAATATCGGCAATGGATTTGGGAACGGTCGCCGAAAACAGCAGGGTGCGCCGGTTGTCCGGCGCGCCTTCGAGAATGAATTCCAGATCCTCGCGGAAACCGAAATCGAGCATTTCATCGGCTTCATCCAGAACAACAGCGCGCAAGGACGACATATCCAGCGACTTGCGTTCGATATGGTCGCGTAAACGGCCGGGCGTGCCGACGACGATGTGGCAACCGCGCTCGAGCGCCTTGCGTTCGGAGCGGGCGTCCATCCCGCCGACGCAGGACACGATGCGCGCGCCGGCTTCGCCATAGAGCCAGAGCAATTCACGCTGAACCTGCAGGGCCAGCTCACGTGTCGGGGCCACGACCAGAGCCAGAGGTGCGGCAGCATAGTCAAAACGATCTTCCCCGCCCAGAAGGGTGGGTGCAATCGCCAGGCCGAACGCGACGGTCTTGCCCGAGCCGGTTTGCGCCGAGACCAGAAGGTCAGCGCCATCGGCTTCGGGCGTGAGGACGGCGTTCTGGACTTCGGTCAGCATTTCATAGCCCTTGCCTTCAAGGGCGCGCGCCAATGCCGGCGCGATGCGGGAATTCATGGTCATTGCAATTATTTTCCAAATGGACGCGGCGCATTGATCCATTATGGACCAAGGCTCCGGTGGGTTATCAAAGTGCGCTCTTCAAGCGTCACCCCATACCGAAGCTCTCTCGCGCGGGGGGCATCTAACACAGGCTTGCGCCAAAGGCGATAGACCTTCGCCGGAATCAAATTATTTAAAGTCAGGACCTGTTAATTTGACTGA
>PFFX01000169.1 GCA_002783385.1 Rhodobacterales bacterium CG15_BIG_FIL_POST_REV_8_21_14_020_59_13 | reverse complement strand
CCGTCATCATCTGCACGGCGCGTTCGACCGGGAGTGTCGGCCCGCGCGTCCGGTCCCTTGTCCAGTGGGAGATGAGATAGGTCGGCATGGAGGCATCGCAGATCGTGCCGACATGCGCCCCGCCATCGCCCAGCCCCTGCAGCGCCTGCGGGTGGGTCATCATCTTCATGACGTTGTTATAATCGCCCTCGGTATAATTATAGATCGGAAAGTAGATCAGCTCCTTGCCATCGCGCTCCAGCACCGTGTCGTAGAGCTTTTCCATGAGCGGAATGCCGTCGCGTTCGGCCTGGGCGGCGAGCGCATTTTCCGGCGGCTGTTCATAGTCGGGCGGATCGCCGAGCTGGAACAGCTTGGTGGCGACAAAATCGATATGCTCCATCAGCATGTCGGCCAGGGGCGGAATGGAGGAGCCGGGACCAGAGAGCTTGTCAGTTGTCTCGCTGAGGATCTGCGCGCGGAAGTCCGGCGTTTTCATGATCGCCACGCGCTCCTCAAAGGGCAGATGGGCGATCTTCTTGTAGCTGGGATAGCCCATGAAGAAGTGGAAGGTGCATTGCAGGCCGAGGAAAACGCCGATGCCGCGCGGGGCGGTCTGGACCCGCATATCCACGCCTTCCGCCTTCATTTTTTCGGCTTTTTCCAGAATGCGGGTCCACTGGTCCGGCGCGAAATCGCGCTGCATCAGGGACATGGAGAAGGGCCGTCCGCCAGCGGCTTTGGCATAGGCTTCCAGCACGGCCCATTCAGCTTCAAAGCGGTCACCCTCGCGTTCAAGGTCAAAATCCGAAACGGCCTGGACGACACCATAATCCAGACCTTCGAAAGCCTTTGCGATGCCCGCGAGTTCGCGGGATGTGGCTTCGGACGAGGGCGTCCAGTCGCCGTCGGCGGTCTTGTGAACATCCGACCGCCCGGTCGAGAAGCCGATAGCCCCGGCCTCCATCGCCTCACGCACGATATTGCGCATGGCGGCAATGTCGCCGTCGCTGGCTTCCCCATCGGCGATGGCGCGGTCACCCATGACATAAACGCGTAACGGGTCGTGGCCGATATGCACGGCGACATCGATGGTCCGGTTCTGCGCTTCCAGGGCATTCATGTAATCGGGAAAGCTTTCCCAATTCCACTTCAGGCCTTCGGCCAGCGCCGTCCCGGGAATGTCTTCCACGCCCTCCATCAACTTTATCAGGCGCTCATGGTCTGTGGATTTCACCGGAGCAAAACCGACCCCGCAATTGCCCATAATGGTGGTGGTCACACCATGACGCGAGGAGGGTTCGAGCGTGTCATCCCACGTCGCCTGGCCATCATAATGGGAATGAAGGTCAAGAAAGCCCGGCGTGACGATGCAGCCGGAGGCGTCAATCTCGCGTGCCGCCGCACCCGGACAATCGCCCACGGCGGCGATGCGGCCCGCAGAAATGGCGATGTCTGCCTTGCGGCCGGGCGCGCCGGATCCGTCATAAACCATGCCGCCCGTGATCTTGATATCATAGCTCATAATGTCTCCCCCGGTGACGTCCTTTAGGAGAGTGTGGCGCGAAATGGCTTCGGCGTTAAGCCAATCGCTGAAATGAAAGCGTATCCGGCAGGTTTCGCTATTCCCGGATCGAAGAATAGCGGTCCCAGAGGCGGAAGCCCGCCGCCAGGCCCAGCCCGGCAAACAGATGCCAGAGCGACCAGAAACCAGCCACCGCTGCCGCTCCGCCGAGCGCCGGGAACTGGGTCAGGAGAATGACAAGGCCCAGGCCGGCATTCTGGATTCCGATTTCGAATGTCAGAGCCCGGCGGGATGCTGCCGCGATCTGCAGAATCCGGCCCATCAGCGCCCCCAGCGCAAAAGCGGCGGCATTGTGGATCATTGCCACCGGGGCGATAATAAAACCGTTGGAAAAAATGATCCCCCAATTTGCGGCAATGCCTGCCACGACCAGCAAAATCAGGATGCCGATGGCCATGGCATAGACGACCGGCTGGATGCGCTGTGCGATCCGTGGCTGGAAAGTCGCCAGCAACATGCCGATGGCCAGCGGCACGCCCAATGCAAAGGCCGTCTGGAGTATGAAGGACAGCGTGTCGATCTCGATGGACCGGATGAGCTCGGCAGTCGGCGGATAGAGCCCGGCCCAGAAGAGAATGGCCACCGGCGTGATGATGAAAGCCAGCGCGCTTGATGCGGCCGTGAGCGAGACGGAATAGGCGGCATTCCCGCGGGCCATCAGCACCATCAGATTGGACACATTGCCCCCGGGACAACAGGCTACGACAATCATGCCGAAGGCGAGCGAGGGCGTCGGGGCGATCAGATGGGCGAGGCCGACCGACATCAGCGGCAAAAGCAGGATCTGGGCTGCCACCCCGCCGAAAAACATTTTCGGATTGCGGCCCAGAAAGATGAAATCCTGGGGCCTCAGCGTCAGCGCCACAGAGAACATCATGATCGCCAGGCTGAGGGTGAGCGCGATACGGGTTTCCTCATTGACGGAGACGCGAATAGCGTCGAGCGCAACCGCGTCCATTTTCCAACCCTTTGACGTTTCCCGCTGGCGATCATCCAGTTATTCTGCGGTGTTGCAACCCGGTTTGAACGTCTCGCCGTGGCAAGCGTTTTCATGTAGTACACGTCACACAAACACAGGGGACACAGATGTCACATGGTCCGCAGAAGATGCTCTGGGTCGCAGTCATCGACGGTTCAAAGGGGCTGATTTACCGGAATGAAGGCGATGCAAAGCATCCGGTTCTCAAGCCGGTGGAGATCGACAAACAGGACGTACCTCAAAGTCAGGACATCGTGTCAGACCGGCCCGGCCGGAAGTCTGACGGATTGCACGGCCAGCGCAGCGCCATGGATGAAGGTGATCCCCATGAGCAGCAGGAAAAACGCTTTGTGGAAGATATTGCCGAATTTCTGAACGCGGCCTCGCACAAGGATGAGTTCGATGAAATCCTGATCTATGCGGCCAGCCGTTCGCTGGGAATTATCCGCCCGAAATATCACGTCGAGCTGCAAAAGCGGGTACGCGGAGAGTTTGATCTGGACGTGGTGAACGAACCCGTGAATGAGCTGGAAAAGCGTGTGAGCGCCGCTCTGTCGCCCTCCTAAATTGCTCGACAATGGTGCATGAGACATCCTAGTGTTGCGGCAGTGAACAGCGTTCATTCGGGGACACAGGAGGGGATGTCATGCGTTTGTTGGCAATCGGAAGCAGCCTTGCACTTTCACTGGTATTGGCCGCTTGCGGCGGCGGCGGTGAAAGGCGTGACCTGTCCGGCGCGGACACCGGCTTCCAGACCACGCTGATGGAGCAGTTGATCGACGCCCAGCCCGGCGATGTGATCGAGATTCCGGCCGGTGTCTTTTCCTTTGACCGATCGCTATCCCTGACCGTGGATGGCGTGACCATCCGCGGCGCGGGAATGGATGAAACCATCCTGTCCTTCGCCAACCAGACCTCTGGCGCGGAAGGCCTGCTGGTCACGGCCAGCGATTTCACCCTTGAGGATCTGGCCATCGAGGATACGCGCGGCGATGCGCTGAAGATCAATGAGGGTGAAAACATCATCATCCGCCGGGTACGCACAGAATGGACCAACGGCCCGGATACGGACAATGGGGCTTATGGCATCTATCCCGTTCAGACCACGAATACGCTGGTTGAAGGCGTGGTGGCGATCGGCGCATCGGATGCCGGCATCTATGTCGGCCAGTCGCGCAATGTGATTGTCCGGGACAGCCGGGCCGAATTCAATGTCGCCGGAATCGAGATAGAGAATACGATCGGTGCGGACGTCTATAATAATGTGGCAACCAGTAATACGGGCGGCATTCTGGTCTTCAACATGCCCAACCTGCCCCAGCCCGGATATGGCACACGGGTCTATGACAACCAGGTCTTCGAGAACAATACCCGCAATTTCGGTCATCCGGGTACGCCCGTGGCGAGCGTGCCGGCCGGGTCGGGTATCGTGATCAATTCCAACGACCAGGTCGAGATTTTCAACAATGACATCCGCGACCATCGTACCGCCAATATCATCATCTCCTCGGTCTATTCGACGGGCTTTTCGGACATAGGCGTACAGGAAGATTTTGACCCGTATCCGGAAACCATCTGGATTTCCGCCAACAGGCTGGGAGAGGGCGGCGGCAATCCGGACAATGTCGAATTACAGGCGTTGCGGGTGATGATGTTCGGCCTGACGGGAAATATTCCGGACATTCTCTGGGACGGTTTTGTCAATCCCAACCTGATGGTCGATGGCGAAATGCCTGACCGCTACCGGATCTGCGTGGATAATGGTGATGCGCAACTGCTCAATGCCGACGGACCAAATGATTATTCAGAACCGCATATTGTCGAGGATACGGCCTGCATACATGAGCGCCTGCCGGAGATCACCCTGCCTTTCTGATGCGCGCGTTTTTCCCCACCCTCGCCCTGATCCTCGCCGCCTGTGGCAGCGAGCCCGCGACGCCCGTCTTTCATTCAGAAGGACGGCCAGCAATGCTGTCGGACTGGGGCATGGTGACCGTTTCTGATGGTCACCTGGTGCTGTCTGATGGCGTGGAACCTTATGATCTGAATACCGCGCTGTTCACCGATCATGCCGGGAAGCTGCGGACGATCTGGATGCCGGAGGGTGTTTCGGCGCGCTACCGAGAAGGCGAAGTGTTCGATTTTCCTGTGGGCACCGTCATCACCAAGACTTTCTACTATCCGGTCGATGAGACGGGTCATGTCTTGCGCGGTGATGCCGGTCTGCAAGTCTCCAATACAGCGGAAACACTGGATCTGGATCGTGTCCGGCTGGTCGAGACCCGGCTGCTGATCCGCCGCGAAGCTGGCTGGGTGGCCCTGCCCTATGTCTGGAATGAGGACGAAAGTGATGCCGAACTGATGCGGGCAGGTTATTCCGAACAGCTTATCCTCGCGGAAGCCGATGGCCGCCTGCGCCCGATCAATTATCTGGTGCCAAATGTGAATCAGTGTGCCGGGTGTCATGCCATTAATAACACGACGCGAGAATTATCGCCCATCGGACCGGCGGCCCGGCATCTCAATCGTGATTTTGCCTATGCTGAAGGCACACAGAACCAGCTCGTCCATTTTATCGCAGAAGGCTATCTTGGCGGCGCTCCATCTCCGGACCTTTCCCCGCAGGCGCCGGTCTGGAATAATCCTGATACACCGCTGGCGGTGCGCGCCCGTGCCTATCTCGATATCAATTGTGCCCATTGTCACAATCCGGTTGGTGCCGCCGATACCTCCGGCCTGCACCTCAATTTCGATGCACCGTCCGGACCCAATCTGGGGATTTGCAAAACACCGATTGCCGCCGGGCCCGGCTCGGGTGGGCACCGTTTCGATATCGTTCCAGGGGCACCGGAGGACTCGATTTTCATATACCGCATGGACGCGCAACAAGGCGATATCATGATGCCAGAGCTGGGCCGCTCGCTTGTCCATGAAGACGGCGTTGAGCTTATCCGGACCTGGATCGCGGAAATGGACGGCAGTTGTTTCTAGCTGCTGTCAGCGAGCGCCCGATAGCAGGAACAGGATGCCAGCTCGGTTTCAGCGAGATGGTTGAGCAGATTATCCACGGCTTCCGATAATAATTGCGCTCGTGTCGTGTCCAGCTTGGCCGCGGCGAGCCGCAGGCGCCGGTCCTGCTGGTCACTCAGCTCGAAGCCGAAATCTTCATCCTCCGAAGCGGCGTCATGGTGTTCTCCGCAGGGCCCCGGATGCGGTGGGGGTGGGGGGGCGTTGTCCGCATCCGAGGCATCGCGGCGGGCGATAGAAAAGGGGTCAATGGCGGCTTCCGGTGCCGTTCGTGTGCCGGCGGGGGATGGCACCGCGGCTCCCTTGCGCACGAGCAGGCCGGAATGAAGCGCGGCAAAAGGCGATGTGGTCATATTCAGCCCTCCCCCGCGACACGATGGACAAAGGCTGTACGGCGGCCGAATACCGCCCGCGGAGGCTGTCGGCGATCCGGCGCCCCCTTGGGTGGACCGGTATCACCCTTACGCCGGTCAATACCATCCCAACCGGACTGACCATCCGCTTTGGGGCGGGGAAGTTCGTCCTCATTCCAGCCCGGGAG
>PFFX01000142.1 GCA_002783385.1 Rhodobacterales bacterium CG15_BIG_FIL_POST_REV_8_21_14_020_59_13 | reverse complement strand
GAGCGAGGCGACGTCGTCATAACCGTTGAACATTTGGGTATCCCGGCGCGCAAACGGTCCGGCACCGATAATCCGCTCGCTCGCCTGGCTCCACCGTGGGTGGGAGCGGTTCGGATTGACGTTGGAATAAAAGCCGTATTCGCGTGGCGCTGACTGTTTCCAGCTCGTCGGTGGTTGGTCAGCTACAAAGCTGATCCGCGTAATGGACTTGATCGACTTGAACCCATATTTCCACGGCACAACGAGACGTATCGGCGCGCCATTCTGGTTGGGCAGGACTTCGCCATAGAGGCCCACCGCCATCAGCGTCAGCGGGTGCATGGCTTCATCCATGCGCAGGCCCTCCCTGTAGGGCCAGTCCAGAACCGGAAAGCGCGTACCGCGCATTTCCGAACGGTCGAGATAGGTTTCAAACGCCACATAACGGGCATCAGACGTCGGGCGGAAACGCTCCAAGACCGAGCTCAGCGGCACCCCGATCCAGGGGATGACCATCGACCAGGCCTCGACGCAGCGCAGCCGGTAAATACGTTCTTCCAGCGCATTGAAATCGACCAGATCCTCGACATTGAATGTGCCCGTGCGCTCGGCATGGCCGTCGACACGGACTGACCAAGGGTCGGTGGTCATCGCATCGGCATAACGCGCCGGATCATCCTTGCCCGTGCCGAACTCATAGAAATTATTGTACCCTGTCACCGCATCATAGGGCGTCAGATCGCCATCCGTGACACGATAGGATGATTGCGAGAATTCCAGTGCTCCACCGGTCACACGGCCCGATGCCGGCGTTTGCTCCGGCTCCTGTGCCGAACAGGCTGACGTCATCCCGGTCAGCGCCAAAGCGCCGCCGGCCGCCATGATCTTACGCCGGTTGAGATAGAGATGTTTTGGCGTCACGTCGTTTTCGGTCACGCCCGCCAGTGGCGGTCTCTTGATCAGCATGTCGATCCCTCTGATCGTTATTCCGGATTGAAGGACATAGCACGATCACCACCCGTTTCTCCCTGGCTTCGGAATTTGTGATCGGTTGTGATCGGTTGCGACCGGATTGTGAGCAGGCATTTAAGCGGCCCCGTCCACCCACACTTCATGCTTTTCCATGATGTCGGCAAAACATGGTGACGCCAGATGCGCCGCCAGCCAGGCCTGAAGGCGCGGAAGGTCCTGCGTGTCAAACCAGGCACGATCCGTGTTCGCAAACTGACGCACAAAGGGAAAGATGGCGATATCGGCAAGGCTGACCTCGTCGCCAAAAAGCTGGGCTTGTCCAGCCAGCCGGTCATTGAGCTTTTTCAGATAGTCCAGCCCGGCTTCACGATGCTCCGCTGCAACAGCATCCTCATACCGGTTCGAATATTTATAGCGGTCGAGATGGTGTTTGAACGGCCCATCATTTTCCGCGATGAGATCAAACATGGCATCCCCCGGAGCCAGCCAGCTTTCCGGATCATTCTGCGCCAATGCCCAGCGCATGACATCAAGACTTTCTTCGATCACCTCACCATCGGCAAGGACGATCACCGGCACCGTGCCCTTGGGGGAGGCCGCCAGCATGGCGTCCGGTTTGTCCCGCAGCAGGATTTCGCGATGCTCATAGGCGACGCCGGAAGTTTTCAGCGCCATCCTGCCGCGCATCGCATAGGGACAGCGGCGGAAGGAATAGAGGATGGGGCGCTGGCCGTTCAACCCTTCGCCTCCTCCTCATATTTTGCGCCCAGATGCGCCTCACCCCGCGCCGCCGCCAACTCCTGCTGACGCTGGCGCTCGGCAAAGCGGGCGCGCTGCTCCTCGCTGGTCAGATCATGGCAGTGCGGACAGGATTCGCCCTTCACAAACAATGGTGATTTGAGGTCTTCCGGTGCCAAGGGTTCGCGGCAGGCATGACAGGAGACAAACTCGCCAACTTCCAGCCCGTGCCGGACCGCAACACGGCGGTCGAAGACAAAGCACTCACCCTCCCACAGGCTGTTTTCCTTCGGGATGGTCTCGAGATATTTCAGAATGCCGCCCTTGAGATGAAAGACTTCCTCGTCGCCTTCAGCCAGCGCAAAGGCGGTTGATTTCTCGCATCTGATACCGCCGGTACAATACATGGCGATCCGCGCATTCGGGCGCGTCTGGCGGAAACTCCTGTACCAGTCCGGAAAGTCGCGGAAGCTGACGGTTTCCGGATTGATCGCGCCTTTGAACTGGCCAATGCGGACTTCATAATCATTACGGGTATCGATCGTCACCACATCCGGCGACAAGATCAGATCATTCCAGTCTTCCGGCGCTACATAGGTGCCGGCCGCCTTGTTGGGATCAACACCGGGAACTCCGAGGGTCACGATTTCCTTTTTTAGCCGCACTTTCAGCCGGAAAAAGGGTTGCGTGTCTGCAAAGCTTTCCTTGTGATCAAGATCAGCGCAGCCCGGCAGGCCGCGCAGCGTTTCCAGAACCCGCTCCATTCCATCCGCAGGCCCGGCAATTGTACCGTTTATACCTTCCGGCGCGATCAGAATGGTGCCAATCACCTCATTGTCCGAGCAAACATCAAAGAGCGCCTGTTGAAGCGCCTTGCCAGCGTCCATCAGCGTGAATTTGTAAAAGGCGGCAATGCGGAAGACAGGCATGGCGCGAAGGTCCGTCAGCGGTCAGAAATCGGTCCTGTCCTATTCAGGGCGAGACGGGCGCGCAAGTCTCCGGTCAGTCGAGAAAAGCCGTGATCGCGGCCCAGGCTTCAGGCTCGGTCAGGAAGGGCGCGTGGCCGACATCCGGAACAGTGACAAACGCCAGGTCCGGCTTGCGGCGCTGCATTTCCTCAACCGTCGATATCATCAAAAGGTCTGAAAGACCGCCGCGCACGACCAGTGTTGGAATATCCTTCAGCGCATCAAACAGCGGCCAGAGATCAACATCAACATCCCCACCCTCGGCAACAGACTTGGCAATCGCCGGATCATAGTCGAGCACAACAACGCCCTTGTCTTCACGGCAGGTTTTCTTCGCAAAATCCAGCCAGAATGCATTGTCTGTCTGCTTCGGGAAAGCCACGCCATTGATTTCGCGGATGGCATCTGCGGCTGCTTGCCAGCTGTCAAACCGGCCATCTGTCTTTCCGGCATAGCTGCGGATGCGGGCAATCCCCGCCGGGTCAAGCTCCGGACCGATATCGTTCAGAACAGCCTGCACAATTCGCTGCGGTGCCATGGTCGCCGCAATCATCGTCATCAGACCGCCCATGGAGGTGCCGATAAAAACCGCTTTAACCATATTAAGACGATCCAGCAGGCCGATCATGTCCTGCGTATAGACCGCAGGATTATAACGCTCATGCTCGGGATCATGATCCGACCCGCCCCGCCCGCGCTGTGAGGCGGAAACGACCTTGCGGCCCAGACCGGCCAGCTTCGGCGCCAGATCCTCGAAATCCTTAAGATTGCGCGTTAGCCCGTGCAGGCAGAGGACCGGTGGTCCGGTCTCCTTCCCCGTCACGGGATAGACGCGGTAATGTATCTTCAGCCCGTCTGATGTCTCGAACGCATGGTCGGAAAACCCGTCTGCCATTGATTATTTCTCCCAGTCTTTGGCCAGGGTTCGTGAAGCCATCAGAAACAACAGGCCAGCCACAACATAGAGTGACGCACCGATCATAACTGAATATCTCAGAGAATTATCCCCGAAGGCCGGCTGCAAAATGGTAGACAATTCACCCAGCACATAAATGCCGATCCCGATTCCCAGAAGGTTATTGATCAACAGGAAGGTCGCCGACGCCATGGCACGCATATTAGGCGGTGCCAGATGCTGGAAGGCGGACAGGGTAGGCCCAAGCCAGGCCAGTCCGAGTCCTGTTGGTATGATAAACAGAAATACGGCAATGACCGGGCTCGGCGCCAGAATGCCGGCGACATATAGCGGAAAGGCCAGAAAAAACGCAATCGCAGGAACGATGGCATAGGCCGACTTCTTGCCGGCCCCGAGGCGGTCGCCGATGATGCCACCGAGGAGGATGCCAAGGCTGCCTCCGATAAACAGCACTGTCCCGAATAACAGGCCGGTTTCAACGATGCCGATTCCGAAACTGCGTGCGAAAAAGCTCGGCAACCAGAAAAAGGAGCCATATCCCATCATTGAGGAGAACGTCGCCCCGAACGTCAGAAACCAGAAGGAAGGCTTCTTGGCCAACAATGCCAGAACCGCGAAAAACGAAGGTGACGCCGCTGACGGCACAGACGTTTCAACAGGATCTGCCGGAATTTCTTCAGCGGTGGGTGCCGCCTTGTCCAGGCCGCCTCTTGCCGGTTCACGTACCGTCAGTTTGAATATCGGTGCTATTACTATACCGGCTATGCCGACCATCAGAAACGCCGCGCGCCAATCCAGATTGTCACTGACAACCCCGCCCGCAATCATCGCCCCGGCGATCACGCCAAAGGCCGAACCAATCGGAATTCCGAGCGAATAGAGTGCCAAAGCGCGTGCGCGCTTTTCGGGCGGAAAATAATCGGCAATCAGCGAATAGGATGGCGCGACGCCCCCGGCTTCACCGACGCCGACGCCTACCCGCGCGAAGAAGAGCTGCCAGAAGTTCTGAACAGTCCCGCTCACCGCTGTAAAGCCGCTCCAGAGTACAAGAGAAACCGTGATAATCCAGGTCCGGCTCTTACGGTCGGCCAGCCATGCTATGGGAACACCGAGCGTGGAATAGAGTGCGGCGAACGCTATACCACCGAGAAGGCCGAGCTGCCGGTCCGTCAACCCCAACTCGTCCTGAATCGGAATGGCCAGAATTGAAATGATTTGACGGTCAAGAAAATTGAAAGCGTAAACGATAAACAACATGGCCAGCACCCATGCACGATAACCCGCCGTGGTTTGTGTCGCGGCTGGCGGGCTCGCCGGAGTCGTCTTTTTACTCATTCTCTTGTCTCCAGAAAGGTCAGCACATCGGCAACGGTGCGCGCGGGATCATCTTCATGCGAAGCATGGGCGAGGTCGTCATAAATGATAAGCTGTGAATTCACTATGGCATCCGCAACGCGTGGTCCGTGGCTGGCCGGAATCAGAAGGTCACGCCCGCCCCAGAGGATCAGGGTGGGCGCTGTGATCTGAGACAGAAAAGCGGCCGGGTCAGGCATGGTGAACTGACGGATATGCGCAATAAAGGCCTGACCATTTCCCTCACGACGCATCATGTCTATAATCGTTCGGACACGCTCTTCACTGACAGCTGCGGGATCGGCATAACTGAACGCGAGGCTTTGGCGGACGCCTGCTTCCGGGGCGATTTGAAAAAAGGCCTGTATGGCCACGGGCGGCTCGACCGGCGTGTCGCCCACTTCGTTGAACTGGAAGACACCGGGATCGACCAGGATGAGCTTGTCCACACGATTGGGCCAGGCTGCAGCAAACCGCCAGGCAATCGTCCCGCCAAGAGAGCTTCCCGCCAGGGAAGCTCGCTCGATATCCAGCGCATCCATCAGTGAGGCCAGAAATTCCGCCCGGGCCTGGGGCGCATAGCGCTCTTGCGGATCCGGCCCGGTCAGTCCGTGGCCAAGCAGGTCGTAACGGATGACGCGATAGTCTTCTGACAAGCGCTCCGCCCAGCCATCCCAGCTTTCCAGCGAGAAGCTGAAACCATGGATCAGGATGATGACTTCGCCGTCTGCCGGGCCCTCATCACGCACCCGCACCCGAGCCCCCGAAACCTCCACAAAACGGTCATCGGCGGTCATGTATTCGGCTTCCAGCGCATCCGCCACTTCACCGCCCGTGGCAGTCAGATACCAGACATACCCCGCTCCGAGAACGAGGACAATGAATGCCAGCAAGACGCCGGAAAGAATGAGAATCACGCGCATGGATTTACCCTACGCGGCTCTGGCCCG
>PFFX01000004.1 GCA_002783385.1 Rhodobacterales bacterium CG15_BIG_FIL_POST_REV_8_21_14_020_59_13 | reverse complement strand
AGCTCCCGGTACAGCGCGACACCTTCTGTCCACTCGTTCTGCTGGAAAGCATCCGTATCTTCTGATTTCAGTCCGGTATTCAGAACCAGCCGCTGATCAATCCGGCGCCAGTAGGGCAAGGATAATTCGGCCTGAACCGACTGGACCAGAGTGGCGAATTCTCCAGTCAGTCTGAGCGTTTCGTCGCCACCAAACAGATTGCGCCGCGACCAGGAGGTGCCGATTCCCGCCCCTTCCGTTGTCGACAGACTGATCGTGGCTTCAACCACATGGCGCGGGGCCGGGGTGAGCGCGACGTTGACTGTACGAATATCGTCCCCTCCCTCCGGTTCGCCGAGACTGATGCGGGCTTCACGTACACTGGCCAGACCTTCGAGGCGGCTCTCGAACGCATTCAGACCGGCGAGCCGGGCCGGCGCGCCGGGTTGGAGTGCCGCCAGCCGTTGAATGAATTCCGGACGCCAATTTTCGGTCTGAAGACGAATGTCCCCATAACGCGTGAAAGGCCCGGTCCGGAAGTGAAAGAACACATCGCCAACCTGCCGCGCATGATCCACCACCACATCCCGGGGCAGAGGCTCTGATTCAGGCCAACCCGCGTTTTCCAGAGCCGCCTGAATGGCGGCTTCTGCGCCCAACACCCAGTCTGCCGTTAATGCATTATCAGCAGGGTATTCTATGGCCCCACGTGCAATGATGTTGGCACCCAGATTGCTGGTCTCGACCGATATGTCATCCACTGCGAATTGTGGTCCGGCGATGATGCGGAGCAAGGCCTGGCCCGCCTCATCCACCTCACCGTGAACCTCTGCCGCATAATATCCTTGCGCGCGCAGAAAACGGGATGCCCGGTCCTGTGCTGTGCGTAAATCACGGCGGATTGCAATCCCGTCATTGGCGGGAGCTTTGATCGTGCCGAGGATTTCATAAATCCTTTCCTCGAGCTCCGTATTTTCAACGCCTTGCAGACGCGCTAGCGGCCCTTCGCCAAAAGCAGGGGCTGCTATCACCATAAGCGCTATCAGGACACATCTCACCATTTGCTACCCGGTTCGGCCGTTCAGACCAGTCTAAACATTTTCATTGGCGAAAGTCGCCGTGGATTGATGGTTGCGGGCAGTAGAGTGAATGTGTGGCGGGATTTTGTTAAGTGCGGTCGTTAAACCAGATGAAAACACCCGGCGCAGAGGCCGGGTGGTTTCAAAATGGCAGCGGCAGGCAAGACCTGATCCCGAAGGACGGGGGTCGTTCAGATCCCGCTGCCGCTACTCTGCGCTATAACGGCGTTGATCAGACACCGTCATCCCGGGCTGCCAGCTCAATGCTGCCAACCGAGTGCGTTGCCCGCTCATGTATGTCCATCAGCTCCGGGCTATCGAATTGTCCGACAACAGCGTCAAGAACCTGGGTGTGGCAGGTTTCAAGTTGCGGATCACCTACCAGATCGGCGCAATAGCTGAGCACAGCTGTGTCCAACCGCTCATAGAGTTGTGCCACGCTGCGCGTGTTTTCGAGGTCGGAGGCATTGGCCGCGAACTGGAAGATATCGCTGGCGTCCAAAGCCGGAACGGCGAGTGTGCCTGCGGCGGCGAGTGCGAGAAGTGTCTTCTTCATTTTCAGTCTCCCCTTTTTTGTGTCGGGTTCGTTATCTTTGTGTCACCGTATTGTCATATATTTGTAAACGGTTTGAATACGGACTAAAAGCAGATTTTTATGACAATTACAGATCCTTGTATTAATTGAATAATATCAGATACTTGATAGATTTAATATGATCTGAAAAGATGACCGATTGGCGCTCGAAAAGGTGTTAATCAGACATTTTTTCAGTATAAACCAGACCGGTTTGTTCACATAGCGGAATGATTTGCCAGCCCGGACGCTTGCTCTAATGTGATCGTCAAAGCCACGTGCCGGAAAAGCCGGGCGAAGGGGGAGGGTACATGACCGATCATGTAGTGGCCGGGGCAGAGCGCCCACAGGGTTTGGGCTATGCCCGATACGTCATTCTGGCCCTGTTCGTGGTCTATACATTCAATTTCATCGACCGGCAGATCGTTGCCGTGATGCAGGAACCGATCAAGGCCTATTTCGGGCTTTCTGATCTGCAACTCGGGCTTCTGACCGGCCCGGCCTTTGCCCTGCTCTATGCCGTTCTGGGACTGCCAATTGCCTTCTTGGCGGATCGCTGGAACCGGGTATCGATCATTTCTATCTCACTGGCCGTGTGGAGCGCGTTTACCGCACTGTTCGGACTGGTGAATTCCTACCTCATGCTTTTTCTGATGCGGGTCGGTGTCGGGATTGGCGAGGCCGGGTGTTCACCGCCAGCCCACTCGCTCATTTCCGATTATGTGCCGCCCCGCAAACGCGCCGGTGCGCTGTCAGTCTATTCATTGGGCATTCCCATTGGATCCGTACTGGGTATTCTCATCACAGCAATCGTCTATCGCTGGGTGGCGGACTATTACGAAACCAACGGTGCACCGGAATTTCTCGCTGCCATCGGGGCGGATGTGGCATGGCGCGTGCCCTTCCTGATCATTGGCATCCCCGGCGTCATTCTCGCCTTAATCGTCAAAATGACCGTCAAGGAACCACTGCGCGGGCGTTTCGATGGTGCGGCTCAGGATAAAAGTCAGTCTTCGATGGGAGATGTTGTCCGGGCGCTCTCCAAAAAACCGTCTTTCTGGTATCTCGCCTTTGCGGCCGCGATCGCCTCACTCGTCGGCTATGGACTGTTTCCGTGGCTGCTGAGTTATTTCATCCGGATCTCGCTGGCAGCCGGTATTGCTCCACAGGATGCGCTGGCAAATGCGGCCATCCCCTATTCTTTCGTTATCGGCGGTGGCGGCTTCATTGGAACGCTGGCGGGTGGCTATCTGACGGACAGGTTTTCTGGCAAATGGCTGGGCGCCTATATGGCCATTCCCGGTGCAGCCTTGTTGATTTCATTGCCCTTCTATTTTGTATCGCTCTCCATTCCACCGAACTGGATGGCTTTCCTGCTTCTGGGCATCGCCAGCGCGCTGGGCTCGATGTGGTACGGTCCGGTCTGGGCGGTGGCGCAAAACCTGGTGAAGCCCTCCATGAGGGCCATGGCCCCCGCTGTATTGCTGTTCATTATCAACATTGTCGGGCTTGGCTTGGGGCCACCTGCAGTCGGGGCGCTCAGCGATTTCTTCCGCGAGACCTATGGCGATCAGGCACTGCGGTATGCCATCATGGCGATTGCGGGAATGATTGTACCGGCATCGGGGCTATTTCTGCTGGGGTCAAGATCTGTCGCGAAAGACTGGGAGGCTGGAGAATGAAATTATCCGATAAGCTTATGATATGTATTGCGGCCGCCTTGTTTCTGGCAGCTTCTCCGGCCTTTGCCACCCAACAGGTGTTTTCAACCGGGCCGGTGATAGAAGATTTTGGCCCGGTGGCGGATGTTCCGGCAGCGCAGCCTTTGTCCCCTGACACTGAATTGCGGGTGGTGTTGGATACGTCCACGCCTGCGGAAGAGGGGGAATTGAACCGGGCGCTGGTTTCTGCGGCACGTTTCATCAACATGCATGCACGGGCCGGTCTTGATCCGGACAATATCCAGCTTGCGGTCGTCATCCACGGGCGGGCCGTTCGTGATGTTGCCGAAGTGGATGGCGGTCAGTCCGGTGCCAATGCGGCCCTCATCGCAGCCCTTGTTGAGCATAATACTGGGATTTATGTCTGCGGTCAGTCAGCCGCCTTTTATAACGTGACAGCAAAAGACCTTCTGCCAGGTGTCACACTGTCGCTTTCTGCGATGACAGCGCACGCGGTCTTGCAACAGGATGGCTATACGCTGAACCCTTTCTGACGACTGCAAAATTTCGCCCAAACAAGGCTCGGCATGCGTATAAGCTGGCTAATCTGAACCGTTGAAGGAGCGGGGGCTCTTTTGCTGACTATAACCACCAAGTTGTTGATTGATGTCCTGATTGCGCTCGGGGCATTTGCGGGCGGCTGGTTTCTGGCCTCGCCTGGCAGCATGCCATCTGGCGGTATCGGAGCTTGGTTGGTGAACGGGTTGGTCTTTGCTGTCCTGATCATCATTGCCCAGCTGCCGGCACGAGTCTACCGCCATTCTTGGCGATATGTGTCCCCGCCCGACCTCTTGCGGATCGTCCAGGTTGCCCTGTTTGCGACGCTGGGCCTGGCGGCGATCAATTACCTTATTTTCCGCCAGGCTATGGGGTCCGGTGAGTTTTACGGTTTTGCCTGGATGCTGGCGACGGGTGGAATGATGCTGGTCCGTTCGGCAGTCCGCGCTGCCCGTGAACAGAGACTGGCCGAATTGCTGTTACCGTTTCCGGTGAAGCCCATACATGCCGGCAAGCCCGGTATGATCCTGATCGGCACGCCTTCGGACGTGGAAGCGACTTTGCGGGAAGTCATAGACCGCGCAGACTTCGGTTATGAGCCGATCGGTATTGTTCTGGACGAAGACAGTCTCTCCGGACAGGGCATTAGGGGTGTTCGTGTTCTGGGCAGCACCAAGGTGCTTGAAGCTATTGTTGATGCGCAGACAGATGGTGCCGAAAGCGATATCGCGCTGGTATTCACCGCGCCACCGACGTCGCTCAAGGGCATTGATAGCGCGGCGATTGCGCGTCTGCGCAAACGTGACTTCCGCATCCTGACCTTGCCGCGTACGGCCGAATTGTCGGAAAGTGATCACCGGCGGTTTCGTTTGCGCAAGCTGAAGCTGGAAGATTTGTTGTCACGTCCGCCAGTCACTTTACCACTGGAGCCCTTGCGGACCGGGTTCCGGGGGAGGCGGGTGATGGTCACGGGAGCAGGCGGCACCATTGGAGCTGAGCTTTGCCGCCAGGCGGCGGCTCTGGGCTGTTCAGAACTGGTGATGCTGGACCTCGCTGAAACACCGCTCTTTAACATTGACCGGCAGATTTCCGAACGCTTCACTTCAGTCAAACGCCGTGCACTATTGCGTGACATCCGCGATGGTCAGGCTATCCGTGAGGTGATCGAGGCCACACGGCCACAGGTCATTTTCCACGCGGCTGCCCTCAAGCATGTTTCACTGATGGAAGATCATCCAAGACAGGCCGTGGAAACGAATATACTGGGCACGGCGAATGTCGCACGTGCCGCACGGGAATTCGGTGTGGGGCAGATGGTGCTGATCTCGACTGACAAGGCGGTTGGACCGGTCAATGTCATGGGTGCCGCAAAACGGCTGGCCGAGGCATTCGTACACGCGATGGCTGAAGAAGCTGAAGGGGCAACACGTTTCGGCGTGGTTCGGTTCGGCAATGTGCTTGGTTCAAATGGTTCGGTGGTCCCCATCTTCCGATCCCAGATCGAAGCCGGCGGCCCTGTCACGGTCACTCATCCTGATATGGAGCGCTATTTCATGACCGTGCCGGAGGCGGTCCAGCTGGTGTTGCACGCAACTCTGGAAGCTGCAAAGAATGGCGGCGATCCGGCAGTCTATGTTCTGGACATGGGTGAGCCGGTCAAAATCATGGATATGGCCGAGCGGCTGATTGAATTGTGTGCACCGGCGGGCACGGAATCAGACATAGAAATCGAAATTACAGGTTTGCGTCCGGGCGAAAAAATCCGGGAATCGCTGATTGACACTGGCGAGCAGCTCATATTTGCGACGGATGGACTGCAAAAAGTCAGACCCAATCCGTCCAGCCGTTTTGTGTGGCCGGACATTGAAAGTCTCGTCGACTATTCACGAACCCACAGCGCTGTCGAGCTTTTCGACCGGATTCGATCCGATGTCGGACGAATTCGTGGAGATTGAAATACCCAATCAAACAGGAACAAGTTGTAATTTGCTGCGTTAGTATGTTTACGGACGTTTCATTTCAGCTTGTCAAGCTTCTCAAAAAGCGCACATCCTGCGGCATGTTGAAATTCAGATCGCAACCCGCGTCTGTCATGTCTTGAAGGTGAAGTGAATGATTGCTGATGAATCCATTCTTGCCCGTTCCGAAGCAATTCTGAAAAATTGGCGCACGCTTGACTGGGCCAGCGTATTTTCTGCCATCATCTACCCGGTTCTTGGTGTTCTGGCGCTGGTCACCACGATCATCACCGGGCTCGTTTTTGAAAGCGTGACCTTGCATTGGTGGTATGCTCCGCTGGCGATTGCTGCGACGGCGCTGGCGGTCTTTGTTTGCAATATGGGCATCGGTCCGCTTCATCGTGTTCTGCAACACCGTGCGGCCCAGCTGGCTGTTCCGGCGCAGGTCATGGTGATGGTCAACTGCATCATTGCGATGCAAGGCCGGATGAAGGATTGGGTGAATTACCATACCCAACACCATCACTGGGCTGATCAGGCAGGCGATCCACATAATCCCCATGAGAGCAAGCTTTGGGCCTGGGTGGGCTGGCTGCTGTGGCGCGATGACGCGGATCTGGAGCGCCCGACGGCGCGCTGGCTTGAGCGGTATTCAATTGTGCGCTTTCACGACAAGCATTTCCTGTGGCTCTATCTTATTGCGCATCTGTTAGTGCCGTTGGCCGCCTATGCCATCACATTCATGCTCGGCGGACCCTTGATTCTGGTTGCGATTCTTCACGCATCACTGGTGATTGGCCGTGCCATCCAGTTCCACGCCACCACGCTGGGCGTCAATGTGTTCGGTCATCTGAACACACCGAAATGGTTTGATTATCTGTTGGCGTTTCTGACCGGTGGCGAAGCGCTTCATGGTCATCATCATGACTTCCCGCGCAGCGCGCTTCACCTGCCCAAGCGGGGGCTCTGGAACCGGATCGTCGATTATAACGGCACTGCGCTGCTCATCCTGACCAAGTTGAAGCTGGCAAAAGATCTCAAGATTGCCCCGCAATTTCTTCCCGAACCGGTGCCGGTCAGACGCTAGAGCCATTTCACTGATTTCATAGCTGGTGAAAAGGCTTCAGCCTATTGTGTCCCGCATTTTCGAACCGCGAATCCGATTCCATTCTCGCTTCCGCAAGAACAGGCTTCTCGCTGAAAACGCTTTAGGCAACTTTTTTCTGTTCAGTATTGTGTGGCAGGAAAACGGTAAAGATTGACCCTTTCTGCGGCCGGGTATCCACGGATATCCGGCCGTTTTGCCGGTCGACAGCCTGGCGGACGACGGCCAGTCCGATTCCTGCCCCCTCGTATTCATCGCGCGGATGCAAACGGCGAAAGGGCTCGAAGATCTGAGTGGCAAATTTGGGATCAAAACCGATTCCGTTATCTGCGACTGAAATCGACCAGCCATCCTGCTCCGTTTGCATTCTGACGCTGATGTCCGGTGCTTGCAGCGACCTGTATTTGATGGCGTTGGAAAGGAGGTTCTGCAGGATTTGAGACAGCAGGAACCGGTCAGCGAAAATTTCATCCTCACCGGTCAGGGTGATCCTTGTTCCCGTCTGGGTGATCCGCGCTGACAGCTGGGTTTCAATTTCCGCCGTCAATGCCCTCAGCGACAGCCGTTCGGGTTTCACCGGTCGGATTTCGAGCTGGGAATATTCAAGCAGGTCGTCGATCAGCTTCTGCATTCGTGAAGCTGCATCTGCCAGAAACTCCAGACACCTGATCCCGTCCGCATCCATCTTTTCCGTATAACGGCTCCGGAGCATGGCGGCGAAGGCTGTTATTTTCCGCAACGGCTCCTGCAGATCATGCGAGGCAATGGTGGCAAAGCGGTCCAGCTCCCGGTTGGACCGTTCCAGATCGCGATAGGCTTTGCGCAACTGGGTGACATCGGTGATGACGCCATAGCCTACTCGCTCGCCTGTTTCATTATTTGTCTCGAGAAAGGCATTCATAAGCCCGTCGACCACATCGCCATTTTTCTTGCGGTATTGCAGGGCAATGTCTCTGGCCCGGCCATTGGACAGAAAATCAGGCACGGCGTGGTGAGTGGCATAAATTCTCGACTCTTCTGTCAGAAAGTCCACTGATGGCCGTCCGATCACCTCTTCACGCGTATAGCCCATTTGGCTGAGCCAATAGGCACTGACATCGGTGATGATGCCGTTTGCATCCATCTGATGCAGCATGGCGGGTGTTTTTCTGAAAATGGTCTCGAAGCGATTGCGCTCTGACTCGAGCCGTTCATGAAGCCTTATGGTTTCAGTCTCGTCCTTTATAATGCCATTGGCCACCAGTCCACGGCCATCATCCGAATGGCGGGTCACGCCGCCAATAGAGCGGATCCACCGCCATTCGCCGTTCTTGTCTTGCAGCCGGTAGGCGACATTGACTTCATTTGTGCGACCCTCCGCCATTTCCATCGTCTTGCGAATGACATTTCCGACATCTTCACGATGAAGAAGGGAACACCAATAGGCGCCGGTAAATTCTGCGTTGGGCTTTTTCAGCTTCACATGCCGGACCAGAGGCCCGCTGAGGCGGCAGATATTGTTGACAAGGTCGAAACGCCAAGCCCCCAGATCAGCCGCTTCCAGGGCAGCAGACAGATAGGTGCCGGTCTCTGCGTGACGGAATTCAAGCGCCTTGTGCTGGGATACGTCCGTTAAAAGGCCTGCCGCGATCAACGGGTTGCCTTTGGCATCCCGGCGGATCAGGCGGCCAGTATCGGTCACGAAAACCTCGGACCCATCGAGCGCTTCAAAAACGAGATCTGCCCGTCCTTCACCATCTTCCAGCATGTCGGTGATCAGCCTCTCACATGCCAGCCGGCTGTCGGCCGTCATGCGGTCTTTCCATGCCTCGAACCTAACCGAGATTTTACCTTCAGATGCACCAAATACCGAGCCGGCCACCGGCCCTGCCATTTCGATTTCCCCGGTTTCCATATTGAAGCGCCAGGCCGTTTCGCGGCTGGATTCGAGAGCGTCCAGATAGATGCGGTCGGCTTCCGATGTCAGTCTTTGGTGAATCTGCTCATGGCTGACATCCCGGACTATGGCCATGAAGCCGGTGACATGGCCCTTTTCGTCACGTAGGGGCAGGCCGACGGATTCGCAGATGATTTCCTGTCCGTCCTTCCGAATATAAGCTTGAATGTAAGGCTTTGAAATGAAACGGTCGGCTGCATCCTTCCGGACGGTCCATATCCGGTCAAACGAGGCTTTGTCCGGATAGAAGTCCTGAACCGATCGGCCGATGAGCTCATCGCGTGAATATCCCATCAGTTTCACGAAAGACGGATTGACGTCGAGCACCTCCCGGCCCGCATTGGTCACAATAACCGCATCGGGTGATGTTTCGAACAAAGAATCCAGTGCAGCCGCGATGGGGCGAATTTTCATCTGTTATTTCCTTGCGAATCACAGGGCAGGATACGTAATTCCCACTAATTCGTAACCTTCTTCGTATTGCTGTTACCGGCCTGATGTGAATGCTGGCCAAACTGGTTGCGGGCTTTATCCTCGCGACGTTTTCATAACCTAAGGAAGATCCCCGTGACTCAACAGCCCCGCACTGGTTCTGGCCCCATTCTCTCGGTTGAGGATCTGGCCGTGACCTTTACGACGCCGGATGGCGAGGTTGAGGCCGTGAAGGGCATCAATCTTCATATCAATCCTGGTGAGTGTCTGGCGGTAGTGGGAGAGTCGGGGTCGGGCAAAAGCCAGACTTTTCTCTCGGCCATGGGCCTTTTGGCATCAAATGGACGTGCGACCGGATCCATCAAATATCGCGGCACCGAAATCCTGAATTTGCGCCCGGGAAAACTCAATCGCATTCGCGGCAAGTCGATGACGATGATCTTTCAGGACCCGCTGACTTCGTTGACCCCGCACATGCGGATCGGCGACCAGATGCGCGAAGTCCTGAAAAAGCACATGCGTTTGCAGGGGGCGGCAGCTGACAAGCGTGCGCTCGACTGGCTGGAACGCGTCCGCATGCCGGAAGCCCAAAGCCGCCTGAACCAGTATCCACACGAATTGTCGGGCGGGATGCGTCAGCGGGTCATGATTGCCATGTCCATGCTGTGCGAGCCGGATCTGTTGATCGCAGATGAACCCACGACCGCGCTGGATGTGACCATTCAGGCGCAGGTTCTGGACATCATGGATGATCTGAAACGCGAAACGGGTGCCGCCATTGCACTGATCACCCATGATATGGGCGTGGTCGCCCGCATGGCAGATCGCGTCGAGGTGATGCGCAATGGTATCTATGTCGAAAGTGGTGCGGCAGAGCAGATTTTCCACACACCTGAAAACGAATACACGCGGATGCTGCTGGATGCGATGCCGCGCATAGATCAGCCCGACAAGCTGGGCCATGTCGCCTTACCGGCCTATGAAGAAGTTTCGGGCTCGAAGCCGATGCTGGAAGTGGATGATGTGAAGGTGCATTTTCCGATCAATGTCGGTGGCGGATTGTTTCCAAAACGCAAGCCCTTGAAAGCGGTCGATGGTGTCAGTTTCGATCTCCGCAAGGGGGAGACGCTGGGCGTTGTGGGTGAGTCCGGATGCGGGAAATCCACTCTGGCGCGTGCGGTGCTTCAACTGGTGCCGGCCACTGCCGGCACGGTGGCTTGGCTGGGCAAAGATCTGACCTCGATCAGCAAAGGTAAATTGCGGCAAACACGCCGCGATCTCCAGATCGTATTCCAGGATCCGTTGGCTTCTCTTGACCCGCGTATGACCGTTGGCTCGTCAATCGCTGAACCGCTTCTGACCTATGAGCGTCAACTCAACCGGTCACAGCGTCAGGACCGGGTCCGGAAGATGATGGAGAAAGTCGGTCTTGATCCGGACATGATCAATCGCTACCCGCATGAATTGTCCGGCGGGCAGAACCAGCGCGTCGGCATTGCCCGCGCCATGATCCTCAGCCCGAAACTCGTCATCTGTGATGAAGCGGTCTCCGCCCTGGATGTCTCCATTCAGGCGCAGATCATCAAATTGTTGATTGACCTTCAAAAAGAGATGGATCTGTCGATGATCTTCATCTCGCATGACCTCTCGGTTGTGCGTGAAGTCTCGCACCGCGTGATGGTGCTCTATCTGGGCCGGGTCGTCGAGATGGCGGATCGCGAAACGATTTATGACGATGCCCGCCACCCCTATACGAAGGCGCTGATTTCAGCGGTTCCGATCCCCGATCCGGTTGTCGAGAAATCACGAAAGCGGTTGAAGCTGGAAGGGGATCTGCCGTCACCGATGGACCCGCGGGCGCAATTGCGCTTCCTCAAATCGCGGCTTGTCGAGGATCCGGATGCCGAGCAATACCGGCCACAGCTGGAGGAAGTAACCCCCGGGCATTTCGTGGCTGAGCATGATCCGATCGAGACCGTTCTCGCCGCCGACTAGGCTTGTAAGTATTCTGACTTATTATTGATTTAGTGAAATCCGGCTGGGCCGTTAGGCTCTGGTCCAGAGACGCATACCCAAAAGGATTGATCATGTTCCCAGATATTCGCTCATTGCGCCGCCCCTTTGTTGCTGTCTTTGCCGGGCTCTCCATGGCGTTGATGCCGATGGCCGCTGCCGCGGCCGCCCAGGGTGATGGCTTCGCGCAAGACAGAAGCGATATTCCGGCGGATCCGGGCATAAGCTATGGCCAGCTGGAAAATGGATTGCGCTATGCCATCATGGCGAATGACACACCGCCGGACACAGCGTCCATCCGGATGGCGTTCAATGTGGGATCCCTGGTCGAGGCCGATGATCAGCGCGGTCTCGCTCACTTTATCGAACACATGGCGTTCAACGGCTCGGATAATGTGCCGGAAGGCGAAATGGTCGCTTTGCTGGAACGCTTTGGTCTGCAATTCGGTCCCGATACCAATGCCGGCACCAGTCATGACTTTGTCGTCTATCAGCTGGACATGCCGGAAGTGGATGACGAGACGATTGATACCGGTCTTTTTATCATGCGCGAAACGGCGTCGAACATGACGCTGGATATTGAAGCAATCGATCGCGAGCGCGACATCATCTTGTCAGAAGAACGCGTGCGCAACACGCCGGTGCGGCGCTGGAGCAACGCCCTGATGGCGTTTCGCTATCCAGACTCACTTGTCACCCGGCGCGATGCTATCGGCATTGCGGAGATCATCCAGACCGCCCCACGTGAAGCCTTTGTCCGTTATTATGATGCGTATTACCGCCCTGAACGGGCCATGCTGGTCATCGTGGGTGATATTGATATCGACCGGGTAGAGGCCAGGATCGCGGAAATTTTCTCTGACTGGTCACCGTCAGACGAGGATCTGGAAGCACCGGTGGCTGGTTCTGTCGATACGGAACGCGGGTTTGACACCGGATATTTCCACGATCCGGAGTTTTTTACCGTCCTGACGGTGGAGTCCGTGCACCCTGACACGATTGAAGCCGATACGGTTGCCAGCCGTTTTGACGGGCTTCTGGATTCGCTGGCGACTTCCATCGTATCGCGGCGAATGTCGACCCTTATCAGTTCCGGCGCGTCGCCGCTGCTTCAGGGCAGTGCTGGCTTTTCGACAGAGGAATACGGATTCGCAGCCCGCGCCAACATTTTGGCTGTTATCCAGCCTGAGCGCTGGGAAGACGGCCTTGCTCTTGTCGAACAGGAATTGCGCCGGGCGCTGGAATATGGCTTTACCCAATCGGAGCTGGACGAGCAGCTGAGCAATCTGCGGACAGCTCTCGAAACCGCAGTGGAACAAGCTGATACGCGCGCCTCATCGGCGCTGTCGGACGCGCTGTGGAGTTCGTGGCGATATCATCAGGTCTTCAACCATCCTGCCGATTCTCTGGTCCGGTATAACGGGTTTGAGGACGATATTTCGCTTGAAGCGGTCAATGCAGCTTTCCGTGAGCAATGGGCCGGTAACGGACCGCTGGTTTTTCTCGCAACCTCACTTGAAATCAATGATGCCGAATCGCGCATCGCCGAAGTCTGGAATGCAAGCGCACAGATGGATGTCGAGGCCATGGAAGACACCGAACTGGGCAGCTGGGCCTATGAGGATTTCGGCGCGCCCGGCGAGATTTCTGAGCGCACGGAGATTGCGGATCTGGGGGTCACCCGCCTTGTCTTTGAAAATGGTGTGCGGGTATCGCTCAAGCCGACCGATTTCGAGAATGATGTGATCCGCATCAACATGACATTTGGCCGGGGCGATATAGAACCTCGTCAGAAAGCGGTCGTTGATACCGTGGCCAGCAGCGTCTTCACATCGGGGGGGCTGGAAGCACATTCATTCGATGATCTGTCACGCATTCTGGCGGGCCGCAATGTCGGCGGCGGTTTTGGCGTCAATGCGGGCGCTTTCAGGATGTCCGCAGCAACCACACCGGCAGATCTTGGCCTGCAATTCCAGCTTTTCGCAGCGTATATGACTGCTCCGGGCTACCGGCCGGAAAGCCTTGCACAATATCGGGCATCCCTGCCTGAGCTCCGCCGCAGCCTGGGATCGACACCGGCAGGGGTGCGTTCGCGCGACACGGCCCGCATGCTAAGATCAGGGGATCCGCGTTATGGCTTTCCGACAGATGCAGAATCCGATGCGGTTGATCTGGACGATGTCCGGGCATTTCTGACACCGGCGCTGGAACGTGCACCGATTGAGATCACCGTCGTGGGTGATTTTGAAGAACAAGCTGTCATCGATGCCATCGCGGCGACTATCGGGGCCTTGCCGGCACGCGCTGATGACTGGCCGGATTATCCGGAAAACCGCATTCTGGACTTCCCGCAAGCAACAGATGAGCCGATCCGGCTCACACACAATGGCGGGGAGGACCAGGCACTGATCAATGTCTACTGGCCCACAACCGATGACAGCGATCGCCGCGCATCACGGGTTCTCCGCCTGATGCGTGCCGTCATGGCGCTCAAACTGACCGAGCGCCTGCGCGAACAAGAGGCCTTTACCTATTCAGCCTCTTCCTCGAATGTCGAAAGTTTCTACCATCCAGATTATGGATATCTCTATGTAGGTGCCGATATCCGGATCGAAAATATCGAACCGGCCTATGAGGCCATTGGCCAGATCGCTGCGGACATGGCCAATGGCGAGATCACGGATGACGAACTCCTGCGCGCCCGGCGGCCACTGCTGGAGCAGATCCAGACGGCCTTTGAAAGCAATTCGGCGTGGCTGGGCTGGCTGTCGCAATCCTTTGAATATCCGGAACGGCTTGACCGTATCCGGACGATTACGGACGATTATTCAGACATTACGCTGGAAGACATTGTGGCTGCGGCGCATTCCTATCTTTCCGAAGAGCGTGCCTACCGGGTGACCATCCTTCCTGCTTCGGCTGAATAGGCAGATCCGGACGCAAATATAAAGTTGAGTGTCACAGAGAATTGCCTCGCTGCCTGCGCCAGCTTGGCCTAGGTTCAGGCGAGAGCAATTTTCTGGGGTCTATATGATTCGTGTTCTGCTTGCAGTCCTTGCGGCGGTGTTTCTCACGGTTCCCGCCAATGCCACCGGCCGGATTATTGTGGCGTCTGTCGAGATGGAGGCGTCGCCGGCAGAGATCTGGGCGTTGTGGACGACAGAAGAAGGCCTGACCTTCTTTGCCCCGGCCTCCAATATCGATTTGCGGCCCGGTGGTGAGTATGAAGTCTATTTCCTGCCTGATGCGCCGGACGGTCAGCGCGGGTCCGAAGGCACAACGGTGCTGGGATTTCAGGAAAACAGGATGCTGACAATAAGCTGGGCCTTGCCGCCCTACATGCCGGAGGTGCGGCCGCATCTGACGCCATTGACGATCGAGATCATTCCAGTGTCCGGCACAGTGACGTCTGTCACCCTCACGCACACCGGATGGGGTGAGGGGGGCGAATGGGATGAAGCCTATGCCTATTTCCAACAAAACTGGCCGCTCGTCCTGACGGCGATGTCAGAGGCATTGACCGATGACGCCGAATAGGTTGCGATAGCCACTGGTTTCAAATCCTTAAAATGTCCGGAGCCCGTCATGCGTCTTGCTGCTCTTGTTTCACTTAGTGTGTTGACCGCGTGTTCGAGTGCGCCGTCCGAGCCTCCGGTCCCGGTTGTTCCCGGCGATGCAGCTTCCATTGTGGCGGCAGCGCGCCAGTGTGATCCGGCCGATTTTGAAGGAATGGATGTGCCGGATATTGGCCAACCGAGATTCGAGGGTAATCCCAGCCAGGCCGAACGCAATCAGCTGGAAGGCGCGCTTTATCTGGAACGGATGAATCTGCAGCCATGCGTTTATGCGCTGCCTTCTGGGCTACATTTCCGCATATTGCAGGCCGTTGGAGATGACGGTTTGACCCCGCAAGGTGGCGAGATTGTCCGCGTTCACTATCAGGGCACCAGTCTTGATGGCGAAGAGTTCGACTCGTCCTATTCGCGTGGCGCGCCGGCCGACTTTCCGTCAGACCGCCTGATCCGCGGCTGGGTTGAGGCGCTGGCCCTGATGCGGACGGGAGAGGAATGGGAACTCTTTATTCCGGCCGGGCTGGGTTATGGCGCGCGCGGCACACCGGGCGGGCCGATCGGTCCCGAGCAGACGCTCTATTTCCGGATGGAGCTGATCTGTCTTCCGGGCCGCGAAGAGGGCGGCTGCGAGGGTTAGCGCGACAGGCGCAGATTGACGAGATCACCGGCGATCAGCTCGAAGGCATTACGCAAGGCTTCATTTGAGGGGCTGTTGAAATAGAGGCTGGGGTGTGACGCGCAATTGCGCATCATGTCCTGTGTCGATGACGAACTGACCTGAAAGGTGATCGTATAGACGCGAATGCCCTGTTCGCGGGCATAGGCACAGGCCGCCTCGGTCCGCTCATTCAGGGCATTGCGGAGCGCCCATGAGCTGGAGGTGATGAGCCCCAGCCGTCCCTCGCGGATATAGCCATAGCCGGAATAGTCCGAGTAATTGATATTGCCGCGGCCATTGATGACATTTTCGCCATCGGTGAGGATGACCATGGCTTTTATATTCTCATCGTCATCATAAGCATTGCCCTCGGTGAACGGCTCTTGCGGTGACAGCACGCGGACGCCCCAGCTGATGCCGATCGGGATGTTGGTCGTGCCACTGGCAATCATGCTGCCAATGGCATTGTCAATCACCGGGCGGCTCTGTGTCAGTGGCGTAATCGGGCGGGCGGTGCAGCCCCAGTTCGATGCGGCACCAGACGGATTTACCCCGGCATATTTATAGGAGTTCATCAACCGGTAGAGTTGGTTCGAACTGCTCGTGCCGTCGGACATGTAACTGTTGCGATACCCGGAATAATAGCTGGGCTCATCCGGCGCAAAATAGGGCAGGAAAAGCGTATCAGGATTGGAGGGAGACGGTGGGACGTCCTCGACATCAAGCGGGATATCGCGCGCTTCCACGCAGCCATCCCAGCTTTCATACTGCATCGAGTCAATCACATCCCAGCGATTGGCGTCCGGGTTGAAATTGTTCGAGTGATTTGGCGCGGTCCCGTCCGGGTCGAGCCACCAGGCGCGCTCGAATTGGCTGCCGACATTGACCGTTGAGGAGAAGGGCACGAGGCCGATTTCGAGCATCGTAGGATCATCGGCGTTGTCGTGCAGAATATCGGTGAGCATCAGCGCGGCCTCACGCAAGGCACTGATCTTCGATCCCGACATGGAGCCGGTATTGTCCAGCACCATGACCAGCTCCAGTGCGGTGCGTGCCCGCCGCACTTCTGTTTCCCAATTGACGGTCAGGTGATCAATGCCGATCAGCCCCAGAAAGGCGGTCTGAACCCGTGACGTGCCGGACAGGATGACAATATTATTGGTGTCGTCGATCTCGACATTGACCGGACCCAGATTGCCAATTTCATAGGCTGGATAATTGGCCGCGACGATGGCTTGCGCCAGCGACACAGCATCCTGCGGCAACAGGCGGGGTGATGATCCGACGGCGAGCGCGGCCGCATCCAGAGATTCCGCCAGCCGCGCCCGGGCATTCATGGCCTGATTGAAGTCCACTGCGCCGCCTCCCATCACAACGATGGGAACCAGCATCAGCGAAAACAGCATGGCAACATTGCCGCGCGTGTCGCGGATGAAAGCCCGGACTCCTGAAAACCGCATTGCAGGTCATCCCTGTTCAAACCAGGAACAGGAATCCGCAAATAGAAACCCCGCGCACGGACTTCCTGTGCACGGGGTTAAAAATCAGTCGCCTGAAAGCGCTGATTTTAGCGTGAAATGCGCAGATTTGCCAGATCGCCGGCGATAATCTCGAAGGCTTCTTCCAGCGCCTCGTTTGACGGGCTGTCGAAATAGAGGCTGGGATGAGACGCACAATCGCGCATCATGTTCTGTGTCGCTGTATTCCGGACCTGGAAGGTGATGGTGTAAATGCGGATGCCCTGATCGCGCGCATAGCGGCAGGCCGCCAAGGTGCGCTCGTCCAGCGCATCGGACAGGCGGCGGCTGGAAGAGGTGCGGATGCCCAACCGGCCATCGGCAATATAGCCGTAAGCACTATACCGCGACATCAGCGCCGAGTTGTGGCCACTGAGGACATTGTCGCCATCGGTCAGAATCACCATCGCCTTGATGGTTTCGCGGTCCCCATAGGCGGTGCCCTCGGTAAAAGGTTCCTGCGGCGAAATCAGACGAATGCCCCAGCCAATGCCATTGGGAATATTGGTATAGCCGCTGGCCCCCATCGCGGAGATGGCATTCTCGACCGTGCGGCGGTCATGTGTCATCGGCGTCACCGGTGTTGTGGTGCAGCCGTTATTGGGACCATTGGGCGATGGCCGGCCATTGTCATATTTGATGAAATTCCAGAGACGCTCGAACAAACCAGCATTTCCGAGGCCATCGTTGAGATAGCTGTTATAGAAATTGCCATTGTCGGGTTCGTCTGGAGCAAAGAAAGGCAGGAAAAGTGTTTCCGGATTGGCACGGCTCGGTGGCACATCCTCAATATCGAGGGGAATAGCCCGCGCTTCGACACAGCCTGCCCAACTGGTATTACGCAACTGATCAAAAAATTCCCACGCATTCGGCGTAAAAGTTTCAGTGGTGCAGCTGCGCCGGCGGCCTCGTCCGGTGCAGGTTTCGACCTCCTGTGGCCCACCGGCCCATTGCGCGTGCAGCGGGCTTTCCGCATTGGGATCCAGCCACCAGGCGCGCTCATACTGAGTGCCGACATTCACGGTTGCGGCAAAGGGCACGAGTCCGATACGGACATCGTCCGGCTCCTGTGCGCCGTCAAACAGGATACCGGTCAACAGGGAAGCCGCATCACGCAGTGAACGGATTCTCGAGCCCCTCATCGACCCGGTATTATCAAGCACCATGACGAGTTCGAGGTTTTGCTGGGCGCGCCGGACTTCGCTGGTCCAGTCCACATTGATGTAGTCCATGCCCATAATGCCGAGCAGGGTAGTCCCGACGCGTGACTGACCGGAAATCTGAACAATGCCATTCGCCTCATCAATGCTCACCGAAATCGAATGGACGCTGCCGATTTCGCGCGCGGGATAATTTGCCTCAATATAGTCGAGCGCCATCTGCTCGGCCTGACCGAGGGACAGATTGGGCTGCGAGCCGACCGCCAGAGCAGCGGCATCCAGCGCTTCTGCCAGCCGCCCGCGGGCATTCATGGCTTGGGCAAAATCAACTGCGCCTCCGCCCATGACCGAGATCGGCACCAGAGCGATTGCGAAAATCGTGGCGACATTACCGCCGGAAGACCGGAGGAAGTGTGCGAATTTCGAAATAATTCCGCGCATAATTGCAGGCCTTTATTCACCATTCCTGAGTGGAAAGTGCCTGAAACCTCTTAAAATCGCGTGGAAAGAGAGGGTTTCCCGAACGTTAAGGCCGGGCTAGGGAGAAGACCTCTGAAGGATGGATTGCCGTGACCGCTCATTCCCTTGATTCCGTCAAAGCCTGTCTTGCCGATCTGATCGGCATCGCGACCGTATCCCGCGACAGCAATCTGAAACTGATCAATTATATCGAGGCGCGCCTGGCGGCCCTTGGTGCGGTATGTCACCGGACGGTGGATAGCTCTGGAACGAAGGCGAATCTGCACGCTGTGCTGGGTCCGCCCGTCAATGGAGGAGTGGTCCTGTCAGGCCATACCGATGTCGTTCCGGTTGACGGGCAGGACTGGTCGACCGACCCGTTTGTGATGACGGAAGCCAATGGCCGCCTTTACGGGCGCGGTACGTGCGACATGAAAGGTTTTATCGCCTGCTGTCTGGTGCTGGCGGAGGATTATGCCCGGCAAAATCTGAAACGGCCGGTGCATTTTGCGTTTTCGTATGATGAAGAGCTGGGATGTCTTGGCGCACCGGACATGATCCGTGACATGACCGCAAGCGGTCCCCGCCCCGCCATCGCCATTATCGGTGAACCGACCGGTATGAAAGTCGTCACCGGGCATAAGGGGCTATATTCGGTGCGGGTGGAAATCGTAGGTCTGGAAGCGCATTCCTCCAAAATCGAGGACGGGGCCTGCGCCGTGACGTATGCCGTCCCGCTGATGCAATATCTGGTCGATCAGGCAGAGGTTTGGCGTAAAACCGCGCCAGCAGACAGCCCGTTTGATCCGCCTTGCGGCACGATCACGATTGGCCAGATGGGAGGCGGAACGGCTGCGAACATCCTTGCCCGTAAAGCGTGGTTTGAAAGCCTGATGCGGCCTGCGCCATGGGATGACGCCCGCGCGGTAGGTGATAGCTTGCGGGAAAAAGCGGCCGAAGTGCAAATCCGTATGCAACGACATGCGCCGGAATCAGCGGTGGAGGTGATCCAGAGATCGGATGCGCCGCCGCTGCGCCCGGAAGACAATGGGGCGGCTGAGGAATTGGCGCGGCGTCTGACTGGAGATAATACCCGCCGTTTTGTGGCGTTCGGTACGGAAGCGGGACTTTTCCAGAGCGCAGGCCTGTCGACCGTGGTGTGCGGTCCCGGATATATCGAGCAGGCTCACAAGGCGGATGAATATGTTGATCTGAGCGAGCTTGAAGCTTGCCTTGTTTTTCTCACCCGCCTGTCGTCTTGGCTGACAGAGTAACGCTCCATGTATGAACGCTCCGAGCCCCTGCACGCGCTGACCGCTCCGCCATGCGGTGAGGGCCGTGGCATACTCGTTTTCGGTGCGCCGCGCGGCGGCACATCCATGGTGGCGGGGGCGTTGTGTATTCTTGGCGTTGATATGGGCGCACGCCAGGGTGTTGGAAACAATGAGGATCTCGACCTACAGGACGCAAGGGGCGGCGTTGCTGAGCTTGGAAATCCGGAAAGCGAGGCTTTACAGGCGGCCGTGACGCGAATGCGGCCCCTGATCGAAAGGCGCTCAGAGGCGGATATGGCATGGGGCTGGAAGGATCCGCACGGCGTGCTTTATGCGGCGCAGGTGCAGGACTTGCTTCCCGCTGCCCGTATGATCTGTGTTTTCCGCGACCCGCATGCGGCGGCTGAACGCATTCACCTGCTGACGCAGACACCACTTTTAACGGCGCTGGATGAAACGCTGACGCTTTATCAGCGCTGCCGGACCTATCTGGAGAGCTGCGGCTTGCCAGCGGCGCTTGTCAGTTATGAAAAGGTTCTGGTACGGCCGGACCGCTTTGTGGAACAGCTCATCGAATTTTGCGGCCTCAGCCCCACAGGCGCGCAGACAGAGGCGGCGATTGCCTTCTGTTATCCCGAGCGCGGACATGGCAGCCCGAATGATCCGGGCTGGCCCCGCCAAGGCGCGCTTTAAGACACCGCTTTCAGCTTGGCGTCTTTCTGTGCGGCCTCGCGGTCCTTGTTCCAGTAGGACACAGACGGTACTTTCGAGAGGTCGCAGCGATCCTTGTATTTGCGCGCAATTTCTGTGACTTCATCCATCAATCCGGATTCCAGCGTAATCGGATGGAGGCCGAGCTTCAGGAAGGTCGCATTCTCGACGTGAAGCTCATTCTCGTCGGCTTCATTGCGCGGATTCGGCAGGCAGGTGATTTCCACACCGGTTAATTTAGAAATCATTTCAGCCAGTTCGCGGACACGATGTGTTTGGGTCATCTGGTTCATGATGTGAACCCGGTCGCCGGATTGCGGGCGGTTTTCCAGCGCCAGCTCGATGCACCGCACGGTATCCTGAATGTGAATGAAAGCACGGGTCTGACCGCCTGTGCCGTGGACCGTCAGCGGGTGTCCGATTGCGGCCTGCATCAGGAAGCGGTTCAGCACAGTGCCATAATCGCCATCATAGTCGAAACGGTTGATCAGGCGTTCGTCCTTGCGGGTCTCTTCGGTCTGCGTTCCCCACACAATCCCCTGATGGAGGTCGGTGATCTTTATTCCGTCATTCTTGTTATAGAAGTGGAAGAAGAGCGCATCTTGCGTCTTGGTCATGTGATAGATGGAGCCCGGATTGGCCGGATAGAGAATTTCGGTGTCGATCAGCCCCTGTGGCGTTTCGACCTTCACATTGAGATAGCCTTCCGGAATTTTCATACCGGCTGTGCCGTATCCGTAGACGCCCATAGTGCCGAGATGGACGAGGTGGATATCGAGGCCAGAATCAACGATGGCGGCGAGCACATCATTGGTGGCGTTCAGATTGTTATCAACGGTGTAGCGTTTGTGTCTGGCCGATTTCATCGAATAGGGCGCAGCGCGCTGTTCGGCAAAGTGAACAATGGAGTCGGGTTTTTCCGACAGGATGAGGTCGAGAAGTTCCTGGTAATCCTTGCCCACATTGAGATCAACGAAACGGATATCCTTGCCGGAGACCTCTTTCCAGGCGGCCAGGCGGACGCTCATCGGCTGGATTGGCGTCAGGCTGTCGACTTCCAGTTCGATGTCGATCTTGCGGCGTGACAGATTGTCGACGATGACAATCTCATGGCCGAGATTGGAAAGGTGCAGGGCTGTTGGCCAGCCGCAAAAGCCGTCGCCCCCGAGAACGATCACCTTCATAGTGGATACCTGCCCTGTAATAAAAACCCAGATTGCCCTGCCTTCTCGCAAGGTGAAGCCCTGATGACAAGGCTTTGCTGCTTTAATCCAGCAGATAGAATATGCCACACTGATTGCTTTCAGGAGTCCGGAATTGCCAGATTGTGAATGCTTTGGACCTTTTGAGGACGCATTATTGATTGAGCCCCTGCGGTTCGGCGATGACCGCGGCTGGTTCGAGGAGGTCTGGAATGCGGCGCGCTTTCAGTCTCTTGCCGGAGTGAGAACCGAATTCGTTCAGGACAATACGTCGCGGTCCATTGCGGCGGGCACTGTGCGGGGTCTGCATTTTCAGACCCCTCCCATGGCGCAGGGCAAGCTGGTCAGATGTCCGCGCGGTGCGATTTATGATGTGATTGTTGACATCCGTCATGGTTCGCCGACCTTCGGGCAGTGGGCCGGGGCCAGCCTGACAGAAGAAAACGGCTTGCAGCTCTGGGTGCCGCGTGGCTTTGCCCATGGATTTGCCACGATCGAAGCCGAGAGCGAGATCGCCTACAAGGTCGATAACCCGTATTCGCCAGAGCATGATCGCGGTGTATTATGGAATGATCCGGCCATCGGCATTCGCTGGCCCTTTGATACGGAGGCGGCAGTGTTGTCGGACAAGGATCGCAATGCGCCGAAGCTCGCGGAGCTACCCCGTCTGTTCGAGTGCAAGACATGAAGATTCTGGTGATCGGATCGTCGGGGCAGGTGGCGAGCGCGCTGGCGCGGCAGGCGGGCGCGCATGAGGTGATCCGTATGGGCCGGCCCCAGATTGACCTTGTCCATCCCGCAGGGATTGCCGACATCATGGGCCAGATCTCGCCGGATGTGATCATCAACGCGGCCGCCCATACTGCGGTTGACAGGGCGGAGGATGAAATCGAGGCGGCACGAGCGCTGAACGAGACCGGCCCGGCGGCGCTGGCGCGGTCAGCCGAAGCGCGTGGCGTGCCCTTCATCCACATCTCCACCGATTATGTATTCAACGGGCTCGGCGGTGCGCCTTATGCCGAGACAGCGGATACTGCTCCACTGAACGTCTATGGCCAGACAAAAGCTGATGGCGAAAAAGCCGTTCTGGCAGTGAATCCGGATGCGCTGATCGTCCGGACAAGCTGGGTCTATGCGCCTGAAGGCACGAATTTTGTGCGTACCATGTTGCGGCTTGCCGCCGGGGGCGAGACGATGAACGTGGTCGATGACCAGATTGGCCGGCCGACCGAGGCGCATGCGCTCGCCGATGCGCTCCTGGATCTGGCAGAGCAAATGCGCGGCGGGGCGGACGGCGGATTGCTGCATGTCACCAATACCGGAGAGGCCAGCTGGAAAGATCTTGCTGAGGCGTCGATTTCCGGGGCGGGACTGTCAACCCGGGTCACCGGTATTCCGACCAGTGCCTTTCCGACACGTGCGCGCCGTCCGGGCGATACGCGCCTTGATCTGTCCAGAGCGCAGGCTGTCTATGGCATCACCCTGCCGGACTGGCGGGAGTCGCTGGAAAGATGCCTTGAAATGATGGGTGTGAGTGGACGCCGCGGCTAAGAGCGGGTAAACGGCGCGCGACTCTGTTTCAGGCGGGCCAGCGGGGCTCGCACCGACCTGCTCGAGAGGAATTTTCGCATGGCTGTCCGGGTTGCTATTACGGGATTTGGCCGCATTGGCCGATTGGCATTGCGCGCGGTTCTGGAAGAGAAGCGCTGGGACGAAATCGAGGTGGTTGCCATCAATGATTCCTCGACCCCGGAAACCAATGCCCACCTTCTGACCTATGACAGCGTGCATGGCCGCTATCCGGGCAAGATCACCGTCGGCGATGACTGGATTGATGCCGGGTTCGGCAAGATCCGGAAAGTCTCGAACCGCGATCCGGCGCAATTGCCCTGGGGTGATATGGGCGTTGATCTGGTGCTGGAATGCACGGGCAAGTTCAATTCCAAGGACGCCTCCATGGCACACATAGAGGGCTCCGGCGCGAAGAAAGTGCTTTGCTCGGCGCCGGCCAAGAATGCCGACAAGACCATCGTTTATGGCGTCAACCACGATCAATTGGCAGCCAGCGATCTGGTGGTCTCGAACGCGTCCTGCACCACGAACGGCCTCGCCCCTGTCGCCAAGGTGCTGAATGATGCGGTCGGTATCGAGCGCGGCCATGTCACCACGATTCACGCCTATACCGGCGACCAGCCGACTCTGGACCGGAATCACAAGGACCTGCATCGCGCCCGGGCGGCGGCGATGTCGATGGTGCCGACCTCGACGGGGGCGGCCAAGGCGGTCGGTCTGGTTCTGCCGGAACTGGCGGGCAGACTGGACGGCGCGGCGGTGCGCGTGCCGACGCCGAATGTCTCGCTGATTGATCTGGTTTTTGTGCCGTCCAGGGAGACAAGTCCCGAAGAGATCAACGCCGCCATCCGCGCCGCCGCCGATGGCCCGATGAAGGGCATTCTCGGTTATGACGATATCCCGCTGGTGTCGATTGATTACAATCATGACAGCCGCTCCTCCATCGTCGCCATCGACAAGACCAATGTGATTGATGGCGGTCTCGTGCGGGTCATGACATGGTATGATAATGAATGGGGTTTTGCCTGCCGCATGATTGATACCGCGGTGGCCATGGGCCGGTTTCTTTAAGCGCAAGAAAACAAAGGACTCGTCATGGGTTTGCGCCGGATCGAAGACGCAGATGTGAAACACAAGCGGGTTCTGGTCCGTGTTGATTTCAATGTGCCGATGAAGGATGGCGTGGTCACGGATGCAACCCGCCTGATGGCAGCGATACCGACCATCAGCCATCTGAAGTCGGCCGGTGCGAAAGTCATCCTGCTGGCGCATTTCGGGCGGCCCAAGGGACAAAGGCTCGCCGAAGCCTCGCTTCTGCCTGTCGCCGCACCGCTGGCCGACATGTTGGCGGCGCCGGTGGAATTTGCAGAGGACTGCATTGGCCCTGCTGCTGAGGCGGCTGTCGAAGCTCTCAAGCCGGGCAGCGTATTGCTGCTGGAAAACACCCGCTTTCATGCCGGTGAAGAAAAGAATGATCCCGGTTTTGCGGCCGAGCTGGCGAAGCTGGGCGATATTTATGTGAATGACGCCTTCTCTGCGGCGCATCGGGCGCATGGCTCGACGGCCGGTGTGGCGGCGCTGCTGCCGGCCTATGCCGGGCATGCCCTGCAGCGGGAGCTGGATCATCTGTCACAGGCGTTGACGGATCCGAGACGGCCGGTGATCGCCCTTGTCGGCGGGGCCAAGGTCTCGACCAAGATCGATCTGCTGGAAAACCTTGTCAGCAAGGTCGACCGGCTGTTTGTCGGCGGGGCGATGGCCAATACCTTCCTGGCGGCGCAAGGCCATGATGTCGGAAAGAGCCTTCATGAAGCCGACTTTGCCGATACCGCCCGCGCCATTCTGGACGCCGCCCGCAACCATGGCTGCGAGATGATCCTGCCGGTGGATCTGGTCTGCGCGCGGGAATTTGCCGCCCATCCGGACACCGTGACCGTTCCGGCGGATGACATTCCGGCGGACATGATGGCGCTCGATTGCGGGCCGGCGACCGTGGATGCCCTTGCTGACACGATAGATAGCTGCCGGACGCTGATCTGGAATGGCCCGCTGGGGGCCTTTGAAACACCGCCCTTCAACACGTCCACCGTCGAGATTGCCAGATATGTTGGCCAACGCGCGCGGGCGAACAAGCTGATTGCGGTCGCCGGTGGCGGCGATACCGTGGCAGCGCTCAACCAGGCGGGCGTGGCGGGTGATTTCACCTTTGTTTCCACTGCGGGCGGAGCTTTCCTTGAATGGATGGAAGGCAAGGCCTTGCCGGGCGTGGAAGCGGTGACCGATTAACGCTAGACTTTTCACACATACCGATCTGCTGGGGACAAGACGATGGATCTCGAACAACTCAACGACATTGCCATTCAGATGGTGGCGCACGGCAAGGGCATTCTGGCGGCGGATGAATCCACCGGCACGATCAAGAAGCGCTTTGACACGATCGGCCTGACCTCGACCGAGGACAGCCGCCGTGACTGGCGTGACATGCTGTTCAGGACCCGGCCGGCGATGAATGAGCATATCTCCGGGGTCATACTCTATGACGAGACGCTGCGCCAGACCGCCGCAGACGGCACGCCGCTGGCGAAGCTGATCGCGGATGCCGGCGCGGTCCCGGGCATCAAGGTCGATATGGGGGCCAAGGATCTGGCCGGTGCGCCGGGTGAAAAGATCACCGAGGGCCTCGATGGCCTGCGCGGCCGCCTGAATGAATATTACGAGCTGGGTGCCCGCTTTGCCAAATGGCGCGCCGTGATCGAAATGGGCCGCGAGGGTGATGACAGCATGCCCTCGCCCTATTGCGTGGATGTGAACATGCACGCGCTGGCCCGCTATGCGGCGCTGTGCCAGGAAGCGGGCATCGTGCCGATTGTCGAACCGGAAGTCATGATGGATGGCGATCACTCCATCGAGCGCTGCTATGAAGTGACCGAATACGGGCTGAAAAAGCTCTATGAGGAGCTTTATGCCCAGGGCGTCCAGCTGGAAGGCACCATCCTGAAGCCGAACATGATTGTTCCGGGCAAGAAATGTCCCGATCAGGCCAGTGTCGAGGATGTCGCCGACCTGACGGTTCAGTGCCTCGCCAATTGCGTGCCGCCGGCCGTGCCGGGGATTGCCTTCCTGTCGGGCGGCCAGCCGGACGAGGCCGCCACCGCGCATCTCAATGCCATGAATGCGAATTATGATCTGCCATGGACCCTGACCTTCTCCTATGGCCGCGCCCTGCAGGCGGCCCCGCTGAAAGCGTGGAAGGGCAAGGATGTGACCGCCGGGCAGAAAGCCTTCAATCACCGCGCCCGCATGAATGGCCTGGCCTCGATCGGCGAGTGGACACCGGAGCTGGAAAAACAGGGCTGATATCCATTGCGCCGGCATGCCTGCAGACG
>PFFX01000032.1 GCA_002783385.1 Rhodobacterales bacterium CG15_BIG_FIL_POST_REV_8_21_14_020_59_13 | reverse complement strand
TGTCGCAACCCCTTGAAAGGCATTGGCCTTCCGGCGGGTTTGCTCCTTGTATCCGCACAAATCCGCTCCGGCCATTGCAGCCAGATTAACAGGTCCTGACCCTAGGTACGGACTTCGGAGATCTGCAATTCGGCGGTTTCAAACTGACCATTATAGGAGCCGGTCCAGATATCGTACTGGCCGGACATGGCCGGGTAGACGCCGAGGCCCGGTATCAGACCGCCACCGGAATCATCGTCTCAATACCATTGGCCGTCCGGACCGTTGACGACCAGCGTGGTGTCATAATCCGAAGCCATATTGAGGAAGAGCTCTGTCCGCCCGCGCTGTAATTCAAGCATACCTCCGGCGCGGCCGGATGACGCTTTAAAAAACAGACCCCACTGCATCCTGAGGAGCTCGCGAAGCGAGCCTCGAACCGGGTTGTCCAAGCCAGCGTTATGTTATAACCATCATATTGATTTGATTATAATAATATGCTCTTGAGGTAGGATGTCACACAATCACGCACCTGCCAGCAACACAGGAAACGAGACCCGCGCCCTCATCGCCGCGGCGCTGACAGGTGGATTCATGCTGGTCGAGGTTGCTGCCGGCTTCCTGACCGGATCCCTCGCCCTTATCGCGGATGCTGCGCACATGATGGCGGATTCCGGTGCGCTCCTCCTCGCCTGGCTGGCCTTTCGCATTACCCGCCGCCCGGCTGATGCGCGCCGGACCTATGGCTGGGGCCGGTTTCAGGTTCTGGTCGCCTTCGCCAATGGCGTCGCCCTGATCCTGCTCACCCTCTGGATTGTCGGTGAAGCCATTGGCCGCATCGGCTCTACGCCCGAGATTGCCGGGGGCCCCATGGCAGTGGTCGCCGTGACCGGGCTTCTGGTGAATCTGGTTGCCTTTGCAGTATTGCATGGCGGCGACCGCGAAAACCTGAACATGCGCGGTGCGCTGCTGCATGTTGCGGGCGACATATTGGGCTCCATCGCCGCCATCATCGCCGCCATTGTGATCGTGACCACTGGCTGGACTCCGATTGACCCTATCCTGTCAGTGTTGATCGCCATGCTCTTGCTGAAGGCGGCGTCCGGCCTCGTCATTCAGTCGGGCCGCATCCTGCTGGAAGCCACGCCGGATCATGTCGACAGGGATGCCATTGCTGATGATCTCGCCGTTAATACGCCGGGCGTTGTCAGAATTCATCACATGCACATCTGGGCCATCGCGCCGGACCAGACAGTGGCGACCCTCCATGCGGTGCTGGAAACCGGTGTTTGCGAGCAGACCGTAACCCGCGCTTTGCGCCAGCGCCTCGCTGATCAACATGGCGTCGGTCATGTCACCATCGAGGTGGAGCAGGTGTGATCGCATTTATACACCCTCATCTTCCGATTTATTCGGAGGATGAGGGTGCTTGCGGGACGCTTACTCGCCCAACACATCTTCCAGCCAGGCGGCCATCGCGGCCATGTCAAATGCCGGATTGTGCTCGCCGCCCTCAGTGCGGACATGTTCATAGCGCGCGCCGGTCTCATTCAGCACCGTCAGCATATAATCGCCCTGACTGACCGGGACAATCGGATCGTCCATGGAATCGATCATGTAGAGCGGCGGATCACCCGCATCCGCATAGGCCGCAGGCGAAGCCGCCACGGCGGTTGGCGGGCTCGCCTGATAATGATTGTCCATGCCGAAGAAGGGCCGCCCGGTATACATGGCGATGGTTTGCGCGGCATAGGCGCTGGCCTCCTCCGGATCCCCCGCCAGCATGAAGGGTGTGGCAATTCCGACTGTGGCCTGCACTGCCGCCGATGTCTGGTCGATTGCATCCAGTCCGTCGCCGGGCTCATCATCCATGAGCGCCGCCATTGTTGCCAGATTGGCCCCTGAGGAATGGCCCAGCGTGGCGATATGATCAGGATCAATGCCATAGGCTTCGGCGGCAAAGCGCACATATCGTACCGCCCGGCGGGTATCATTCACCGCGGCCGGAAAACGGTTGCCAGGCGAGGAGCGGTGATTGATGACAAAGGCGGTAAAGCCTTCCTCATTCAGCGCTTTAACAACATTGCGGACATAGTGATAATTGGTCAAATCCTTGAGCTGCGGCGCGGAATAGATTTCCGGCCGGTACCAGCCCGATCCCGGCACCACGATGACGCCGAACCCGTTGCGCTCTCCGATCGGCGTGTAGACATCCATCAGCATCGCCGCGCCGGAGACCATGCCATAGACGACATTGCTCTGGGCGGGCGTAATTTGGGCCTCATCCTGTGTAAATGCGGCACCCGTCAGGGCTATTGCGCCAAAGGCAGCAGCTAGAAAGCGTTTCATATGTGGTCTCTCCCAAGAGTCGTGTGAATCACATTGTGACCGCTGTTTACACCAGATGGAAGGGCCCATGAACGGCGTGCTTTGAGGCCCGCCCGCGCCCGCAAGCAAGGAGAAAGAGATGCGTGCCTCGAAATATCGGTAGCCGAGCTTTTACCCCATGGTCGGGATGACGAAGGCCTGATCGCCGATATCGCCGCTGGGCCAGCGCTGGGTCACCGTCTTGATCTTGGTGAAGAAGCGGATGCCCTCGGTGCCATACTGGTTGGTGTCGGTAAAGGCCGAGCGCTTCCAGCCGCCAAAGGAGTGATAGGCGACCGGCACCGGGATGGGTACATTGATGCCGACCATGCCGACTTGGACCTTGGCGGCAAATTCGCGCGCAGCCAGGCCATTGCGGGTGAAAATGGCAACGCCGTTTCCATACTGATGGTCGCTGGGAAGATGGGCGGCCTCTTCGAGGTTTCCGGCGCGGACGACCTGCAGCACTGGACCGAAGATCTCTTCCTCATAGGTCTTCATGCCGGGTTTGACATTGTCAAACAGGGTCGGACCGATGAAGAAGCCGTTCTCGTGGCCCTGCAGCTTGAAGCCGCGGCCATCGAGCAGCATGTCGGCGCCTTCTTCCACGCCCAGCGTGATATAGTCCTCGACGCGTTGTTTGTGCGCCGCGGTGACGACGGGACCGTAATGCGCATCCGGATCAGTGGAGACGCCGATGCGCAGTTTCTGTGCCTCATCCTTCATGCGGGAGACAAATTCATTGGCCGTATCCTTGCCGACCGGTACCGCCACCGGCAGCGCCATGCAGCGTTCGCCCGCCGAGCCATAGGCCGCGCCGAGGAAGTCGTTGACGACCTGATCCATATCCGCATCCGGCATGATGATGCCGTGGTTTTTCGCGCCGCCCATGGCCTGGAAACGCTTGCCCTGCTCTGTGCAGGTGCGGGCGATATAATGCGCGATAGCAGACGAGCCGACGAAGGACACGGCCTTGACATCCTCATGGGTCAACAGCGCATCCACCGCCTGCTTGTCGCCATGCACGATCTGCAGCACGCCTTCGGGCAGGCCGGCTTCCATCCACAATTCGGCGAGGCGGACCGGAACCGACGGGTCTTTTTCCGACGGCTTCAGCACCATCGCATTGCCGGTTGCTAACGCCATGCCCATGAACCACATCGGGATCATTGCGGGGAAGTTGAATGGCGAAATGCCCGCGACCACGCCCAGCGGCTGGCGCATGGAATAAACATCTATGCCGGGTCCGGCGCTTTCGGTGTATTCGCCTTTCATCAGATGCGGCACGCCGCAGGCAAATTCGATGACTTCCAGGCCGCGGATGATATCGCCTTTTGAATCGGCGATGACCTTGCCATGCTCAGTGGAGAGCAGGTGGGCGAGCTCGTCCATCTCGGCTTCAACGAGAGTCTTGTAGGTCATCAACACGCGGGCGCGGCGCTGCGGATTCATCGCGGCCCAGACGCGCTGGCCTTTCTTGGCGCCTTCAACCGCGCGGGAGAGTTCGGACTCGTCAGCAAATTGCACGCGCGCCTGCACCTCGCCCGTATTGGGGTTGAAGATATCGCCAAAGCGGCCGGTTTTTCCGGTGAAGCTTTTGCCGTCGATGAAGTGATTGATCTCGCGCATCTCGTCTCTCCCTCGCCCTGCGGGCGGTCATCTGGTGTTGGCGCTCATATCGCGCCTGAGGGCGCGCGCGTCAAATGGGGAGGTGTGTGGTCAGGTGTCGCTGTCTGTTTTCCCCTGCCCGTGAACGGGGGAGGGGAAGAAATCTGCGCGCTTCGAGGCCTTTCTTGCGAAAAGCACTTCAGCATGAGGTGCGTGAGAGAAGGCCAATACAAACCACCTCATCCTGAGGTGCGAACAAAGTGAGCCTCGAAGGAGGCCTCATGCTCGCCATATTCTGCGATAGTCTCCCAAAGAGAGGGAGGCGCGAATGATTTTACGATGGACCGGATCACTGGCCGGAGCCGCCGTGCTCACTGTCGCAACCTTCCTTGGCATGCCCGCTCTCTTGCAGGTAGACAGCCCGGAAGCGGACGAGGAAGCTATCAGGCTCCATTCAATTTACTATCCGCGAGACGAGAGGGTGCCGTTCTGGCGACCGGTCGTCTGCGAGCACTGCAACTATGAAGGCATTTACGTCGATGAAACAGCGATTGTGCTAGAGGAAGGAATGTGGTCCGCTCTGGTCAGCCGGGAGCGGGGAAATCGGCCAACATCGCCTGTTTGCTTCGCACAGCACACGCGTTTTCTCAGGCATGAAATCTATTCGCCCCAGAATTATGTCGTGGCGATATCGACCGAGCGATCTGTCATCGTTGATTGGGCAATTGTCACACCGCCCGGCACATGTCATTATCCGTGGGGTTGCGGTGTTGATCGCCGCGCTGTTGCCGAATTGGTTAGCTGCCTCGAAGCGAATTACCATTTTGGAACCGGTGTTCGGCGCATTACGATTTCTTTGGGAGATAGAACCACCCCCTAATCCACATCCCCCCTCCCCCTCGATTCGCGAAGCGGGTAGAGTGGTGATTCGAAAAGGTGGGCGCTTGCGCCGTCTTTATCCATGGGGGACTTCGCCGGTATGCCCGAAGGCGGGATCAACATAACCGAGATCGTCTCGATTTCCGTCACGCTGGGGGCCGTTGTGTTCGGCCTGATTGCGGGTCTCTGGGCCTATCGCCTGACGGCGGGCGCGCGGGCGGCGCAGGCGCTGTGGCGCAAGAGGTCGCGGGAGCTCGAAGACCGGATTGCCCGCGCCGATGGCGTGTTCGGGGCGTTTCCCGGACTGGTCCTAGTGTGGGATGAAATCCCGGAGCTGGAAGATGGCAAGCTTTCCGGCTGGGGCCGCCCGCGTATTTTTGGCTCCCCGGCCGCGCTCGCCAGCCTGCTGAAATTTGCAGAAGCCAGCGACGGTCCGGACCCGGCAGGCCTGTTGCTGGAAGGAGTTGCCGACTATGAAGCGCGGTCTGCGGGTGGAAATGACACCACGCTGCGCCGCCGTTTTGCCGAGCTGATTGCGGATGGCCGGCCGTTTTCCGTCACCATCATTGGTCCGGAGGGCCGCTTTCTGGAGGCCGATGCCCGCGCCGCCGGAACGCAACTTGTGGTCTGGCTGTCGGATGCCACTATCCGGGGCCTGGATGAATCGGAAGCGCGCGGCCGGGTGGAGGATGCCCGCCGCCAGCTGGAAGCCGATCCGATTGCCATTCTCGATACGCTGGAGCGCGCGCCCTATCCGGCCTGGCGGATGAATGCGACCGGGCGCATTGTCTGGGCCAATGCCGCCTATGCCCGCGCCGTGGAAGTCGAGACCCCTGCCGAAGTTCTGGATAAACAGATCGCGCTGGAACCGGCGATCAGGGATCTGGCCATGGAAGCGGCGAAATCCGGCGAGGCGGTCTCGGCGCTGAAGCCGGTCGTGGTCGAGGGCTCACGCCGGGCGCTGGATCTGGTCAGCTTTCCGATTTCGGGCGGGG
>PFFX01000165.1 GCA_002783385.1 Rhodobacterales bacterium CG15_BIG_FIL_POST_REV_8_21_14_020_59_13 | reverse complement strand
CGGAAGGCCAATGCCTTTCAAGGGGTTGCGACACAGTAGTCCGGGCAGATCGGCCCGGTCCGAAGGACGGCCACGCTGACATCGACCTGCTGTGTCAAAGCCCTCGACCGGGGGATTGGCCCTGCGCTTCGGGTGTTTCCTCGCATCTCTTGTCATCCCGGGCCGCCATTGCAGACAAATTAGCAGGTCCTGCCCCTAGGCAGACGGCGCGGTCAGATACCACAGCGCTGCTTTCTGGATATCCGATGTAAAGCTGCGGCGCGCCACCTCATTGTCCTGCAATTCGGCCTGGAACAGTGCCGCATCACGGCTCAGCCCGATCACCAGCGTCAAAAGAAACCTCGCTGCCGGGGGTGCAAAATGCGGTGGCTTGATTTTTAGCACCATGAGCGTCTTTGACAAATCCTCGGCCAGCGCCTTCGGTGGCTGCGCCAGATCTACAGGCCTTCCGGCAAGGCGCGAGAGCAATGTGCGGTTCTCCAGCCCATGGGCCACACAATCCTCAGTCAATTGTCCGATCCAGCGATGCACATCGCGGTGACGCCTGGCCTCCTGGTTTGCCGCCATCATCTTGTTGGTCAGCGTTTCGAGCCGGTCAGCATAGAGGGCATCGAGCGCTGCCGCCTTGTCAGCGAAGCGGCCATAGAAAGCCCCGACAGAAGATTTCGCCTTGCGCGCAATATCCGCCACGGTCAGCGCATCAATCGAGTTATCCTGAACTGATTTTTCCAGTATTTTCAGGATTCTTGCTCGTGTGGCGCGGCTTCGCGCCTGCATTGCAGGACGAACGCCTGACTCTGACCGCGGCTCTGTTTCACCATCAATTTTCCAGTCAGCCACGCCCTTAACTTTCCATTAAGAATATCGAATCAGTGATTTAGAGGCTAGTTTGAAACAGAATTGAATTCTAGTTCTTTTAGAGGGGGGACACGCAGTGGGCGAAAAATGAGCGCTCTTGGCATGGTATGGAAACCGGATTGGCGAGACGCTTACCGTTCATCACAACGCGGGAAACGCTCCGTCCTGGCAGCTGCGGCAACACCATCTGGCAGGGCTTTCCCGGGCCCGGCCTTGGCCAGAACAATAATCACTTCATACTTCCTGCGATACACTGGCCGGCCATAATGGATCTGTTGTGATCTGAGGTGAAATCATATGACGTTGAAAATTGCGATTATTGGGGTTGGCGGCCGATTGGGCAGCACAATCGCGCGCGAAATCATTCTCGATGAGCGCTTCGAACTGACGGGTGGCGTGATACGCGCAGACTCCGATCATGCCGATCGTGATCTGGGGGAAATTGCCGGAACTGGCTGGATCGGGAAACAGACCGTTATCCGCCTCGAAGACGCTTTGGAAGATGCCGACGCTGTTATTGATGCCTCCACACCGCAGGCCAGCGCTGCCATTGCCAGCCGGCTCGCGGATCTGGGTGGTCCCGCGCTTTTGTGCGGTGTCACCGGACTCAACCTGGCCCAGACGGATGCCCTCCGCACTGCCAGTGAAAAACTGCCGGTGCTGGCAGCGCGCAATTTCTCCATCGGGATTGCGCTCGTTGAAATGCTGGTCTCAACCGCTGCGGCAGGCCTTCCCGTGGAAAAATGGGATGCAGAAATCTGCGAAACGCATCACCGCAACAAGGTGGATGCGCCATCTGGCACAGCGCTGGTTCTGGGTGAATCGATCGCAAAGACCCGTGGACAGGTTCTCGACATGGTCGCAGAGCGCGGCCGTGGCGGAGCCGAGCAGGGCCGCCGTCCGGGCGCAATCGGATTTGCCTCCTTGCGGGGGGGGGCGATTGTCGGCGAGCACGCCGTGCGCTTCCTGTCGGACAATGAGGAAATCAGCATCATCCACAGAGCCCTCGACCGCCGGGTCTTTGCGCTTGGCGCACTGACTGCCGCCCAGTGGCTGATCGGCCAGGAGGCAGGGCTCTATTCCATGCGGGACGTGATCAGTGGCAATTGACCCCGGCTTGCCAGACAAGGCATAAGAAGGGCGTAACAGTCAGGAATTGACATGAGCCGCGCCCGCCGCCTTGTAGACATTGTCCGTACCCTTAAATCCGCCGCCCCGGGCGCGCTGACGGCGCATCAGATTGCTGAAAAATTCAGCGTCTCCGAGCGCACGATTTATCGTGATATGGCAAAACTGATCGATTCCGGTGTGCCGATTGAGGGGGAAGCCGGCCTCGGTTACTGGCTGGCACCGGATGACGGGCCGCCGCCGATTTCTTTGACCTGGCGGCAGGCACAGATTCTCTGGCGCGGCGCCCGCCTGATCGCCCTGACCGCCGAGGAAGAATTTGCCCTTGATGCCGTCAAGGCACAGGCGCAATTGACAAAAATACTGGGGGGGCAACGAGTGGACCGGCTGGAAAGCCACCCCATACTGTCATTAACTGACAAGTTGCGCCCGGCGTCCGCCGTATTGGCCGCTTTCAACCGCGCACTGGAACGTGGCACCGGCATACGGATCACCTATGTTGACCTCCATGAAGCAGACCGGGTCATTGAGGGAAGGCCTGTCGGCATCACACCGGTCGGGGAGATGCGGATTCTAACCCTGTCAACTCCTGTCGGCCTTGTGCATTTGCGCGCCGAGCGCGTCAGAAAGCTGACACTGCGCGCCTGATCACCAGCTGCCGGTATTTTCCATAGACGCCCAGGGTTCCTGCGTGTCCCGGGCCGCGCCCGCCTGAAGCAATTCCACCGAAATTCCGTCCGGGGATTTGACAAAGGCCATGCGCCCGTCCCGTGGCGGCCGATGAATGGTATAGCCAAGCCCTGCCATGCGGGAACAGACCGCGTAAATGTCCTGCACCCGGTAGGCGAGATGGCCGAAATTGCGGCCGCCGGCATATTCTTCCGGGTCCCAGTTATGGGTCAGTTCGAGGGTCGGCAGTCCGGCGGGAATCGGGCTTTCCTCACCGGAATAGCCGCCGCGCCTCATGTCATCAGGACTGGCCAGGAAGATCAGCGTGAACCGGCCCGCCTCGCTGTCCACCCGGCGGATTTCCTTCAGGCCCAGCCCGTCGCAGAAAAACTGCAGCGTCTCATCGACATCGCTGACCCGGATCATGGTGTGAAGATATTCCATTATTGTCCCTCATTTTTGGGTGCGCCATCCGCAATAATGCTGGCCCGGCGGGCCCATTTCGGACGCGTCCGTCTGATCTCGACCTGGTCCAGAGGCTCACCGCGCGCGCGCATCAATGCAGCATTGAAGCCTTCCGGCGCGCGTTGATGGTGAAACCGCGCCGCCACAAATCCGCACAGCGCCCAGGCCCCGACAAGTCCAAAGAACATGTAGAACATCCATGGATAATAGCCCGGTGCAAAAACATCGCTGGCGCTGACAAAACCCGTGATCCAGTTCCAGAAGCCCAATAGCCCCATGACCGCAGGCGCCGTAATCAGAATGGCCGCAATCAGCGCTATGGCCGCATAGACCGTCCAGCGCGGCGCATAACCGTCAACATAAATCCGGACAAAACCGGCTTCATCGACCCCTTCAATCGTGTGCGCCCGGTCGATCAGGCGGCCGGCATATTCTTCCCGCGCATCACGGCGCAGGCTGGCCGTGGCCACGAACCAGCGGACCAAAAGCCCCGTGGCAGCCAGCAGGGCAAGAATGGCAGCGATCAGAAACGGATCCGTCATGTGTCAAATCTAGGCGCTTGCAGCCTCATAGGCCAGCATGGCGCGCTTGCGATTCACACCCCAGTGATATCCGGTCAGCCGGCCATCCGACGCCAGAACGCGGTGGCAGGGGATGAGCCAGCTCACCGGATTGGCCCCGACAGCCGCGCCCACGGCGCGTGAGGCCTTGGGTGTGCAAACCTCGCTGGCAATATCACGATACGTTGCGGTCTGCCCGGATGGAATACCCAGCAAGGCGCGCCAGACCTGTCGCTGCCAGGGCGTACCATAGAGCGCCAGCGGCACCGGGCCGCCCGATCCGCTGAATATCCGCTTTGCCCAGCGCAAGGCTTCAGCGTCATCGCGTGTGTAGTCTGCAGCCGGATACCGGCGGTGCAGATCCTCGAATGCTGTGTCCGGATCGGGATTCGCGAACGCCAGTGCCGAAAGGCCTCGAGGTGAAATCAGGAAGACGCCCGGCCCGAAGGGTGTGGGGGCCATGCCCCGGATAAAGCAGAGACCATCACCCCGCGCCCGCGCCTGACCGGGCGTCACCGCTTCATGGGCTATAAAAAGATCATGCAGACGGCCCGGTCCGGACAGGCCGGCTTCATAACTGGCATCGAGAATATTGGCCCCGTCTTCAAAGGCCTCACGTGCTGCCGAGTGTGCCAAGGTCCCGACATATTTTTTCGGGCTGACGCCGACCCAGCGCGAAAATACCCTCTGAAAATAATGCGGAGATAATCCCGCAGCCCTTGCCGCAGCTTCAAGGTCGGGATGGTCGCGCCAGTGATCCCCAAGAAATTCCAGCGCTTCACTGATGCGCTCAAAATCGCGCTCGGCGGCGTAAAGATCATAGGAGAGGGGTTCGGCTATATCCGTCATGAGACGAGAATGGCGTCAGCCGCGATCACACGCCACCCGTTTCTTGCGCCATGGGCTGGCGGGCCCGGATCAGCGCCCGTTCGATCGCGTCCCCCAGTTCAGGCCGTTCAGGCGGGCTGAGAAAACTGCCGACGACAAGCCGCTTGCCGGAGGCTGAGAGCTCGACAGCCGCATCATGCTTGCCAGCATGGTGAAGGGTGACGCGCGTCCAGGCCGTCGGCAAGACATAATGGCGCGTGGCGCCATTGGGGTGCTGGCGGTGAACCAGGATGCGGTCGCGCGCTATCCGGATGATTTCCCGCCGGCGTCCATCGCGATAGCTGATCTTGAAGGCCAGCCAGACCAGAAAGACATCCAAACCGAAAAAGAAGGGTATGGGCCAAGCCCCCATCCGCAGATAGGCGAGTCCGGCGGTAAAGCTCATAACCGTCAGAACAGCCATCAAAGCGATAAAGCCCGGATTGGGCAGGGACCGGTTGGGAGCCAGCACGGCATCCATGAAGAGAGGGCCGTCCGGGGCATCCGGCAGGCGCGCTTCGGCAGGGCAGAATTCAATGGGGCCACGCATGTCTGTATATATAGAGGGGTCTTTCAGAATGTCGCGTGACGAATTGGCTCACATGCATTAGGCGCCACACATGATCGATCCCGCCCTCCTCCTTGGCTTCATGATTACAGCGCTCATCATCGAGCTCACGCCGGGCCCGAACATGGCCTGGCTGGTCATGCTCAGCCTCGGCGAGGGACGCCGGGCGGGCTATATGGCCAGCGGCGGCATCGCACTGGGTCTCCTGTTGATCTCCAGTCTCGCCGCAATGGGACTGGCCGCGCTGATTTCCGCCTCGCCCCTGCTGTACGAAGGGTTGCGATGGGCCGGCGCGCTTTTCCTGTTTTATCTCGCGTTGGAAGGCTGGCTGTCAGCAGGAAATGCAGCACCGGCGCTGGAGAAAGAAAGCGCCGGCCAGCATGCCCTCCGGGGCTTCGTGATCAATGTGCTGAATCCGAAAGCCGCGTTTTTTTATGTAACTGTCCTGCCACAATTCATCGCACCGGGACACAATGAGCGGGCACAGGCCCTGATCCTCGCCTTTACATCTGTTGCGATTGCAACCGCCATCCATTTGGTCCTTGTGACACTGGCGGCCAGACTGCGGGGATTCATCGAGAATGAGCGGCAAAACCGCCGGGTGCGGCGGATACTCGCCGTGGGGCTGGCCGCGGTCGCTGTCTGGCTATTGCTCTCGACCGCACGATAGGGCTTGGCGCGGCTGGGGGGGCGGGCTATCGAACTGTCATGCCACGCAAGAAAAAACCTGCCCCCTTTACCACCGAAGAAGCGACGGATTTGTTCGCCCGCCTGGCTGAGGTGCGGCCAGACCCCAAAACCGAGCTGGATTACACCAACCCCTTTACCCTGGTCGTGGCGGTCGCCCTGTCGGCACAGGCCACCGATGTCGGGGTCAACAAGGCGACCAGACAACTCTTTGCCCTTGCCGATACGCCGGAAAAAATGGTGGCACTCGGCGAGGACGGAATCCGGGAGCATATCAAGACCATCGGTCTCTTCCGCAACAAGGCCAGAAATGTCCATGCGCTCTCGAAAATGATCCTGGAGGCGTTTGGCGGTGAAGTGCCCCGGACCCGAGAAGCGCTGGAAAGACTGCCCGGCGTCGGCCGCAAGACCGCCAATGTGGTGATGAATGAGGCGTTTGGCGAACCAGCCATTGCCGTCGATACGCATATTTTCCGGGTCTCGAAC
>PFFX01000123.1 GCA_002783385.1 Rhodobacterales bacterium CG15_BIG_FIL_POST_REV_8_21_14_020_59_13 | reverse complement strand
CTGTCGGCTTCGATCTTCGAGAGATCGAGCACATCACCGATCAGCTCAAGCAGATGACGGCCGCTTTCATGGATCAACTCGGCATATTCCGCATATTTCGCCGGGACCGGCCCGAACAGCCGGGACTTCATGGCATCGGAAAAGCCGATAATGGCATTGAGCGGTGTTCTGATTTCGTGGCTGACAGAGGCCAGAAATTCGGACTTGGCATGGGTTTCGGCCAGCGCAGTATCGCGTTCCAGGGCCAGTTGTTCATTGGCCGCCTGAACCGGGATTTCAAAAGCGTCAGCCGAGACAATGGCAATGACGCCGCCATCTGAGCGGAAGATCTGCACCGGTTGAGGCCGTCCGTTCACGCCCCGAATCTCGGCCCGGGCCGGTGTTTGCCCGGCCAAAAGCTGGAACGCCACCGGATCTCCAGCGTCAAAGGCAAGATCGGATACCGGCACGCCTTCGATATGTGGCGGCATGCCCGGCATCAGATCGTGACTGACCCGCGAACAGGCAATGATTTGACCGTTTTTCTCTGCAACCAGCGCTACAGGCGCGCGCTCAAAGGCCCGGCTGCGGACGCGATGCTTCGCTGCAACAGCGCGCAACAGGGCACGGGACCGCAATCCGCGCGCCGCCGATATGGAAAATGCAATGGTGATAAACGACGCGGCCGCCAGAAACCCCGGCGCAAAAACACTCAGCGCGCCCGGCGCAGCGGCAAACAATCCCGCCAGTTGCAGTCCGCCCGACAGGAGGGCGGTCAGCCCCGCCAAGGCCGCGGATTCAATCACTGTTCGCCGGTCAGCATAGGATGCGGCTGACGCCACCGGCAGCAGGAAAGCCAGAGCCGCCGGTCCGAACAGACCACCGGACGCCGCAGTGATGGATGCTGCCAGCGAAACCCAGAGCAGAGCCAGAACCAGGCGCCCGAAAGTGGAGGTGCGCTGCCGTGCGAGCACCAGTCCGGCCAGCCCGGGAGCAAGGCCTGCGGCAATACCCGCCATCGCAACCGGCAACGGCGCGGGCGAGGCTTCGATGATCAGGGGCGCAACGGCCAACAGAATGCCCACCCATGTCAGGTGCGCCAGGAGTCCGCCATGTCGCAGAAGCGGGTTGATCAAACGCATTATCGGCGAAAGCCTCCAGTTGCCGCGACTCGGAAAATTGCCGCACATCGAACCTTGTCGCCCCCACTTAACAAGGCGTTAATCCGGGGGCGGAAATCGTTAACGCAACACTTCATCAAGCCTTGATGATAGAATATCTGCAGATGACTGGCACTTGTGCTGTACTCGGTTCAAGATACGGAAAATCCCGCCTGTGGGCATAGGAGAGTTCAATCGTGCTTAATATCCTGTTTTCTGCGATGGCCATGGTCTCCCTTCTTCAGGATGACGGCAGCACACCGCCGGCCGGGGAACAGCCCTTGCTGCGGCTGGATGTGGTGGAAACGGCCGGACCGGACGTCAATAATGACATTGTGCTCCGCTCGGCCAGCCAGTATGCCGGATTTCACCGCACCCTCGGCAATATCCGCGACCGCGAGATCACCTCTGGGGCCGTACTTGATCAGTCCATGGACGAAATTTCCGTCTATCTGGCGCGCGAACGCCTGGTCCGCGCCTGGCTGGCCTATTCCTCGCTGATCGCCGAACAGCATCCGCAATTTCTTGATGATGTGCGCGATGTCGCGGATTATTATGGCCGTGACGCCGCCATTGCCGCCCTCGCCAACGATCCGGCTTATGCAGGCGCATTCCGTTTTGCCGATGCAGCCAGTGAAGCCGTCCTCGAATCCATTGATCAGGACTCTTCTCAGATCAGGGAGCTCGGCGAGCAATACCGTCAGACCGCCTACAGCCTTCAGAACGAGCGCTGGGCCAATGCCATTGCCCGTGACCGCCAGAACCGTCTCGCCGCGCTTCGGGCCGCTGATGACATCTCGGCCCCGCTGGCCAATGATCTGTTCACAACCAGCTTCTTCAGCGAAGCCGATATTGGTGCCGCATCCGGCCTGTTTCCCGATACCACACCGCATCCGAATCTGCCGGCCTCAACGCCCAACCTGACACTGCAAGCGGATATTCCCTATGAGCCGGACCGGGTTCGTGTCGGGCGTATTCTGTCTATCGCTGCCCTTCGCGCGATTGGCGAAGATACGCGTTACACTGAGGAGTCGATTCAGTCCTTACTTGCCGACCCGCTGGCGCAGCGCTGCATTTCCTGGGCACGGATCAATCTGGCCCAATGCGTTGCAGCAGCCCATTTCGAGTATGAAGACTCCTTCTGCATCGCGCAGCACGCCCTGATCGAGGTCTCGAACTGTCTCGAAGCGGCGCAGGATCGCCAGCAATAGACGTCTGATGCCGGAGATTGCCCCATTCCGGCACAGGGTAAACAGCAAGTAAAGATTCTATTTCGTTTTCTATTTACTCGAATTTTTTTCAAGAGGTTAGATATTTATTTTCTATTAATACGCGTTTCGATGGAAATCGCTCGTCCCTTTGGCTAGCCTCCTTCTTGCAGTTGGAGAACTGTAAGTGACCAAAGGATTGGCGAGGCCATGGGTTTTGCATTTCGAGCGATATTCTGGGTTGCGATCGTTGCCGCGTTTGCGCCGGCGAGCGTCTTCTCCACCGATGATGTCAGGGCACCTGACGAGCTGACCGGGCTGATTGCCCAAAGTCAGCGGCTGCAACAGGTGTGCTCGGATCTGCCAGCCCTGTGCGATCTGGCCGATGAAGCGGGGGGTCTGGCGGCGATTGCGGCCAACGAATCCCTGTCCCGGGTCGAGAACTGGCTGGTAGAACGCGAAGCATCTGCGGCCGACGCGTCCTGACCCCTTGCCCTTGAGCGTGGGGCATTATATTCGCCGGGCATGAGCCCGGACACCAAATCCGAAATTGAAAACCTGATCGAGGAATTTGAATTCCTCGGCGATTGGGAAGAGCGCTACCGCTATCTGATCGATCTGGGTCAGGCGATGGCGCCGCTCGCCGGTGAGGAGAAGACAGAAGACCGCCGCGTCAAAGGCTGTACCAGCCGTGTCTGGCTGGTGATTGATCCTCCCGAGGACGGCCATTTCCAGTTTCGCGCCGATTCCGACGCCCATATTGTCAAAGGCCTCGCTGCCCTGCTGGTCCGTCTCTACTCAGGGCGGTCCCGGGAGGATATCGCCGCCATAGAGCCAAAAGAGATATTGACCCGTATCGGTCTGGCCGAGCATTTGTCGCCGCAGCGCTCCAATGGCCTCAATTCCATGATTGCGCGCATCCGCGCCGAAGCCGGACTCACAGACTGATATCTGCCTTTCGGATCATTCCGTAATGGATGGCCAGCCTTTGCAGCGCCAGCTTCAGGATCGCCTTGCCCGAACGCCGCGGCCAGTTCTCCGCCTGTTCTGCAGCTTCCAGCCCTGTCTCGCGCAGGCAGACCCGGCTCAATATCCGGTCAAGGCCGGGACCAGCAGCAGCAAGCGCGGTCAACACCCGATCCTTGGCATCCTGCGCTAACGCCGGAGCCTCCTCCCGCGCGCGTGGCCTGCCGGTTTTGACAGGTGCCAGATACCCTTCCCAGTCCGAGGTGATCCGGTCGGCCAGGACTGAGCGGTGATAGTCCGCTCTCAAGCGCTCCCCGGCTTCGAATTCTTCTTGCGTCAGCCAGCAGGTTCCGGTTTTGGGATCCGGCTTCATCCAGCGGGCCAGTGGTGAGTCCGCCAGATTGACCTCGCGCTGTTCGATGCACCCGGCCTCATCAATGAAGACCTTCTTGAGCGGAACAGAGTGAAAGCTCTGAAAATTACCGCCTCGGCGTTGAGACAGCACATCGTCGGACGCGACAAGCCGGAAACAATCCGGCGCGGCCTCCACGATCACGCCCTCAGCCCGGGCCTGAAGGACGGTCTGGCGCTCTACTCTCGCGAGTGGCCGCCGCCTCTGATCTCCCCTTGGAAAGACACCATAGGCCTCCCCCTCTCCCGATACAGGCTTCAGAACGGCATCCGGTATTGCCAGCCGCCTTTGCCATTTCGGCAGAGTTGTCATCGCACCGCTTCGTCCAAGGCCCAGGGTTCCGGTGCCGTCCGCAGGCATTCTTCCAGACCGTCCAGCCAGGCATCAAAGACCGGGTCATCGCGGCGGTCTTCGACGATCTGACAGGCGTAGGACGCCGTTGACCGGTCCCGCCCGAAGGCCTGACCCACCCGCCCCAGATTCAGCTCGAACGCGACATGGCTGAGATACATGGCCACTTGCCGCGCAAAGGCAACATTCGAGGATCGCCGGGTTGGCGCCGCGATTTCATCGGCCGGCACATTGAAGGCAAAAGCGACCGTTTCCCGCGCCAGACGCGCCCGGGCCAGATCCCGTTCTGTAAATTGCTGTCCACACATTTTTCCACCCGTTCTTCACTCCTGAGCGCATCATACGAGTGTTTCGGATATGTGAGGATAACATTCCTATACCGGACGCAATTTATCAATACACATCTTATGGATGTGATGGATGCAGTTGGGATAACCGCTATCCGGCGACATAGGCGATGACCATGACGAGGCCGAGCAAGACGCTCGTCCAGATCGCCATAATCCCGCTGGGCACGTCCCGGCTGAGCGCACCCGCCGGGCTGAACAGATTGAACAGCCTGTCCGAGAACGTCCGGCCAGCCCGGCCAAAGCGGTTGGTGATGGCCGCTGACAGCCGCCCGCTCATCGCTCCGGTCCACTTGAACAGACCATCACCCAAACGCCGGTAAAACCAGTCCGTGTCCAGATTGATGCTCGGCCGTTCGGCTGGATAGAGGCCAAAACGCATCAGGAGCGAGAAGGCGAACATGGCGGCAATCAAGAGCTGCATCTGTCCGACCACATGATCGAATGTGTAGGGCTGATAGGGATAGTCATACGGCAGCAGGGCATAGAGATATTGCGGGAAGACACCAATGAAGATGCAGAGGAATGCCGCAATGCCCATCGCCAGCAGCATGTTCCAGGGTGCTTCTTTCACCCGCTTCCCGCTGTCATGCGCGAAGAAGGCAAAATAAGGAATCTTGATGCCCGAATGCTCCAGAACACCTGCAGAGGCAAACACCAGAACCAGCCACGCGATCCAGTGGCCTTCCTGAGCCGTTGCGGCCAGCGTGAGCGACTTGGCGACAAAACCGGACAGCAGCGGAAAAGCCGAAATCGAGGCTGCGCCAATGATGCAGAAAACGGCTGTGTAAGGCATGGATTTGAACAGCCCGCCCAGCTCGGACGCCTTCACACTTCCCACCCGGTAAAGCACCGCGCCCATACTCATGAACAGCAGCCCCTTGTAGATGATATGAACGAAGGCATGCGCAGCGGCGCCATTCAGCGCCAGCTCGGTGCCGACCCCGACCCCCACGACCATGAAGCCCAGCTGGTTATTCAGCGAATAGGCGAGCACTTTACGCAGATCATTTTCAATCACTGCAAAGAAAACCGGGAAGGCGGTCATCACCGCGCCAATCCAGATCAGGATTTCTGTTCCTGCAAACCCCCGGGCCAGAGCATAGATGGCCAGCTTGGTCGTGAAAGCCGACAGCACAACCGCGCCGACAACCGTCGATTTAGGATAGGCATCCTGAAGCCAGTTATGCAGCAGGGGAAAGGCCGCCTTGATCCCGAACGCAATGAAGATGAGCACACCACCCGGCGCTTCCAGACCGATATCATTGAAAGCCCAGGAGCCAGTGCTGGACGCGAAAATGATCGAACCGGCCAGCAACAAAACGCCGGACAGAACGTGGATGGCGAGATAGCGCAAACCCGCGCGGAAGGCAGCAGGATTACGGCTCGCCCAGATCAGGAAAACAGACGAGATCGCCGTCAATTCCCAGAAGAAAAACAGCGTCAGCAAGTCACCGGCAAAGACGGCGCCCAGCCCCGCTCCGGCATAAATCAGCGCAGTTGAATCCTGAAGACGGTCCCGGTCATGCAGCCCGTAGATACTGTTGATGAGTGTCGCGATAATGAAAATCAGACCCCAGATGCGGGAGAGGCCGTCATAGCGAAAGGTTTCAAACGTGAACCCAGCCGCTTCAAACGCGCCAAAAACACCGGGCTGATCAACATTGAACCACAAGGCGGCGGCAATCAGCGGCAGGGCCAGTGTGACCGCCTTCCGGATGCCATACCAGGGCAACAGCCCGCAAAGCAGGCCACCGGCAATGATCGGCCATGCAGGGGACATCAGCGGCAGGAAATCACTCATCGCCAGCCGCCTTCTCGTAATAGTTTTCCGGACGGCCGATCAGCCGGCGCAGCGGCCAGCCAGAAAGCACGGCAAGTGCGAAGCCGCCAAATCCGAACCAGGCA
>PFFX01000022.1 GCA_002783385.1 Rhodobacterales bacterium CG15_BIG_FIL_POST_REV_8_21_14_020_59_13 | reverse complement strand
ATCTGCGGGACAGGCCATTTCTATCCTTGCGCGATTTGGGAATGGAACGGGAAGCCATGGACTGGCGGATCCAAGGATATGTTTCCGCCCTGCCGGATGACGCCTATGACGGCGAGGCGCATTACACGAATACGCGCGGTGATCCCCATCATCTGCCGCGCCATGTGATCCTGACGCATGTCTTCAATCATCAGACTCATCACCGCGGTCAGGTGCATCACATGCTTTCGGCTTTCGGATTGGACCCGCCACCGCTGGACCTGCTCTATTTCGTTCTCCCGGCCGCATAAGGGGAGACAGGCTTGCCGCAGGTCCCGCTTTCATTGGAAGCGTGCAGGGTTATGGTGCGGCCAAATCGCGCAGACAGGGACAGTCATGACCGAGACCATTCTATCGCTGGAAGGCGTGACCAAGCGTTATTCCGGCCAAGCTGCCGTTTCCGGCTTCGACCTGGCCGTCAATCGTGGACAGATCACAGGATTTCTCGGGCCGAATGGTGCCGGGAAAACCACCTCTCTGCGTATCGCGCTGGGAATTATCAAGCCGGATGACGGCAAGGTCAGACTATTCGGTCAGTATCCGAAAGCTGCCATTCTGCAGCGCGTCGGCTTCCTGCCCGAAGAGCGCGGCATCTACAAGAAAATGAAGGCCGAGGATGTCATCATTTTCTTTGGGCGCATGAAAGGCATGACCATGACGGCGGCGCGCAAGGCGGCGCGTGACGGTCTCGAACGCTTCGGGCTGGGCGGCGAGGCGCGCAAGAAGATCAAGGAAATGTCCAAGGGCATGGCGCAAAAGGTGCAGATCATCGCCACCCTCGCGCATGATCCCGAATTCATCATTCTCGACGAACCTTTTTCCGGGCTTGATCCGGTGAACCAGAAAATGTTGGAAGAGATGATCCGCGACGAGGCGAAACGCGGCAAAACCATCCTCTTTTCCACCCATGTCATGGAACATGCCGAACGCCTGTGTGATCAGATTGTGCTGATCTCGAAGGGCAGGAAGGTGTTTGACGGGGGTTTGCCGCAGGCCCTGTCGCAGGTGCCGCGCCGGGTTGTCATCGAAACCGCTTCTGATCACGACCTCAGACAGGTTCTCGGCGCGCTGGGCGCTGTTGAGGCGCAGACGGCACCCGAGGGGCTGAAAGGTTGGACAATCGAGCTGGCGGCCGGCTCAGACGCCCAGGACGTGCTGAAAGCCTGTGTTGAAGGCGGTGTGCGTCTGGCGCGTTTTGAACCGATGCGGGCGCACCTGCATGATGCCTTTGTCGAACTGGTTGAGACATCCAACCGGGAGGCCGTGTGATGCGCGCAATCTATCTCATGGCCCGCCGGGAATACCTGTCCTATGTCGCGACCTGGGGTTTCTGGCTGTCGCTGCTGGCCATGCCCTTCATTATGGCGGTCTTCATCGGTATTTCGATTATGGCCGAGAATGCCCAGCCGACCCGCTATTATGCGGTGCTGGATGAAACCGGTATTGGATTTGCAGCGCTGATTGATGAAGAGCTGAATGAAGGCGCCAAGGAAGAGGCCATAGCGGCCTTGCGGGGCGTTGCCGAAGCTTCGGGGCGATCCGATGCCATACCGGCGATTGAAGCGGCGATCAATGCAGAGCCCGGCCTTGAAGGGTTCCCGGAGGCGGTCAGTGCCCTGGGTGTACCGGTTGATATCTCGGCTGCGCAATTCCGCAGCAATTATGTCCGGGTGGACCCGCCGGCCGGGACGATTGATGGTTTGCGGCCTTATCTTCTGGGTGAACAGACGCTTCGCATAGACGGGGAAAAACACCCGCTCTTTGCGGCGGTGCGCTTCCAGCCAGGCGGCGAATACGGCATCACGGCAGAATACTGGAGCACCAACCGCACGAGTGGCGGATTGCGGACCAGCGCCCGCGACGCGCTCCGCAATCATGTGCGCAGCAATGCCCTGGCCGATGCCGGTATTTCGGAAACCGTTCTGGGCCGGATCTATGCGATGTCGCCGGGCATCACCGAGAATTCCCCCGAGCGCGGCCGGGAATCGTCCGAGGTCAATCTCGCGGATCGGTTGCCCTTTATCGTCGGCATCGCCTTTTCCATCGGCCTGTGGATGATGATTTTTTCTGTTACCAACATGCTGCTCACCGCCATGATCGAGGAGAAGGGCAACAAGATCCTTGAAACCCTTTTGGCCACGGCCCGCTATCATGAAATCCTGATCGGCAAGCTCCTGGGGCTAGCCGCGGTTTCCGCGACTTTCATGCTGGTCTGGGGCGGAATTGGCTCGGGTGGTCTTGCCGGACTGCAGGCCTTGGCTGTTGCGGCGGATTTGCCAGCGGGTGACATTCTGTCTGCCGTGTTTGATCCCGGACTGCTGATCCCGGCTATTGGCTATTTTGCTGTCGGTTATCTGATGTACGGGACGGTCTATCTCGCCATCGGTTCGCTCTGCGATACGCTGCAGGAAGCCCAGTCACTAATGAGCCCGATGATTCTGGTCATGATGGTGCCGTTTGTGATCATCATGGCGACACTCGAAAATCCGGATTCTCTCTTCCTGCAATATGCGTCCTGGGTGCCGATCTGGACGCCCTTCCTGATGATGGCGCGCTTGCAAACCGATCCGGCTCTGATCGAGATGATCGCGACGTCTGTCGGCATGCTTTTGACAGCGGCAGCGATTATCTCGCTGGCCAGCTATGTTTTCCGTCAGGGCTCGATGGGCCGCGCGAATGCGTCCTCGATCAAGCGTCTGCTGAAATTCGGCAAAATCCGAAACGCATAAGAAAACGCCGCGCTGGAAACAGCGCGGCGTTTGATCTTCAAGCTGTATCGGCTTTGGCGTGCGGCTATGGCCGGCGCGGTTTCGGTCCTGCAATCAGACCTTCGCGCTGGGCGCGCTTGCGGGCCAGCTTGCGGGCACGGCGGATCGCCTCTGCCTTCTGGCGCGCGCGCTTCTCCGAGGGCTTCTCGAAATGGTTGCGACGCTTCATCTCGCGGAAAGTGCCTTCCCGCTGCATTTTCTTTTTCAGCGCGCGGAGCGCTTGCTCCACATTATTCTCGCGCACAATAATCTGAACGATGGTCCGCTCTCCTGGGTTCGTGTCAATCTGTTGCGCAGCCGCACCAGATTCGTACGACCGCAGGCCTCTTGCCGAGAGGCGCGGCTATTAGCAGAGCTGGCGCACCCTGTCCACACCCATAAACGCCTGTGACGACGTGCACATCGACGCCAAGGCGCTAGTGTTCTACATAGTTCGTATGAGCCAGAAACCACGCCTCTCCGATCTCGACCGCCTGACGCAGGCTGCCTTGCCCCATGCGGGTTTTGACGGGTGGACGGATGAAACCCTCCGGCAGGCCCGCAAAGATGCCGGTCTGGGCGCTGAAGCGGTCCTGCTGGCGGCTCCGCGCGGGGCGCTCGATCTGATCGCCCATTGGTCCAGCCAGATGGATCAGGAGATGCTGGGCCGGATGGAGGTGGCTGACCTCAAATCCATGAAAATCCGCCAGCGCGTCACTTTTGCCGTACAGGCGCGGCTGGAAGCGATTGGTTCTTTTGAAGAAGCCGCGCGCCGGGCGCGGGCGCGGCTGATGCTGCATGATGCCGCGTCCCTGGGGGCGGAGCTGATCTGGGCGACATCGGATGCCATATGGCGCAGGCTGAACGACCCCTCGACCGATTTCAACTGGTATTCCAAACGGGCCATATTGTCGGCGGTCTATACCTCCAGCCTGTCAGTCTGGTTGAATGACGAGACGCCGGACAAGGCAAAGGCCAAAGCCTTCCTCGACCGACGGATCGAAAACATCATGGAATTTGAAAAGGCCAAGGCGAGCTGGCGCAGGCTGACCAAGGATATACCGGATCCGGCGCGCATTCTGGCCGGGTTGCGGTATGGGGGCCGGAGGCGCGCTTAGGGAAACCGCGGATGCGGGAACCAGTCCCGCTTCGCCTTGACTTGCACGATTTCCTGTTCCGGCCAGCGCAAGGCAGTCAGTTTGTGGCCGTAAACACAGCCGGTATCGAGACACCAGACATTGTTTTTTTGGCGGATTTTCTTTTCCGCGACATGGCCATGCACAACCGTAGCTTCCCCGCGGTAATTGCGCGCCCAGTCCCGGCGGATCGGAAAACCGAGATCATCGGTTTGCCCTGACGTTTCCCCATACATGGCGAAGGTTCGGGAAAACCGGTTTTCAATACCGTGATATTTTTCCGGCAGACCGGCATGGGCGATGATCAGCCTGCCCTCGTCGAGTATCAGATGGCTGGGCAATGCATCGAGATAATGCTGCACCTCCCCGAGAAATTTCGGCCTCTCCTGACCGGCTTCGTCAATCGTGGTCTGAAGACTTTTGGTAATGCTGACATCGCGGCCTTTCAACCAGCGCAGGAATTTGTCGTCATGATTGCCGATAACACAGCGGACCGTGTCATCCTTTTCGCCCTGCATGGCAAAGCGGAGCACATCCATGGAGGCCGGCCCGCGATCCACCAGATCGCCCACCAGAATCACTTTTCGGTTCTGATTGTGGGTTATGCGGGTTGTCCGGCTCCCCCCGCGGCCACGGGTTTTGACGTCATATCCCAGTTTTTCCAGCAATTTTTCGAGTTCGCGGGCACAGCCATGTATGTCCCCGATGATGTCAAAGGGACCGGTTTGCTGTTTCCAGTTATCAGGGCGCTGAACCGTCATGTGTTTCCCATACCGGCAGAGACGCAGAGCGCAAGGGTGGTTCAGTCCAAAAGCGGGGAAAGCCGGTTGATATGGCCCATTTTCCGTCCAGGCCGGGCATCGCGCTTGCCGTAGAGATGCAGGCAGGCGGTTTCATCAGCCACAATGTCTGCCCACGGCGAGATATCCTCGCCAATGAGATTGGTCATCACGCAGGCTGAATGCGGCTGCGGGCTGCCCAGTGGCCAGCCGGCGACGGCGCGCATGTGTTGCTCAAACTGGCTGCAGGCGCAGGCATCCAAGGTCCAGTGGCCGGTATTGTGTACGCGGGGCGCGATTTCATTGACAATGAGTTCGCCCTCAACATCGAATAATTCGACCGCGAACACGCCGGTATGATCAAGGCCGGTTCCGATAGCATGGGCGATTTCGACGGCGCGGACCTCCGTTTCCGGTGAAACGCGCGCAGGTGCGGTGGAAACCCTGAGAATGCCGTCCGAGTGGGTGTTTTCAGCCAATGGATAGACCGCCATCTGCCCGTCCATGGCGCGCGCGGCAACAATGGACAATTCCCGCCGGAAGGGCGCAAAAGCTTCCAGAATGGCGGGTTGTTCATCAATGGACGCCCAGGCTACGGCAAGATCTGTGTCCTCCCGGATGACGGCCTGCCCCTTGCCGTCATAGCCAAAGCGGCGGGTTTTCAGGATTGACGGGCGGCCGAGGCGGGCCACGGCCGATTCCAGACCGGCCACAGAATTCACCTCTGCAAAATCGACCGTGCTGCAGCCTGCCTCGCGGATGAAGCGCTTTTCGATGAGCCGGTCCTGAGTGAATTCCAGGGATTTGCGGCCCGGTCTTACGGGCGCGGCGCTTTCGGCCGCGGCCAGTGCGGAGGCGGGGATATTCTCGAATTCAAAGGTCAGGACATCACATCGGGCTGCGAAGGTCTGAACCGCGCCGTCATCCTCCCAGGGTGCTGCCCAGCTGCGGGCGGCGACTCGGGCGGCCGGTCCCTTGGCTGCCGTATCAAAAATATGGATATCAAATCCGAGCCGGGCTCCGGCCAATGCCAGCATGCGGCCCAGCTGACCGCCGCCGAGAATACCGATGACCGAGCCGGGCGCGAGCGGTTCAGTCATGCCGGATCAGTCTTCCACCGTGTCGGGGACCGTATCAGATTGCGCCTGACGCCAGTTTTCAAGACGCGTGGCCAGCGCTTCGTCTGAAAGCGCGACGATGGAGGCCGCCATCAGTCCGGCATTTTTTGCGCCGGGTTTGCCAATGGCCAGGGTGCCGACCGGCACACCGCCGGGCATCTGGACGATGGAGAGAAGACTGTCCATGCCGTCGAGGGCTTTGGACTCCACCGGCACGCCGAGGACGGGAAGCGTGGTCAATGCTGCAACCATGCCCGGCAGGTGCGCCGCGCCACCCGCCCCGGCGATAATCACTTGCACGCCTTCAGCTTTTGCGGATTTGGCAAATTCCGTCATGCGGTCCGGCGTCCGGTGGGCCGAAATCACGCGTGTGGCGTAATCGGCTTTCAGGGTATCAAGAATGTCGGCAGCCGCCTTCATGGTCGGCCAGTCGGACCGGGATCCCATGATAATGGCGATGCGGGGCGCTTTGGCGCTCAAGGTAAGCCTCCTCGGCCTTCAGGAAGCGCGGGAACATACGCAGATGCAGGGCCGCGTCAAGGAGAAGGACAAAAGCGATTATTAACCTTGACGCTTTCTTAACTGCCCTTCGCCAAGTTTTACCCAGGATCAGATAATCCAGGCTATAGACATGCGAATTCGTCCCTTTGATGCACTGAACAAAATGAAGCCGGGTGGCGAGGCCTCAAAGGCGTCCTCCAGCGGCAGCACAGCTTCGGCGTCTTCGGTCTCCGCCCCCCGTGATGCGGCGCAGATCATGGGTGTACCGGAAAATGAATTGACTCCGAATGTGCAGCGCGCGCTTCTGGGCCTGATGGGCGAGGTGGATCAGCTCCGCAAGGATACCGAACGCCTGCGTAAACGGGTACGGGAACTGGAATCACTGGCCGATCATGACGTGCTCCTGCCGGTGCTCAACCGCCGCGCTTTCGTGCGGGAAGTCTCCCGCGCTCTGGCACTGGCCGAGCGTCATGAAGCGCCGTCAGCGCTTGTCTATTTCGATCTGAACGGATTCAAGGACGTCAATGACAGCTTTGGCCATGCGGCCGGTGATACTGCATTGCATCATGTGGCAGCAACTCTGACCGCCAATCTGCGCGAAACCGATTCGGTCGGGCGTCTGGGTGGCGATGAATTCGGGGTCGTCCTGACCCTGACCACTGTGGCCCAGGCCGAACACAAGGCCAGTGAGCTGGCTGATGCGATCGAGACCACCCCGTTCATTCATGATGGGCGCGAGTTGTATATCAATGCAGCCTGGGGCGTTCACCCGCTGCAGCCAGGGCTGAATGTCGATGCTGCCATGGCCCAGGCGGATGCCGCCATGTATGCGCGCAAGCAGGAATTGAAAACCGCAGCGTCGGGCTAGGGTCAGGACCCTAGATTCAGGCAATAATGTCAGGTGTCAGCCGGTCTTCGAGCTCGGCGATCCGGTCCTTGAGGTTCAGCTTTTCCTTTTTCAGGCGCGCGAGCTTCAGCTGGTCCGTCACACCCATCTCCTGCAGCGCCAAAACTTCGGAATCCAGTGACCGGTGACGGAATTTCAGCTCGTCAATTTTTGCCCGGATGGTGGATTGCTCGAGGAATTCATCTTCGCTCATCGCTTTTTGTGTTCTTTATTGTTGCTCTGGAATCGTCCGCCGCGCGGAGCGAAAGCGTGTCTTACACTTTTTTGACGGCAGAGAAAACGGCTTTCAATAGTGGTGTGAAATCACTCTGAACGCCCGTCATGCGGGCATATTCGGCGAGGGCCTGCCCGGCGGTTTTCTCCCCACTCCATTCGCTGTCCGGTGCGTCAGCTGCAAGCTCAAAAAGGATGTTCTGCTCGACATGCTCGGCCTCCAGCTCGCAGGCGAGGATGGATTTGTAGAGCGCGTCCGCGTGCGGCTGGTCTTTCAGCTTTATCCGTGTCTCCCGAAGGACCTGCGTGATCCCGCTGGTCCAGGGTTCAAGCGCGGTGATGGCGGTCTTGATACCAGGGGCGGCATTGCGCCCGTGGTCTGCCAGCCAGCAGCACCACAGGCAAATATTGACGTTCAATCCATGCTGATCCTGCAGATTGAGGCAAGACGATGCCACACCCGGCTGGTCATAACGGTCCAGCGACCATGCCCAGAATGAATGGCTCATCGTGTCGCGGACGGGCGTTTGCCACCCTCAAGATCCTCGCCCCAGCGTCTTGTCGGCTTCCAGTTGAGCCCGAACATATCCAGCGCGCGGCCCACGGACTGGTTGACCAGATCGTCAATGGTTTCAGGATTTGTGTAGAAGGCCGGCAAGGGCGGGTGAATGACCGCCCCCATTTCGGTCAGCGCTGTCATGGTGCGCAAATGGCCAAGGTGAAAAGGCGTTTCCCTTACCATCAGGACCAGACGGCGGCGTTCTTTGAGCGTCACATCTGCGGCGCGGGTGATGAGCCCGGAGGTGACACCAGTGGCAATTTCCGACATGGACCGCACCGAGCACGGTGCCACCAGCATGCCCATATTGCGGAAGGATCCGGACGCGATAGACGCGCCGATATCCGAAGGTTTGTAAGCGTGGTCTGCCAGCGCCTTGAGTGCGGTGGACGTCATTTTGGTCTCATAACCCAGGGTCATTTCGGCCGCTTTGGACGCGACCAGATGGGTTTCAACGTCAAGCTCGCGCAGTGCCTGCAAGGCGCGAATGCCGTAAATCACTCCTGAAGCTCCGGAAATTCCGACGATTATCCGTCCGCGTTCAGACATTTTTTGCTCCGATACGAATTGTGAAGTGACACATAGGGCGGTCGGTGTTTGAATTCATTATTCCGTTGTATTTAACGCAAGGAGGCGACTTATGACGATTGAAGCGCACATCCGTGAACTGGACGCTCGACACAATCAACTGGACAACAAAATCGAACACGAAAGCAAGCGCCCCGGCTCCGACACGCTTCAGATTGCCTCACTCAAGAGAGAAAAACTCAGGCTTAAGGAACAGATAGAACACTTGCGACGAAGTCACTGACACCTATTTGACCGGTATTACGGCAGGGCGGCCTTGCGAAAGGCCGCCCTAATTGCATGATCAGGCCGTAATTTATTGGAGCCAACCCATGTTTCGAGCCTTTCTTGTTTTCGCCCTCGCTGTGACCGCTCCGGCCTGTGCCCAGAAAACATCTGACGAATCAGCCGCCAGCGACCCGTGCCGGGCGGGTGAAGATTCACTGACCGCTGGGGATGCCGCCGAAGCGATCATACAGTTTGAAACGTGCTTGGACACAGCGGCCCTGGAGCCCGGTGAAGACGCCATCATTCATACCCGGCTGGGCGGAGCATATCTGTACGAAGAGCGGTATCAGGAGGCGCTTCAGGCTTTCAATATCGCCTATGCCATTGCGGAAACACAAGGTGTGGAGTTCGATAATTCCTATGTCCGGCGCAATCGCGGAATTGCGCGGTTAGCAACCGGGGATTCCGGCGGTGCGCTGAGTGATCTGGAGGCGGCCGTTATCAACTTGCCTGATGACATCATGACCCATCTCAATCTTGGACGGACCTATTCTGCTTTGGGCCGGGAAGCCGAAGCGGTGGTGGCGTTTGAAACCGTGACACGGCTGGAACCGGAATGGCCGGGTGGCTGGATTAATCTGTCGGCCTCTTTCCTGGAACTCGGTATGAGAGCGCAGGCCATTGATCATGCGCGCCGTGCGGTCGAGCTTGAACCGGAGAGTGGCTTTACCCTGAATGCGCTTTGCTGGTCTCTGATCATCGACGAGCAGTTTGCAACGGCTTTGCCCTTGTGCGATCAGGCGGTTGAGGCAGAGCCGGAAAACGGGGCAATCGCGCATTCCCGGGCGGCCGCTCTGGAGGGTGTCGGGCGGATGGATGAGGCGCGAAGTCTCTATGCGCGCGCTTACGAATTGGCTCCGGATTCCGAAACAATAGAGACCGATTACCGGCGGACTCGCACCGAAGACGAATAGGACGGATACATTACATGGCCCAATCAGACCGCGTTGTCATCGTTACCGGTGGAGCCAATGGGATCGGACGCGCCTGTGCGCGCCGTTTCGCCGAAGACGGGTTGAAAGTGGTCATTGCTGATCGCGACCGGGATTCCGGCAAGGCGCTGGCTGACGAGCTGGGCGCGGACAAGGATCGCGCCCTGTTCGTCGATTGTGACGTTTCGGACAAATTATCAGTTGCCAATCTGATGGCGGAAACACGGTCCGCCTTCGACCGTCTGGATGTGCTGGTCAACAATGCCGGTATTATCGCAAAGGGTGATGTCCTGACGCTGACAGCCGAAGATTTCGACAAGGTGATGGCCGTCAATCTGCGCGGGGCCTTTCTGGTGGCCCGGGCGGCGGCAAGGCAGATGACCGGCCAGATCGAAGAGGATGATGAGCGTCCGGATGATTGCCGGAAACGCTATGCCATCATCAACATGTCATCGGTCAATGCGGTCGTGGCAATTCCGGACCAGCTGGCCTATTGCGCGAGCAAGGGGGCCCTGAACCAGATGACAAAATCCATGGCGCTGGCACTGGCCTCACGTGGTGTGCGGGTGAATGCAGTGGGACCGGGCAGCATCAATACCGACGTTCTGAAAGCGGTGCTGGATGACCGCAAAGCGATGGCGAAAGTCCTGTCACGCACGCCGGTTGGAAAAATAGGCGACCCCGACGAAATCGCCGGGGTCGTTGCATTTCTGGCCTCGAAGGATGCCAGTTATATTACCGGAGAATGCATCTACGCCGATGGGGGCCGGCTGGCCCTCAATTATTTGTCGTCATCGTCCGGCTGAGATTTCTTGCTGCCAAACAGGGTTTCGAGATTAACTTCGTCCATGCTGGTGGCGGGTTCGCGCTCGGCCGGTTCCGCCTCGGCGGGTCCGGCAATCGGATCCTGACCGGAGGCGGCCCGTTCTTCTTCCAGCTTCTCGCGGCGTGAAGACGCCTTGCGGACCTGTTCGTCCAGATCGATCTGGGTTGTCAGGCCCAGCGTGACCGGGTCGGTCGGCTTGATGTTGGACGAATTCCAGTGCGTGCGTTCGCGAACGGCCTCGATCGTGGTCTTGGTCGTGCCGATCAGTTTGGAAATCTGGGCATCCGTCAGCTCCGGGTGGTTGCGCACCAGCCAGGCAATGGCATCTGGGCGGGACTGGCGGCGTGACAGCGGCGTATAGCGCGGGCCGCGCTTCTTGCGCGGTTGATGCAAGTCTTCATAGCGGTGCTTCACTGCCGTCATACGGTAATCCGCATCGGCTTCGGCCTTGGCGATTTCCTCACGGCTCAACTGGCCGTTGGAGACTGGATCGGAGCCACGCACACCCACAGCGACATCGCCATCGGCAATGCCCTTGACCTCCAGACGGTGGAGACCGCAGAAATCGGCAATCTGCTCAAAGGTCAGCGCGGTGTTATCGACCAGCCAGACAGCCGTGGCTTTCGGCATCAAAATTTCGGTCATCTTTTCGTCTCCAGCGTAATGTGTTTCAGCCATAGAAAAACCCGGCACGGATGCCGGGTTGGATGGCTTTCCGACGCTGGCTCAAGTCTACAGGCAAGCCAGCGATTTGCCCGTCTTATAGCGCGCCATGACAGCGCTGAAAAGGGATCAGCTTCAGGGCGTCAGCATGATTTTGCCGGAATGACCACCAGCCTCCATCAACCGGTGTGCCTCTGCCGCTTGTGAAAGCGGGAAGGTGCGGAAGATTTCAGGCGTAAATTGCCCTTTGGCAATCCACGGCCAAACCGTCTTCTCTATGGCTTTTGCGAGCTCTGCTTTCTCCGCATCAGGACGTGCGCGCAGGGTCGATCCGGTCAGTGTCAGCTGTTTCAGCATCAAACGCATGAGGTCGGCTTCAATGCGCGAGCCTTGCAGGAAGGCGATCTGGACGATGCGCCCCCGGAACGCTGCGCAATCGATATTCTTCTGCACATAGGGACCGCCGACCATGTCGAGAATAACATTGGCCCCACCCGCCTCTTTGATGATCTCGGCAAAATCCTCCTCACGGTAATTGATCGCCCGTTCCGCACCGAGGCGTTCGCACAAGGCGCATTTGTCCGCGGAGCCGGCCGTTGCGAAGACGCGTGCGCCTGCCGCCTTGCCCATCTGGATGGCGGTGGTGCCAATCCCGCCGGACCCGCCATGCACCAGAAGGATTTCCCCGGCCTTCAATTGCCCGGCCTGGAAGACATTGGCCCAGACTGTGAAGACGGTCTCCGGGAGGCCGGCTGCGGCGATCAGATCAATACCTTCCGGTGCGGGCAGTGTGCTGCCCGCCCTGGCAATGACATAGTCGGAATATCCGCCTCCTGTGACCAGCGCGCAGACCGGATCGCCAGGTTTGAAGCGGTCAACGGATGATCCTGCCGCCTTGATAACGCCGGAGGCTTCCAGTCCCAAGCCTTCCGGAGCACCCGGCGGAGGCGGGTAAAGCCCCATCCGCTCAATGGTGTCGGGCCTGTTCACACCGCATGCGGCTGTCCGGATCATAACTTCGTCCGGTGCCAGCTCCGGTATCGGGCGCTCGACAATTTCAATTGCCTCGGGTCCGCCGGGTTGCCGGACGATAGTGATACGGTGGGAGGTCGGGACCGGCATGATCAGCCTTTCAAGCATAGGGGCGACAAATGAGATGGTGGGCGCTAGTGTGACGGATCGCAAGTGAGGGAGGCTGATATGTTTGACGAAGATGCACCCCTGAAAAAGAATTCAAACGTCATTATTCCGGGCGAGGATCTGTCGGAGTTTTCCATTGAGAGTCTGCAGGAAAGGCGGGAAGCCATTGAAGCGGAGATCCACCGAATTGACGAAATGATCGTCTCCAAGCAATCCGGGCGGGCGGTTGCAGAATCGATCTTCAGACAGGGTTGATGGCGCTGGCCCACCGATTGCAGACTTTCCGGCAAGTGGATCAAATCAGGCAGGTATGAGTGACGTGGTAAGTGATACGGGTTTTCAGTCGGGCAATCCGGCGGAGCGCGTGGCGGAATTCGCCGGCAGCGAGCATTTTGCGCGCCTGTTCCGCGATGGCATGGACATGGTGGAAGAAACGGCATCCTATCTCGACGGGCCGGGGCGGGAAGACGCCAAGGCGCTCGGGCGGGCCGGGGCTCTGGCCTATGCGGCTGAAAGCATGAAGCTCACGACCCGGCTGATGCAGGCGGCGTCATGGTTGCTGGCGCAGCGGCAGGTGGCCGAGGGCGATCTGCCGGCGGATCAGCTGGTGACCGGCCAGTACCGCTTGCCGGACGATGATGATGCCGAGGATTTGTGGCCGGCCGATGGCGACCCTGTACCAGGGGTGCTGGCCGACCTCGCAGGACGGTCGCGCCAGCTTTACGCACGGCTCAAGCGGATTGATGATTCCCTGTTTCTGGAGACGGGCGCGCCCAAGGGTGCCAGTCCGGTCGAGGACCAGATGAACCGTCTGAAAAACGCCTTCAGCTAGACGCGGCAGTCATACATGAAGAAGGCGCGGGACAGGAGTCCCGCGCCTTCTTGAGTCCGATATCCGATGTGCGGATCAGGCGAAACCCTTGAACTTGTCCTTGAAGCGCGACACGCGACCGCCGCGGTCCATCAGCTTCTGGTCGCCACCGGTCCAGGCCGGGTGCGTGGTCGGGTCGATATCCAGATTCAGCGTGTCGCCTTCCTTGCCCCAGGTCGAACGGGTCTGGAAAACCGTGCCGTTGGTCATGGTCACATTGATCATGTGATAATCGGGATGAATGTCTTTTTGCATCGTAGTGCTCCGGCACGTCAGGCTGTCTTGAAATGAGCGGCGGCTTATAGCGGAGGGTGTCTCAAAGGGCAAGCGGGTTTGCCGCTAGCGGCTGGTCAGTTTCAGTTCGATCCGGCGATTGCGGGCATAGGCTTCTTCAGATGTGCCTTCGGCAATCGGCTGGAATTCGCCAAAGCCTGCGGCCACAAGGTGTTCCGACGGTACACCGAGATCCTCGAACCAGTTGACGACCGAGATCGCCCGGGCGGCGGACAGATGCCAGTTGGACGGATAGGTCGTGCGGATGGGCCTCGGGTCGGTATGGCCATCAATGCGGATGATCCATTCGATATCGTCCGGGATTTCATCGGTCAGCTGGATGATCGCATCGGCGATGGGACGCAGGCTCTCGCGGCCATCATTTGAAAGCGCGGCGGATCCGGAGGCAAACAGCACATCGGTTTCAAAGACAAAGCGGTCGCCCACAACACTGACACCGGAGCGGTTTCCGAGGATTTCCTGCAGACGTCCGAAGAAATCGGAGCGATAGCGGGCGAGCTCCGCGGCACGGCTGGCCAGCGCCGAATTCAGACGTTCGCCAAGATTGAAGATCTGGCTTTCGAGATCGGCTTCACGCGTTTCGGCGGCTTCCAGAAGGCCGTTCAATTCAGAAAGCTGGTCGCGCAAAGCCTGCATTTGCAGATTCAGCGCGGTGAGCTGATCCATCTGGCTGGCGGTGACTTCCTCTTCGAGGATCAGCCGCGATTGCAGATCTTCGACCTGACCGAGGACGATCACGAGTTGATCAGACAATTCGTCGCGCTCTGCCCGCACGTTGGAGAGCGTGGCCTGGAGTGTTGTCATTTCCCGATCGAGACGGGCGTTCTCACCTTCCGCCAGAGCCAGTTCGTCGGCGAGGGACGCCAATTGCTGGTTCAGTGAGGCCAATTGTTCATCGCGGCCGGTCAAGGCACGGCTAAGGGCAAACTGGCCGGCCACGAAAATCGACAACAGGAAGACGATGACCAGAAGCAGCGTGGCCAGCGCATCAACAAATCCCGGCCAGTAATCTCCGGAATCAGTCTCCGTAAATCGCGAAAGGCGCGGTGCGAAACTCATCGGCTAGCCGCCCCGTGAGCGGTTCTGGGCCTCGATGGCCCGTACCAGCATGCGGATTTCCTCACGCAGGGCACGGGTGGCTTCCTGCTGGCCGGTGGCGCTGTCCTCGGCGATGCGGCGGACTGCGCCATCAAGATCGCGCGTGTGCTTTTCAAGCGTATGCGAGAGGCGGTCGAGGGTTTCTGCGGTCTGTTCCAGCAAAGCGCCGACATAGGCTGGCGACATTTCGCCGTCTGTTGTCGTGGCAGGGCCTGCCGCGGCGACGCGGGAAAGCGATGAGAGCCATTCCTCGATTTCGTTGAAGAAGCGGTTATGGGCACGGCTGGCCTGCAGGTCAAGGAAACCGATAACGAGCGATCCGGAAAGGCCGAACAGAGAGGACGCAAAGGCCGTTCCCATACCCTGGATCGGGTTTTCGATGGCTGACATCAATCGCAGCACATCGGCTTCGCCGCCGCTTGACGAGGCGGTGACAGCGCGGACGGCTTCACCGACTTCGGTGACGACCTGAAGCAGGCCCCAGAAAGTGCCGAGCAGGCCAAGGAAGATCAGCAAGCGTCCAAAATAGCGGGTGAAAGCGCCCGATTCCGCCATCCGCGCGCCGACCGAATCCAGCACAGTGCGGACCGAAGCGGTGGAAATGCGGACGCGGGACCCGGCATCGCCCATCATCGACGCCATGGGTGCGATCATGCTGGGCGGGCTGGACAGGGCGTCGGAATCATCTGAGGTGCGGAAACGCACTAGCCAGCGCGCGGCCGGGCCTATGGCGAGGGCTTGCTGGTAAGTGTAGAGAATACCAATCAGCAAAACCGCGATGATCAGGCCGTTGATGGCCACATTCGCCATGAAAGCGGTTTCGAGCGGGCCGATCAGCAGGACCGCCATCACACCGACAGCCGCCAGAAAAACAGTCATCCAGAAGAGATAACGCCCCGGACCGGTAAATTTTACCGTGGGCACAGGATCGCCGCCGGCTTCTTCAAATCGTGAGGGCATGCCCGAAATCCTTCCCGTCGGCCTGACATGAAACAGCGTGATGCCTGCCTATCATGACCATTTAAGGGCGGCCAGTTACCGCTATTACACCACAGGCAAAGCGGAATCGGAATCTCATTCCGAATCCGGAAAACTGAGTCGATTCAGTTGGTTGAATTGATTCTATATTTGTTCGCTCAGATGACGCCGAGTTCGAGGCCATCCGGGCCACGAGTCACGTGCCAGCGGCTGTCGGAGCCGGGCGTGTAGCCGCGGCGCTTGATGGTGGAAACAGTCACGAAGTCGGCCTCGATTGCCTCAGGCGTCAGCGTTACCCGGATGAAGCCCTTGTCACGGTCATTGTGGCGGATCACATCGGCATTCTTCTCCTCGATGAGCCGGGAGAAGGAGACGCCGGGCGCCGGGACCCGTTCAAAGGGTGAGGGCGATGTGATCGAACTGGTTCCGAATTCAAAGCCCATATGGCGGCCCTCTGCATCGGTCAGACGATTGGTCCAGAAATTGTGGCTGTCGCCGGCAAAGGCGATCATGTCGCTGCCATTGGCCCGGACAGCATCATACAAACGCTCGCGTTCTGCGACATAGCCGTCCCAAGCGTCCAGATTGAAGGGAATGTCGAATTGTGAGCGGGTGATATATCCCCAGGCAAGGTCATCGGTCTTTGCGACAATGAATTTCAGCCAGCCGGGCAGAGCCTCGATCATATTGGGCGTTTCGACACGGCCCATGATCACTTGGCCCCCGAGCAACCGCCACGGCTTGCTGGCGGCGGCTGCGAAAGCGCGGGCGATCTGCGCAATCTGGGCTGTGCCCAGCATTTCCCGGTCTTCCCGGCCGATTTCAGTGGCGCGCCACTCTGCAATCGCCTGCTGGTTGGCGGGATCATCGGGATCGGCATCATCCGCGACGGGGAAGCTGGAAAAATCCATCGGTTCATCTCGGGCGCCAAGGCGGGATTCAGTGACGGCGAGGGTTGCCAGATCGCCAATCTCGGCAATGCGAGCTGTGCCGATCTGATCTGACGGTTCCCGGGTCGGATTCCAGTCATGAAAGGCGAGCAAAGCGTTGTAAACGCGTATACTATATTCTCCTTCACCTTCATTGTGGTTTTCCGCGCCGTGAGTCCATGAATCATTGGCGACTTCGTGATCATCCCACATCATCAGCCAGGGGGCCGCCGCATGGGCGGCCTGCAGATCCGGATCAGTCTTGTAAAGGGCGTGACGGCGGGCATAGTCACCATAATCCACCAGCTCATGCAGCGGATCGACCACCCGGCCCATATTTTCTGCCTCGTCTGATGCGTATCCGTCTGCGCCGTATTCGTAGATGTAATCGCCGAGATGCAGAACCAGATCCAGATCCGGCGTATTGGCGAGTTCGCGATAGGCGTTGAAATAGCCCGCCGGATAGTTCGAGCAGGAACACACCGCCATGTTGAAGCGCTCCACCGCGCCTTCCGGCAGGGTTTTTGTGCGGCCGACGGGTGAGGAAATGCCATTAAACAACATGCGATAGAAATAGACGGTGCCGGGTTCCAGCCCGGTGGCGATCGTCTTGAAGGTCGAGACCGCATTGCTGGTCACATAGGTACGTTGTTCGCGCTCCTCGAAGATAATGCTCTCGAAATTATTGTCCGCCGCCAGCTGAAAGACATATTCACCACCGGCATCATCGGTGATGGCCGTCCAGAGCACGACGCTGGTCTGGTCCGGTTCTCCGGAGGCGACGCCATGCCGGAAGGGACCGGTCTGGGCTTCGGGTTCCGGCCGCCTTGGACCAGGTGAACAGGCAGCGGCTGCAAAAGCCAGACCTGTGGCGCCAAAAAGCGCGCCACGGCGGGTAATCCGGATCGCCATGTCAGGCCTCCTAGTTTTCGGGTGTCAGGGTCAGGATACGCACACCTTCCGGCGCATTCTCCGGTGTCCAGTCAGTGCGCATTTCAAATGTCTCTCCGGCGGCCCACATGGGTGCCAGGTCGCGATAGTGATCCGACCAGGGGTGACCGGATTGTCCGGGCGCATGCATGAAGCGCGAAGAGTCCAGATCGGACAGGTCATAGATCGCGCGCAAGGACGGGCCGTGGAAGACATCGAACGAACCGTCGCGAACGGAATAAACCCCGACATTCACCGTGGAGCTGTCGCCGCCCACCGGCTGGCGGACGGTGAACCAGTTTTCAAGAAGGGGAAGGCCGGAGCCGGTCAAGACCGGGTGATCAAAGACCGCCTGATGGGCCTGGCCCCAGGTCCAGTTGTCGATGTCGGGGCCGTAGGTTTCAATGCCGCGTGCCATGGCGGCATCAAGTGCGGTGCCCAGAATTTCCGGACAGGTTTCCACCGCTTCTGTTGAGATGTTATCGCACCAATGCCCGTCATCGCCGATCAGGACGTTTTCGGTGAAAACACGGCGCGTGGAGAGGTGACGCAGGAAATCATCCCCGAGCTCGTCGGCATAAATGCCTTCCTGTATGTCGCGATACCACAGCGAATAGATGAGCGGCTCGGCGAGCAGGGCATCCATGTCGCCATTCCAGTTCCGGATGCGCTGCAAGGCCTGTTGTCCGTGAGCGGTCTGCGGCGTGGCGGCCTGCAAGGCGGGTAGGATGCGCTGAATCTGGGCCGAGACCTGATCCATCTGGATATCGTGGAAGGTGTCCGGTGTATGGGCGCCAGTCTCATCCAAGCGCTCTTCTATCCGCGCGGCCCTGTAAGCGGCATAGCTGCCCGGCGTGTCATAACCATAATTGTCAGGGACAATGCGGTTATTGCCGGAGGCAATGCGGCCGGAGACCGGGTTTTCAACGCGCGGCAAGTCTTCATACGGCACATAACCGGTCCAGTTGCCGTCCTCATCGCGGATCGGCAGCAGGCCGGGCGTCGTATAGCCGATCGTGCCATCGACATTGGCGTAGTGCATGTTCTGCATCGGCGCAGTAAAACCACGTCCGGCCTCGACAAATTCCTCGAAGGATTGTGACAGCATCAGATTATAGGAGACGCTTGCGACCTGATTGGAGCGATCCAGCGCGGTTGAGACCAAAACAACATCCTGATTCCCGAAAACGTCGAGGTCGAAATATTCCGGATCGAGGACCGGGCCATTTTCAGCATCGCGAATGGTAATGGCAATATCGGCCCCGCCCCGGACCTCGATCACCTCGGTTCGCTCGGTGGTGGCCAGCGTTCCCGGCGCGTGTGGCACCATGTCGATGACGTCGAACCCGGTATTGGTGAAGCCCCAGGCCGAGACCTGATTACGCCCAAGGACAACCAGCGGCGAGCCGGCAATGGTCGCTCCGGCAATGGCGCCTTGCGGCAGGTTCAGACGGGCGAAATACCAGATGCCCGGTGCCCCAAGGGCCAGGTGCGGGTCGTTCGCGAGCAATGGCTCGCCAGACGCCGTATGTTCACCGGACAGGACCCAGGCATTGGAGCCGTCATCATAATCGGGTTGAGCTTCGGTTGTGGGATCGACCGGAGCTGAGGCGGGCTCGAAATCTTCATCCTGCAGCATGTTCGGTGCCCAATCGGGATAGGCCGGCAGGAATTCGGATAGCTGTGTCGGGCTAAGAATTTCAGCGAGTTCGCGGCGGGCGACTTCCTCACCTTCTCCGGCGGCCAGACTGTCTGCCATATAGACCACAACAGCCATGGAATCGCGCAATTCCCAGGGCTCCGGCGTGGCTTGCAGAATCAGGTATTCGGGCGGGTAATGGCCTTCGGCCAGACGGGCATTGACACCAGCAACATAGGCATCGGCAGCGGAATGAAATTCCGGTGAGAGATTTTCAGCGGCGGCACTGGCAACCAGATGATATCCGCGATTGCGGCTGCGTGCATCAGCGGTGACGGTTGCGGGATTGAGATGGCCGAGCAGGGCAGAGAGTTCGCCATGCACATAGCGGCGCATCAGATCCATCTGGAAAAAGCGGTCCTGCGCGTGGGCGTAGCCAATGGCGAAATAGATATCCTCACCGGTTTCGCCGAAAATATGCGGCACGCCATATTCATCGCGGGCGATCTGGACATCGGCGGAGATGCCCGCGACCTCGATCGTGCCTTCGGTGCGCGGCATGGAAGAAGAAAATCGCCAATAGCCATAGCCAAGGCCGAGGGCGGCAACAACAATGACAAGACCAAGTATAGCGGCAAGACCGCGAACCACCCAATGCATGAAAGCTCCCCCTGAGGCCGTGAATTTGTGAACAGCGTTCACGCTAAATCTAGCAGGGTTTGCGCAGATGGGGAGTCTGGTCAGCGCATAAAGCTTGCGCCATTGATGTCTATAACCGAACCTGTGGCCGATCCGCACTGGCCGGAGAGCAGGAAGGCCGTCATGGCAGCGATCTCTTCCGGTTGGGCGACGCGGCCCAGCGGTATTTCGGCGATCGCGGCGGCGCGCGCTTCCACGCGGGACGGGGCCATGTCGGTTTCAATCCAGCCCGGCGTCAGCGTGTAGATCAGGGCATAATTGTGCGCATGAGCACGGGCGAGAGTCTTGGCGGCGGCCACCAGCGCGGCTTTGCAGGCGGCATATCCGGTATGGTCCGGACCGTCTCCGCGATAAGCAGCACGGGAGGCGATATTGACGATGGCGCCGCCCTGTGATCCCCAGTCATTGATGGCGTTGCGCATCAGCTCACATGGCGCCATGACATTAACCTGGAATTGCTCAGCCCAGTTCCGGTCCCAGCTTTGGGCATCATGCAGCGGTGTTTCGCGGTAAACGCCGGCATTGTTGACCACTGCATCGACTTGCCCGGCCATGGTCATGGCCTGCTGCCAGAGGCGGTCTGCCGCGCCTTTTTGCGACAAATCCTCAGCCACGCAGCCAACAGCATCAACCTCTTTTGCGAGCGCGGTGGCCGCGTCCTTATTGACGTTGAAATGGAGGATGACTTTCGCGCCCGCCCTTGCACAGGCGCGCGCGGTTTCCTTACCAACGCCACGGGAGGCGCCGGTGATCAATACGATCTTGTCTGTCAGCATGGTCTATTTGTTCGCAATCATGTTGAAGAGTTTGCCATAGGGCGGTGCGATAAGGCGTGAGGGATGCCAGACTGGCGCTTCAAATATGCTGCGCGCATGGGTGAAGGTCTCGAATCCGGCCTCACCATGATATGCGCCATAGCCCGATGCGCCGACACCGCCAAAAGGTAAATCCTCGACCGAATAGTGCAGCATGGTGTTGTTCACCACGGCCCCGCCGGAGATGGTGCCTTGCAGAACGCGCCGCACGGCCTTTTTGTCTTTGGAATAGACATAGAGGGCGAGCGGGCGGTCCCCTGCATTGACGCGTTTCATGGCATCGTCCAGCCCGTCATGGGCGAGAATGGGCAGGACGGGTCCGAAGATTTCCTCCTGCATCAGTTTTGAGTCTTGCGGCGGATTGAGCACCACGGTCGGCGCGATCTTGCGGGCATTGCCAGGATCGCCGCCCTTGGCCTGAAGGATTTCCGCGCCGCCCGCCTTTGCTTCCTCGATCATTGCGTTGAGGCGCTCATAATGACGGTCGGAGACGATGGCGGTGTAATCCCCATCGGTGGCCCAATCCGGATAGCTTTTCTCGGCCTTGGCGATGATAGCCTCACCAATTGACCGGATTTGATCTGGCGGGGCGAGTACATAATCGGGAGCGATGCAGGTCTGTCCGGCATTCATGAATTTGCCGAAGCTGAGGGAGGCGGCCGCGTCCTTTGCCTTGAACCCCTTGTCGATGATGACCGGCGATTTGCCGCCCAGTTCCAACGTGACGGGGGTGAGGTTTTCTGCGGCGGCTCTGGCGACCATCCGGCCGACATGGGTCGAGCCGGTGTAGAGAAGATGGTCGAATGGGATTTTGGTGAAGGCTTCCCCTACGGCCGGTCCGCCCAGCAGAACCGCGATATGGGTTTCGTCAAATTCCTCAGCCAGCATGCGGCGCATCAATTCCGACATGTTGGGCGTCAGCTCGGACGGTTTCAGCATGATGCGGCACCCGGCTGCCAGAGCGGCGAGAATGGGCGAGAAAGCCAGCTGGTAAGGGTAATTCCAGGGTGAAATGATCCCCACGACACCCTTTGGCTCGCGGCGTATATAGGCCTTGCCTGGTGCCAGATTGCCGGGAACGGAGACTTTCCTGTTCTGCATCCAGCTCCAGAGGTGGCGGCGGGCATGTTTGACCGCTGTGGTCATATACGTGACTTCCGTCAGCTGGGTTTCACAGCGTGAGCGCACGCCGAAATCGGCTGCCGCCGCATCCTTGATGGCATCGGCGTGTTTTTGGGTCAGCGCGCCAATGGCACCGATATCGCGCAGACGATCCTTGTAGCTGCGGTGGCGGCCGGCCTCAAAAGCGGCTTTCTGGGAGCGGAAGACCCCTCCCATGCGCTCGATCTGCTTGTTGTCGAGATCACTCATATCTTTCTCCCTCAGGTCTTTTCGCGGATCATTTCAGCAGCCTTGTCGGCCAACATCATTGTTGGCGCGTTGGTGTTTCCGCCGACCAGGCGCGGCATGGCGGATGCGTCCACAACCTTCAAGCCGTCCACGCCCTTGACGCTGCAGTCGGCATTGAGCACGGCCAGTTCGCCACTTCCCATCGCGCAGGTCGAGGTTGGATGGTAAAGCGTTTCGGCGCGCTGTCGAATGTCGGCCACCAGATCATCCCGCGAACCGATGGTTTCAGGATGGACCCATTCGACGAATTCGTCCTTAAAAGCCGGTGCACGCAGGATTTCGATGATTTTCTCATAGCCGTCGGTCAGGGCAGTCAGGTCGAAATCGGTGGCCAGATAATTGGGGTCGATGGCTGGGTATTCTGCCGGATCATTGCTGGTGATGCGGATTTCACCCCGGCTTTGCGGATAGAGATGGCAGACATGCAAGGTCATGCCATGTCCCATCTTGGTGTCCTTGCCGTGGTTGAGCGAATAGCCGGGAATAAAAACCAGCTGCAGGTCCGGTATGTCTCCGGCAACAGACGAAGAAATGAAGGCTCCGCCCTGCACCGGATTGATGGTGAAATCGCCATCGCCTCGGATCATCCAGCGCAGCACGTCATAGATGTTCTTGGGCAAACGCTGCAGGGACAGGCCAATGGCTTCGGATGTTTTCACGGTGGCAACCGCAGCAATATCCAGATGGTCCTGAAGATTGCGCCCGACACCGGGCAGGTCGACTTCCGGTGTCACACCTGCGGCGCGCAGCCAGTCCGCATCGCCAATGCCAGAAAGCTGCAGCAATTGCGGCGAATTGATCGCGCCGCCGGACAGGATCACCTCCCTGCGCGCTGTCAATTCGGTCAGCTCGCCCTTGATATCGGCGACCACACCGGTGGCTTTCCCGCCCTCAAGGCGGACCTTGTGGGCGAGAGCCTCGGTGATGACGGTGATGTTGCCGCGCTCCAGTGCCGGACGCAGGAAGGCGTCGGCGGCACTCCAGCGGCGCGGACCTTTCATGGTCACCTGATAGGGTCCAAAGCCGTATTGTTTCTCACCGTTGAAATCATCGTTTTCCGGGTATTGCAGTTCGCCTCCGGCGGCGAGAAACAATTTCGTTAAAGAGTTGAGTTTGGGGATGGACTGAACATGCAATGGTCCGTCATTTCCGTGAAGCGGACCGGAGAAGGCATTATTGTTTTCCTGACGTCTGAACCGCTCCAGGGCATCGGTCCAGCTCCAGCCCTTATCGCCAATCATCTCGCCCCACTCGTCGAAATTTTCCGGCGCGCCGCGCATATAGTGCATGGCGTTGATGGAGGAGGATCCGCCGATGGTCTTGCCCCTCGGCCAGAACAGGCGGCGATTATTCAACCGCTCTTGCGGCTCGGTTTCATAATTCCAGTTGAAAGGACCGCCGGAGACAACTTCCTTCAAAAGCATGGGCGTGCGGATGTTGGGGTGGTTGTCCGACTTGCCAGCTTCGAGAAGGCAGAGGGTCACATCACGGTCCCTGGAGAGGTGTTCGGCGACAACACAGCCCGCCGAACCGGCCCCGACAATGATGTAATCATATTCTGTTGCGTGATCTGTCATGTCTATTCTCCCGTCACTTCAACGGCGATGGCGCGGAAAGCGGCAAACGTCTCTGCGGTATGGGCCCCCCATTGCGGATCGGCGGCAAAGCGGGAGATCACCAGATTGCGCGAAGGATCGACCCAGATGTACTGGCCATAAATACCGGCCGCAAAAAACTCGCCGCGATCGGTTTCCGGAAACCAGAAATGCAGTCCATAGCCACGCAAGGGGTCGGTGGCACCGGCTTCCTGGAAGGGCGCATTGGCGCGCGTGGCCATTTCAACCCAGCCTTCGGGCAGCAGGCGCTCGCCCTCCCAGATGCCGTCATTGAGATAGAGCAGGCCGAGGCGGGCGAAATCCACGGGCCGGGCATTGAGACAGCAATAGCCAAGCGCCACTCCATCTTCGCCCATGACATTCTGGTTCCAGTAGGCCTCGCTTTCCATTCCCAGCCGTTCCCAGATCTTTTCCTGTACGATCAGGTGCAGGGGCTGATCATAAATGCCACGCAGAACGGCCGACAGCACATGGCTGGCAGAGGAGATGTAGTCGAATTCCGTTCCCGGGTCCGTCACGCGCTCGAACTGCAGCAGGGACTGGTCGATATCGCTGCCCCAGACAAAGGGATCCGCGAACAGGACGCCGACATCTGAGTCGGGATCATCATAATCCTCAACGAAATCGATACCCGTCGACATCATCAGAAGGTGGCGCAGCGAGGTCTCGCCGAAGGCCGAGCCTTCAAATTGCGGTGCAAATTCCTGGGCCAACTGATCGAGGCTGGAGATCCGGCCTTCCTGCATGGCCATGGCGATCAAGGTGGCTACAAAGCTCTTGGCTACTGACCAGGAGGTCGGCCGGCTCATCATGTCTGCGCCGTTGAGATATTGTTCGTGAACAATCATGCCGTCCTGCACCACGACCAGCCCCAGAGCATGGGTGGATTCAAGATACTGGTCCAGAGACCGGGTCTCGCTTTCGAAGGCATAAGACACGTCCAGCGCCCGGAACTCGCGCGGCAGCGGATCCGGATCAGTGGCTTCGATCACCGCGTAAGGAAAATAGTCCGCCATGTTAAGCGAGACATCGACTATGTTCTCTGGATCGAAGGCTGCTTGCACCCGCGCAGGGGAATAATCGGACCAAGGCCGGAAAAACCAGCTGGCCGCAATCGAGACCAGCACAACAATCAGCAGCAGAATGCCGCCCAGAATTCTTAGAGCCATATCGGTAACATTTCCCCCCTGTTAACGTGTATTGGGCACACGTCTTGCACGTGCTGATGAAATTCAATGCTCGCCTGTTGCGCGTTCGCTACTGACAAGAGCATCGAAGTTTGATCTAGTAGGCGTAATAAAAGCTCAAGCCGCAAGAGAAACGCGGTTATCCAGGGGGAGAAATATGCAGAAATCCATTCGCGGACTGGCACTCGGTTCGACAGCACTGGCGATGGCCGTTATTGCGGCAGCTCCAGTCTACTCACAGACGATGGACACCATTACGGTGACCGCACAGCGGCGTGAAACCACGCTGCAGGACACGCCGGTGGCCGTTACGGCTGTCTCGGGCGATGTGCTGGAACAATCGCAATTGCGGGATGTCCGGGACTTGCAGACACTCGTGCCTTCGCTCTCGGTTTCCCAGAATGCGTCTTCGTCTAACACCAGCTTCTCTATCCGGGCTGTTGGATCCTCGACCTTCAACTTCGGCATCGAGCCGTCGGTCGGTGTTTTTGTGGACGGGGTTTACCGCTCCCGCAACGGTGCCTCCATCGGTGACTTCCTCGGCGTCGAGCGCATCGAAGTGCTGCGTGGCCCGCAATCGACCCTGTTCGGTAAAAACACTTCGGCGGGTGTGATCAATTTCGTGACACAAACACCGTCCGATGAATTTGGCTATGAAGCTGAAATGACGCTCGGCAGTTTCAATCAGCGCACTTTCCGCGGCATGGTCGAAAGCGGTTTGGGCGAAGGCATTGCCGGCCGCCTCGACGTGAATATCAACCAGCGTGACGGTTTCATTGTCAACGTGCCCGATGGCCGTGATGTGAATGAGCGGGATCGCTGGGGATGGCGTGGCCAGTTGTACTTCGAACCGAATGACCGTTTCTCGCTGCGGATTATCGGTGACATGCAGGAAATCGATGAAAACTGCTGTGCCGCACCGTTTACGCGGGTTTCTCCGGGAAATGCGGGGGCCTTCACCATCCTCGGTGTGACTCAATTGCCGGTAAACCCTTTTTCCGGCAGGCTCGCAATTGATGGCAGCGTCAGCTCGTTTGTGGAAAGTGGCGGCCTCTCGGTGGAAGCCAACTGGGAATTTGACGGTGTCACCTTTACCTCCATCACGGCCTATCGTGCCTATAACGAGGATCAGGACATTGACCCGGACTGGGTCGATCAGCCCTTCAACCAGCGCCGTTTCCTGGACCAGGACTACCAGACCACCACCCAGGAATTCCGGCTAACCTCTACGGGTGACCGGAATGTGGATTATCTGTTTGGTGCCTATTTCTTCCACCAGAATCTGAACACGACCAACATCACGCGTCAGGGTCCGCTTTTGCGCCCGTTTGCTGACCTGTTCTCCGATCTGGACGGTAATCCGTTTACACCGGGCAGTGCTGTCGGGCTCGTCGAATCCCTTTGTAATGGTCCACAAGGCCCGTTCATCGGCGGGTGTGTGCCAGGGCAATATCTGGCGGCGGGCTCGGGTCAGTCCTCGACCTTCTGGCAGAATAATGACAGTTTTGCCCTCTTTGGACAGCTGGACTGGCACGTCAATGATCGCCTGACCCTTACGGGCGGTCTGCGCTATACCAATGATGAAAAAGATGCGCGTTCGGACATTTCGATTCAAGATCCGTTCGCGGCACTGGACTTCGTACAGATCGGCTTCAATGCGTTGATCTTCCCGGCCGCCTTCACCCAGGCAACGGGCCTGCCGTTCACACCGGCGAACGTCAATTTTGTCCAGACGGCCAATCCGACCGGTTTTGCGCAAATTGTTGCGGGCGCTCAGGCGGCTGCCGTTGACCCGAATGTCAACACTTTGCTTGGGCTTGGCGCCTTGCAATTCTTCCCGCCGGCACCGGACTTCAATTCCTCACGTTCGGATTCGGATGTGTCGGGCACACTGATCGTCAGCTATGATGCTTCCGATGATCTGAACCTCTATGCGTCCTATACGCAGGGTTACAAGGGAGGCGGCTTCGCCCTCGATTCTGCCGCTGCCCGTGTCGGCAGTTTCACCTTTGATCCGGAGACCGTTACGGCTTGGGAAATCGGTTTGAAAACGACCATCGGCAATGTGCTGATGCTGAACGCAGCCGCCTTCCGCCAGAATGTCGAGGATTTCCAGACCAATGTCTTTACCGGCTCGTCCTTTGTTCCGGACAATGCGGGGGAGATACAGATCACGGGTCTGGAACTGGAAGGACTTTTCCGTCCGACCGAGAGTCTGACCTTTACCGGCGGTGTATTGTGGCTGTGGGAAAACAAGTATGTGACCTTTACCGATGGCCCTTGCCCGGTATCGGATACGTCCAATTGTACCTTCCGTGCGAGCGCGACCTCACCGGCTCTGGTTCCGGTCCAGGATTTGTCCGGGCGTGATGTTGGCAGCCCCGAGCTGACCGGCAATGTCACAGCGCTTTATCAGCGTCCAATTTCCGACAATCTGGAAATGTTCCTGCGTGGTGAAGTCTATTTCCGGTCCGACTCTTTCCTGACAACGCAGCTTGATCCGCTGCAGACCCAGGATGCCTTCACATTGCTGAATGGCAGCGTCGGTCTGGCAGCACAGGATGGCCGCTGGGAAGTTCAGGTCTGGGGCCGCAATCTGGCCGATGAAGGGTATCTGCAAGGCTCCTTTGACTCCACCCTGCCGGGCAATATTAACGGCTATCCGGGTGATCCGCGGACCTATGGTGTGACTTTCCGCATCCGGAATTAGGGTCAGGACCTGTTAATCTGGCTGCAATGGCCGGAGCGGATCTGTGCGGATACAAGGA